>JBEVDH010000145.1:0-39577 GCA_040514115.1 Comamonas sp. | reverse complement strand
CCACGGGCGGGCTGTTCCATGCCGCGCGCTACCGGCCGATGTTCGAGGACCAGCGCGCGCGCCTGATCGGCGACATGGTGACGGTGCTGATCGTCGAGCGCGTCACCGCGACGCAGAGCTCCACGTCGAGCATCGATCGCGAAAACGAACTCAACGCCGGTCTCACCAACCTGCCGATCTTCAAGGCCGCGAACGCCGCCAACATCCTCGGCCGCTCGAAGATCGGTGTCGGCAGCGACAACAGCTTCTCGGGCAGGGGCCAGACCGCCAACAGCAACAACTTCACCGGCTCGATCACCACCACGGTGGTCGAGGTGCTGGGCAACGGCCACCTCGTGGTGACGGGCGAAAAGCAGATCGGCGTGAACCACAACGTCGATGTGCTGCGCTTCTCGGGCACCGTCGATCCGCGCAACCTGCAGCCCGGCAGCGTCGTGAGCTCGACCCAGGTGGCGAACGTGCGCGTCGAGTCGCGCGGGCGCGGCCAGCAGGCCGAAGTGCAGTCAATTGGCTGGTTGTCACGCTTCTTTTTGAACGTTATGCCGTTCTGAATTTCCCGAGAATGGACAGCTATGAAAGCACTGTCCACGCTCCTCAAATTGCGCCCCGCCCACCTTGCGCTCTGGGCCTTCGCCACCGGCGCTGCCGTGCTGGCCCTGCCAGCGCAGGCCGCCCGCATCAAGGAAGTTGCCGCCGTCCAGGGCGTGCGCAGCAACCAGCTCACGGGCTACGGCCTGGTGGTCGGCCTCGACGGCACCGGCGACCAGACCACGCAGATGCCCTATACCAAGCAGGCCCTGGCCAACTACCTGCAGCAGATGGGCATCGCGCTGCCCGCGGGCGGCAACGCCTCGCAGCTGCAGCTCAAGAACGTGGCCGCGGTGATCATCACCGCCGAGCTGCCGGCCTTTTCCCAGCCCGGCCAGATGATCGACATCAATGTCTCGTCGATGGGCAATGCCAAGTCGCTCAAGGGCGGCACGCTGGTGGCCACGCCGCTGCGCGGCGCCGACGGCGAGATCTACGCGCTGGCCCAGGGCAACATGGTGGTCGGCGGCGCGGGCGCCTCGCAAGGCGGCTCCAAGGTCCAGATCAATCACCTGAGCGCCGGGCGCATCCCGCAGGGCGCACAGGTCGAGCGCGCGGTGCCGACACCGCTGCACGAAGGCCAGACCATCCAGCTGAGCCTCAACGCCAGCGATTTCCAGACCGCCGACAAGGTGGTGCAATCGATCAACCGCAACCTCGGCCAGGGCACGGCCACGGCGCTTGACGGCCGCACCGTGCAGGTCAATGCGCCGAGCAACCCGGGCGCGCGCGTGCGCTTCATTGCCCAGCTCGAGGAATTGCAGATCGAAAGCTCGATGCCCTCGGCCAAGGTGGTGATCAACGCGCGCACCGGCTCCATCGTGCTCAACCAGGCGGTGACGCTGGGCAACTGCGCGATCGCGCATGGCAACCTGTCGATCACCATCAGCTCCACCCCGGTGATCAGCCAGCCCAACCCGCTGTCGCAGGGGCAGACCGTGGTGGCGGAAAAGGCCAGCATCCAGATTCGCCAGGAACCGGGCAATGTGATCCAGGTTCCGGCTTCGCCGCAGCTCACCGACGTGGTGCGCGCGCTCAACTCCCTGGGCGCGACGCCGCAGGACCTGCTGGCGATCCTGCAGGCCATCAAGGCCGCGGGCGCGCTCAATGCCGAGCTGGAGGTCATATGAGCATGTCGCTCAATTCCACCGTGTCGATGGGCACGTCCAACGCGCTGGCGGTGGACGCGCGCTCGCTCAATGCGCTCAAGTACGAAGCCGGGCAGAACAACCCCGAGGCCGTGCGCGAGACCGCCAAGCAGCTCGAGTCGCTGTTCATGCGCGAGATGATCAAGAGCATGCGCGAGGCAACGATGAAGTCGGGCCTGCTCGATGGCGCGCAGGGCGACCTGGGCGCCGACCTGCTCGACCAGCAGCTGTCCGTGACGATGTCGGGCCAGCCCGGCGGCCTGGCCGACGCCATTGCGCGCCAGCTGTCCAAGGCCATGGGCGGCGTCACCGAGGACGCGGGCGACGACGCGCTGCCCTCGACGCTGAGCTTTGCCGCCCGCCCGGGCGGCTATGCGCGCTACGGCGGCTTCGTTTCCGGCAAGAGCGCGGCAGCCTCTGGCGTGGCCGCGGCCAACCCCGTCAATGCCTATGCCGCCAATGCGCCCTCGCCCCAGGGCCTGGACAATTTCGTGCGCTCCCACGCCGGCGCCGCCGAGCGCGTGGCGCAGGCCAGCGGCATTCCCGCGGCCTACATGCTGGGCCAGGCCGGGCATGAAACCGGCTGGGGCAAGAGCGAGATCCGCAACGCCGACGGCAGCAACTCCTTCAACCTGTTCGGCATCAAGGCCGGCAAGGGCTGGACCGGCAAGGTTGCCGAGATCACCACCACCGAATACATCGACGGCGCCCCGCGCAAGGTCACTGCCAAGTTCCGCGCCTACGGCTCCTTCGAGGAGTCGTTTCGCGACTACGCGCAGCTGATCAACGGCAGCGCGCGCTATGAAAAAGCCCGCGCCCAGACCGGCTCGGCGCTGGCCTATGCGAGCGAGCTGCAAAAAGCCGGCTACGCCACCGATCCGCAATACGCGAACAAGCTCAATCGCGCCATCCAGAGCACGATGCGCGTGCAAAACACACAGACATAAAGAGATAACAACATGAGTCTTTTGAACGTGGGTTCGGGCGCCTTGATGGCCAACCAGATCGCCCTGCAGACCATCGGCAACAACATTGCCAACGCCAACACCCCGGGCTATTCGCGCCAGACCGTGTCGATGCGCACGAATTTCGGGCAGGACATCGGCAACGGCTATGTCGGCAACGGCGTGAACGTGGAGTCCATCGTGCGCAACTACAGCGCGCTGCTCAACCGCCAGTCCAACACCGCGGGCGCGATCCAGGCCGCCGACCTGGCGCGCGCGAGCTCGCTGGCGCAGATGCAGGAGACGTTCGCCGGCGGCAAGAGCGGCCTGGGCGCGTCCATGAACGAGATGCTCAATGCGTTCTCCGACGTGGTCAATGCGCCCACCGATCTCACGGCACGCAACGTGGTGCTGACGCGCATGACCGAGCTGGCCGGGCGCTTCAAGGCCGCCTCTTCCAGCCTGGACGAGCTCGAATACACCAACCGCCAGCAGATCCAGAACGATGTCACGCTGGTCAACAGCCTGGCAAGCCAGGTGGCCGGGCTCAACACGCAGATCAGCCGCTCGCAGGCCGCGGGCCTGACGCCCAACGACCTGCTGGACAAGCGCGACCAGCTGGTGCGCGAGATGAACCAGTATGTGCAGACCAGCCAGGTCGATGGCGCCGATGGCACCCTCAACCTGTTTGTCGGCCGCAGCCAGGCGCTGGTGCTGGGCTCGACCGCATCGCAGCTGTCGATCGGCGAACCCCTGCAATATCCGGGCAGCGGCGAGCTGTCGCTGTATTTCAACCAGCCGGGCAACGCGCCGGTGGAGCTCAGCGCCAGCATGGTCGGCGGCGGCGAGATCGCCGGTCTGCTCAAGTTCAACAATGACGACCTGTCCGAAGGCCGCAACCTGCTGGGCCGCCTGGCCCAGGTGATCAGCACCACGCTGAACGCGCAGCAGACCCAGGGCCTGACGCTGTCGGGCGCCGCGGGCAGCGCGCTGTTCTCGCAGGTCACGCAGGTGCCGGGCTACACCGCGATCGACGGCATCTCGGCGTCGGTGAGCTTTGTCGATACCCGCTCGGGCGCCGATCCGAAGCCGGTGCTCGATGTCTCGGCCTATGTCGCCTCCGACTACGAGGTGATTTTCGGCGCGGGCGGCAAGGTCAACCTGGTGCGCCTGGCCGATGGCCTGACGCGCGGCTACGACGACGTGGCCGCGCTGTCCGCGCAGACCGTCGATGGCCTGCAGTTCAACATTTCCGGCGGCGGTGCGCTCAACGAGACCGTCCTGTTCAAGCCCTTCAGCAGCTCGGCCGCCACGATGGAAGCACTGGTGCTGTCGCCGCAGGACCTGGCCGTCTCCAACGCGGTCTCCGCCAGCATCAACACCGGCAACGGCGGCACGCTGCAGCTGTCGGGCCTGAAGGTGACGGGCGCGGGCCTTCCCGATGCGGCTTCCGCGGGCGTCGAAATCCGCTTTGCCGTCGATCCCGCCACCAAGGCCGTGACCTATACGGCAAGCACCGGCGCCACGGGCAGCTATGTGCCCGGCCAGCCGATCCGCATCGACGGCTGGGAGATCACGCTCAGCGGCTCGCCGCATGCGGGCGACAGCGTGCTGGTCGCCAACGCCAAGAGCGCCGCGCTGGGCGACAACTGGAAGCGCGACGCCGGCAACGCCACCGCCTTTCTCGCATTGCGCGATGCCAAGCTGTTTGACGGCGGCACATCGCTGAGCGACGGTTTCTCGACGCTGATTGCCCAGGTCGGCACGCGCACGCAAAGCGCCAAGCTGGCCGCCGATCTGTCGGGCACGATTGCCAAGAACCTCGAAGCCGACCGCAACTCGGTGTCGGGCGTCAACCTCGACGAGGAAGCCGCCAAGTTGCTGCAGTACCAGCAGGCCTACCAGGCCTCGGCCAAGATGCTGCAGATCGCGCAAAGCATTTTCGACAGCATGATCTCGACGGTCGGCCGCTGATTTTCCAGGAGTTTCCGATGACCAACACCATCACCCGCCTTGGCTCCGCCAACATGTACGACCGCACGGTCAACAATCTTGCCGAGCGCCAGGCCAAGCTGGCCAACCTGATGGAAAGCACCAGCGCCGGCAAGCGCGTGCTGCGCGCCAGCGACGATCCGGTCGCGGCCGCGCAGGCCGAGCGTGCCCGCACGCGCATGGACCGCACCGACGCCGACCAGCGCGCGCTGGACGCCCAGGTCTCGATCATCAAGGAAGGCGAATCGACGCTGGGCTCGGCCAACAACGCGTTGCAGGAACTGCGCTCGCTGATGGTCAATGCCGGCAACGGCACCTACACGCAGACCGAGCGCGACGCGCTGGTCGCCAAGATGGGCTCGCTGCGCGACCAGATCGAAAGCTTCGCCAACCGCACCGACAGCAACGGGCTGCCGCTGTTTCGCGGCCTGGGCAGCCCCGAGCAGCCGGTGCAGGGCGGCAGCTTCCTGGGCCAGTCGGGCCAGACCAGCAGCAGCGTCAACGGCATTGCCAACACGCTCGACGGTGCCGCGGCCTTCATGAACGTACCCACGGGCAACGGCGTGCTGGCGGTGAACCGCGGCGCGGGCAGCACCGGCAAGGCCTGGACCGATATCGGCAGCATCACCGACCCCTCGGCGGCCGCAGCCGCGGCGACGGCCAACCCGCCGATCGCCATCACCTTCAGCGTCGGCGCCGACGGCGCCACCAGCTACAGCATTGCCGGCGCCGCCGCCGTGCCCTACAAGTCGGGCGAGAAGATCAGCGTGGCCGGCATGAACCTTCAGATCACCGGCCAGCCCGCCGACGGCGACAGCTTCACGATTGGCGCGAGCGAGCGCAGCGACCTGTTCAGTGTGCTGGACGCGGCCATCGGTGCGGTGCGCAACGGCGTCAATGCCGATGGCAGCACGGCGTCCGGGGCGCTCGCGCATGGCGTGGCCAAGGCGCTGGCCGAGATCGACACCGGCATGAACCGCATGCAGGCCGTGCGCGGCTTTGCCGGCGACCTGCTCAACCGCGCCGATACCCTCTCGGACAACCTCGACAAGCGCTCGGTGCAACTCGAGGCCGACCGCTCGGCCGCCGAAGATGTCGATATGATCAACGCTCTGTCGGAGCTCAAGACGCAGCAGACCGGCTACTCCGCCGCGCTGCAGTCTTACGCCCAGATCCAGAAACTGTCCCTGTTCGACTATATAGGTTAACTCTCCTGTCATTCCATGGCCCTGTCCGCACTCAGTTCCCTGACACTTGGTTATCGGCCCCTGTGGAATAAAGACCGTGCGCTCGCCGGTGTCCAGCTCTATCTCGACTGCGACCCGGCGCTGGACCCCGATGTGCCCCATTTCCTGCGCATCCTGCAGGAAATGTGGAGCCAGGCGGCGCCGCCGCTGCTGCTGTCGCCGCAGTCGCACCAGCTGCTCAGCGCCTTCCTGGAACAGGCGCCCGCGGGCAGCCCCTGGATCGAGGTGCGCGGCGACTGGCTTGAGAACTCCGCCCTCTACGCCCAGGCCCAGGCCGCGCAGGCGCGCGGGCTCAAGCTCGTATGGCGCGGTGCGCTGGGGGATCTGCCCGACGCCGGCACCGCGCAGTGGTTTGCCAGCAGCCTGCTGCGGCTCGATTCCGCACAGCCCTCGGGCGCGCTGCTGGATGGCCAGATGTACGAAGGCCTGCCCAGCCGCACGCTGCTTGAAAGCTGCCTTGACGGCCACCGCGCGGCCGCCATTGCCGGCTGGCCCACCGAAGACGTGCTGCACCAGCTGCGCGCGCGCGCGGCCCAGCCCTGCCGCAAGCAGGTGCTGGCATTGATGCAGGCCATCGACGCCGAACAATCGCTCGAGACCTTTGAAGACATCCTGGGGCGCGATCCGGTGCTGGCCTACCGTTTCATGCTCTATACCAATTCGGCCGCGCTCGGCCTGCGCACCGGCGTCGACTCGCTGCGCCGCGGCCTGGTGATGCTGGGCTATGGCACGCTGCAGCGCTGGCTCAGCGACCAGTTGCCGCATGCCGACATCGAACCCGACCTGCAGCCGGTGCGCGCCGCGATGGTGATGCGCGGCCATCTCACGGAGCAGCTGGTCGAGGCCGGCATGGGCCATGAGCTGCAGCGCGAGGTCTATCTGTGCGGCCTGTTCTCGCAGCTCGACCTGCTGCTGGGCGAGCCGCTCGCGGGCAGCCTGCGCCGCCTGCCGCTGTCCGAGCGCATCTACCAGGCGATCATCGGCAGGACCGGCCCCTACGCCCCCAGCCTGGCGCTGGCCGAGGCCCTCGAGACCCCCGACGGCAGCGCCGTGCGCGCGCTGTGCCAGAAGCACGAGATGGATCTGGAGAACGTCAATCGGAATCTGTTGAAGATGTTGCGGGATGCGGGGACGGGGAAACCCACCGGGCGCTGAGGTAGGGACTGCGGGTCTATCTATAGGGCATCTATAGGGCAGGCCATTCATCCTTCGATCCTTCGGCAAGCTCAGGGCGAACGGAAACAACCGTTCGTCCTGAGCCTGTCGAAGGATGAATGGCCTGTCCTCCAGCAGGAAGCCGCCCTCCTTGCGCGTAAACACCCTGGAGGTTGCGTGCCCCAGCACCTAAAGTGGTCCCCCATGCCCCTTGTCGAATTCACCGCCCTGCTGATCCTGGCCGCCGCCATGAGCTTCAGCCCCGGCCCCAACACCACCCTGGCCGCCACGCTGGGCGCCAACCACGGGCTCAGACCCACGCTGCGTTTTGTCTGCGCCGTGCCTTTTGGCTGGTGCCTGCTGCTGCTGCTCACCGCCGCGGGCGTCGGTGCGCTGGTGCTGGCGGTGCCGGCGCTGCGCTGGGCGATCAAGGCGCTGGGCATCGGCTATCTGCTGTGGCTGGCGCTGCGCCTGAGCCGCGCCGGGCAGCTCGCGCAGGCCAACGGCAACGGGCTGGCGGTGCCGTTCTGGCAGGGCGTGGGGCTGCAGTTCGTCAACATCAAGGCCTGGCTGCTGATGCTCACCGTGGTGGCCGGCTGGATTGCCGGCCATGCGGACGCCTGGCAGCGGCTGGCGGTGGCGCTGCCGGTCATGGCATTTTTCGCGCTGAGCAGCAACCTGCTCTATGCCTGCATTGGCGCACTGCTGCGCGGCTGGCTGGCGCAGGGGCAGCGGCTGCTGTGGTTCAACCGCGGCATGGCGCTGCTTTTGGTGCTCACGGCCGTCTGGATGCTATGAAATGGAGCCCCCACGCTCGCCCACTGCGTGTGGCTCGCTGCCCCCCAAGGGGGCGCGTTTTGCCTTGGGGCGGCCCGGCGGCAAAACCGATCGCTGGACCTGCTGAAGCAACCATGCACCAAAATTGCCATAGCCGCGCCTGTTGCCATTTTTGCGGCTTTGCACGCGACGGACCGCGCAAGCGCCAAAATGGCTGGATTGCTGGCACGGCGGCGCAGCCATTTACGCCCGGTCCGACGCGTCGCCCACCCCTCACCAGCACATGCCCCACGACGGCGTGCCCCCGATCCCAATCGCATTTCCCAATGCCGGTTTTAGCAAATACAGAGAGATAGTTATGACGAATTGGACCCTGGCGGCACGTGCGGCCAAGATGAATCCTTCCGCAATCCGCGAGATCCTCAAGCTCACCGACCGCCCCGGCATCATCAGCCTGGCCGGCGGCCTGCCTTCGCCCAAGGCCTTTCCGCTGAGCGCCTTCACCGAAGCCTGCGCCACCGTGATGGCGCGCGACGGCGCGGTCGCGCTGCAGTACTCGACCAGCGAAGGCTTCGCGCCGCTGCGCCAGGCCGTGGCCGACCTGCTGCCCTGGGATGTGAATCCCGACCAGGTGTTGATCACCACCGGCTCGCAGCAGGCGCTGGACCTGATCGGCAAGGTGTTCCTCGACAAGGACAGCCGCATGCTGGTCGAGACGCCCACCTACCTGGGCGCCTTGCAGGCATTTGCACCGCAGGAGCCGCTGGCCGTGAGCGTCGCCAGCGACGACGAAGGCATCGTCATCGAGGACTTCGCCGCCAAGGCCGGCACCGGCGCCGACAAGGCGCGCCTGGCCTATGTGCTGCCCAACTTCCAGAACCCCACGGGCCGCACCATGAGCGAAGCGCGCCGCGCCGCGCTGGTGGCCAAGGCCGCCGAGCTGAACATTCCGCTGATCGAGGACAACCCCTACGGCGACCTGTGGTTCGAGGAAGAACCGCCGCTGCCGCTGGCCGCGCGCAACCCCGAGGGCGTGATCTACATGGGCTCGTTCTCCAAGGTGCTGGCCCCCGGCCTGCGCCTGGGCTACCTCGTGGCGCCGCTCGACATCTACCCGAAGTTCCTGCAGGCCAAGCAGGCGGCCGATCTGCACACGCCCGGTTTCAACCAGCGCGTGGTGTCCGAAGTCATCAAGGACGGCTTCCTCGACCGCCATGTGCCGACCATCCGCACGCTCTACAAGGCCCAGCGCGACACCATGCTGGCGGCGCTGACGCGCGAGATGGCGGGCCTCGATGTGCAGTGGACGCGCCCCGTCGGCGGCATGTTCCTCTGGGTCACGCTGCCCGAGGGCATGAACGCCCAGACGCTGCTGGCCGCGGCCGTCGAGCGCCATGTGGCCTTCGTGCCGGGCGCGCCGTTCTACGCCGAGAATCCCGATCCGCGCACGCTGCGCCTGTCCTATGTGACGGCATCGAGCGCCGAGATCGACACCGCGGTGGCCGCGCTGGCCGATGCCATCCGCGTGACCCTCGCCGGCGCCGCCGTGGCTGCCTGATGAAGACACCGCGCCCGCGCACCTCAGCCGGCCGCGCCTTCGCGCAGGTCGACGTGTTCACGCAGGTGGCGCTGCGCGGCAATCCGGTGGCCGTGGTGCTGGATGGCGCAGGGCTCGACGACGCGGCCATGCAGGCCTTCGCGTCATGGACGCAGCTGTCCGAAACCACCTTCGTGCTGCCGCCCACGGACGCCGCGCGCGCCCGGGGCGCGGACTACCAGCTGCGCATCTTCACGCCCGGCGGCGAGCTGCCGTTTGCCGGCCACCCGACGCTGGGCAGCTGCCACGCCTGGCTGGCGCAGGGCGGGCAGCCGCAGTCGGCCACGCATATCGTGCAGGAATGCAGGAAGGGGCTGGTGCGCATTGCGCGCCAGGACGACGGCGCGCTGGCCTTTGCCGCACCGGCACTCGCGCGCAGCGCCCCCGAGCCGCAGCTGCTGGCGGCGGTGCTGCAGGCGCTGTCGCTCACGCCCGGTCAGGTGATTGCCGCCGAGCAGCTGGACAACGGCCCGCTGTGGCTGGGCCTGCTGCTGGACAGCCCCGAAACCGTTCTCGCGCTCGATCCCGACCATGCGCGGCTCAAGGCGCTGGGGCAGAAGGTGGGCGTTGCGGCGCTCTATCCCGCAGACGACACCCCGCCCCTGGTGCGCCGCTCGAGCCGCGAGGCGCGCGCGTTTGCCCAGGCGCCCGGGCGCCCCGCCGTGCAGCTCGAGGTGCGCGCCTTTGCCGCGGCCACGGGCATCAACGAGGACCCGGTCACCGGCAGCCTCAACGCCAGCCTGGCGCAATGGCTCATTGCCGAAGGCCGGCTGCAGGCGCCCTACGCCGCCAACCAGGGCAGCTGCCTGGGGCGCGACGGCTGGGTACAGGTGACGGCCGACGCCCAGGGCCAGCTCTGGATCGGTGGGCATACGGTGGGCTGCATCGAAGGCACGGTACTTCTTTAGTTTTTGGTCCCGTAAGTGACAATGCCCCCACGCCCCGTCGCTTGCGCGACTTGCGCCGAGTGAGCGCCTGCCCACAATCGCGCCCATGGGAACCCTCTACCTTGTGCGCCACGGCCAGGCCTCGTTTGGTGCCGACAACTACGACCAGCTCAGCGCCCGCGGCCACGAGCAGTCGCGGCGCTTGGGCGAGTACTGGCGCGAGCGCGGCATGGTGTTCGACGCCGTGCTGGTCGGCAGCCTGCACCGCCACAACCAGACGCTGGACGGCATCGGTGAAGGCCTCGAAGGGCTCACGGCGCCGGTGACGACGCTGCCCGCCCTCAACGAATACGACGGCCCGGCGCTGCTGGCCGCGATCCACCCCCAGCCACTGCCGCGCGCCGACACCCCCGAGCTCTACCGCCAGCACTTTCGCCTGCTGTGCGACGCGCTGGCGCAGTGGATGGCCGGCGTGATCAGCCCCCAGGGCATGCCCAGCTGGAACGATTTCTCGGCCGGCGTGCATGCCGTGCTCGAGCAGGTGCGCCAGCAGCACACCGGGCACAACGTGCTGCTGGTCAGCAGCGGCGGCCCGATCTCGGCGGCCATCGGCCAGGTGCTGGGCACCTCGCCCGAAGCCACGATCGCGCTGAACATGCGCCTGCGCAACAGCGCGGTGACGGAGTTCAGCATCAGCCCGAAGCGGTTGATGCTGCAGACTTTCAATACGCTAAACCATCTCGACAGCGAGGCCCATCGCAGCTGGGTGACCCACGCCTGAGACAACTGGCATACAAAGTGGCATGACTGCCACTTCCGCCGATCTTGCCTTCGTGCCCCGCGTGACCCTGCATCTGGGCGCGCTGCAGGGCTGGCTGGCACTTTCAGAGGACGAGCGCTACGACCTGCCGCTGGGCCTGCACACCCTGGCCCATGCCCGTTTCAAGGACCAGATGCCCGATGCGCTGGCACTGGAGCGGGGCATCGAGGAAGTCGAAGACGCGATCATGCCCGCCAGCGCCTGGCTGCCCCGGCCGGTGCGCTTGCAGACCCGCGATGCGCTGCTGCACGCTATCGCCCGGGTGGCGGGCGCGGGCGACGCCCTCACACGCGAAGCGGTGGAGGAGCTGTTCGACCGGCTGGTCCGCCAGGCCCAGCGCGCCGGGCCGGTGGATGCATCGCTGCCGCAGGAGGCCGAGTGGGCGGCGGGGTTGCTGGTGCTGCGGGAGTGTTTGCACCATTGGCAGGTGGAGGAGATATAGCTTCTGGGCGGGGGCGGGGAGGTTTGAAGAGTTTTCCCATTTTGTCGCGGGCCGCTCATCCTTCGACGCGGCCGGCCAGGCAGGCCCCATCAAAAGGCGGGCAGGCCAATAAAACCGTTCGTCCTGATCCTGAGCTTGTCGAAGGATCGAAGGATGAACGTCCTGCCCTCTAGTAAGGATGCCCCTCATCCACCACCGTTGACCCCGGCAGCGCATGGATCTCCCCCACCAGCTGCGCCAGCCCCCGCGCCGAAGCCGCCACCATCTGCCTGCCGCGTTCCGCCGTCGCCGCAACAGCGTTGCCCACCGCCCCCGCCGGGTTGTAATCCTGTATTGCCCAGCCCATCTTCGCGCTGCGGCCGTTGCCCAGCAGCGGGTACTGGCGGGCGCGGTCTTCCGACGTGGAGGCGAAATTGCGCGCATGCCCCATGTCGACGGTTTGCGGCGCCAGGTGCAGCATCATCGAGGTCTCCACCTCACCGCCATGGATGCCGAAGCGGTGCTCGTGCGCGCCGAACTGCTGGTTGGCAGCCTCGTCCACCAGCCCGAACCAGCTGGTGCTGTAGACCAGCAGTCCATGCCGGGCGCGCAGCTCGCGCGCGACGATGTCCATCGCGCTGACCTGTCCGCCATGGCCGTTGAACAGCAGCAGCTTGCGCACGCCGGCGCGCGCCACGCAGGCGCCGATCTCGCACCACAGCGCGATCAGCGTCGCGGGCGACAGGGTCAGCGTGCCGGCATAGGCCTGGTGCTCCATGCTCAGGCCGATGTTCTGCGGCGGCAGGCACAGCAGCGGCAGCTCGGGCGGCACCAGCGCCAGCGCCGCATCGAGCACGCCTTGCGCCAGCGTCGCGTCCACGGACAACGGCAGGTGCGGCCCGTGCTGCTCGATGGCCGCGACCGGCAGCAGCGCCACGGTCTGAGCCGCCAGCCCGTTGCCTTGCGCCGCGGCAAAGTCACGCGCCGAGGCCTGGGCCCACCAGCGCGAGGGCCAGCGGGGCGAAGAGACAGGAGTGGTCGGAGACATGCCTGCCATGGTAGTGCAGATGGCTGACATCCGAGCTCGGCCGGACCCCGCACAATGCGCCATGGCATCCACTACCACCCGTGACCTGACCCAAGGCCCGATCGGCAAGACCCTGCTGGTCTTCTCGCTGCCGATCCTTGCCGGCAACGTATTGCAATCGCTCAACGGCTCGATCAATGCGATCTGGGTCGGGCGCTATCTGGGGGAGGCCGCGATCACCGCGACGGCCAATGCCAACAACGTGCTGTTCGCGCTGATCGGGCTGGTGTTCGGCATCGGCATGGCGGCGACGATTCTCGTGGCGCAGGCCATGGGCGCGCGCAACCTCGCCCAGGCCAAGCGCGTGATCGGCACCAGCGCCACGCTGTTTGGCGCGGCCTCGGTCGGCATCGCGGCGCTGGGCTGGCATTTCTCGCCGGATATCCTGGGCTGGCTTGGCACGCCGGCCGAGGCGCAGCCGCTGGCCGAGGCCTATCTGCGCGTGATCTTCCTGGCGATTCCGCTGCTCTATCTGTTTGCGTTTGTCTCGGCCGTGATGCGCGGCGCGGGCGACACGCGCACGCCGTTCTACTTCCTGCTGCTGGTGGTGCTGCTCGACACCGCGCTCAACCCGCTGTTCATCTTTGGCTGGGGGCCGGTGCCGGCCATGGGCATCAGCGGCTCGGCGATGGCGACGCTGGTGGCGCATGTCATCGGCTTTGCCGCGCTGCTGGGCTGGGTGCGCTGGCGCGGCCACCCGCTGTGGATCGGCTCGGCCGAGCTGCGGCTGTTCCGGCCCGACCCCCAGATCCTGCGCGCGCTGGTCACCAAGGGCCTGCCGATGGGCGTGCAGATGGTGATGATCTCGATGTCCATGCTGATGCTGATGGGCATGGTCAACAGCCACGGCGTGCAGCTGTCCTCGGCTTACGGCGCTTCGCTGCAGCTGTGGACCTATGTGCAGATGCCGGCGATGGCGATCGGCGCGGCCTGCTCCTCGATGGCCGCGCAGAACGTCGGCGCCCGGCTGTGGGCGCGGGTCGACGCGACGGCGCGCGCGGGCGTGGTCTGCAATGTGCTGATGACCGGCACGCTGATCCTGATTGCCGTGGCCGCCGACCGGTATGTACTGGCCATGTTCCTGCCCGAAGGCAGCGCGGCGCTCGAGACCGCGCGCCATCTCAACCACATCGCGATCGGCTCCTTCCTGTTCTTTGGCGTGACCTTCGTGCTCTCGGGTGTGGTGCGCTCGACGGGCGCGGTGGTCGCGCCGCTGCTGATCCTGGCCATCGCGCTGTGGGGCGTGCGCCTGCCCGTCGCCCGGTGGCTGCAGCCGGCCTGGGGCGTGGACGCGATCTGGTGGAGCTTCCCGATCAGCGCCGCCTGCGCCATGGTGCTGTCGATCGCCTACTACCGCTGGGGCGGCTGGCGCCAGGCGCGCATGATCGATCCCGTCGAGGAGCAGCTGGCGACGCCGGCTGAAATCGGCGCGCTGCCGCCCTCGCCGGTGTGCTGCCAGTCGCTGGCGCCGCGGCCGCAGCCGCAGCCGGTGCCGGAGCTGAGGCCCGGGCTGGCGCCGGCACGCTGATCGCGCGCGGCGTTACCATCGCGGGACCGGGGTGCGGAACCATCCGCGCGCCCCCGGCTCCCACCTAGCGATATGACCTACCGCCTCTGCACCCGTTTCCACCTTCCTGTCTGGCTGCTGGCCCTGGCGCTGTTCCTGCTTGGCACGGCAGACAGCCACGCCCAGATCCAGCTGCGCGGCAGCCTGGCCGGCCCCGGCGCCGTGGTCACCACCGAGCGCGTGCGCGCCGAGCTGGTGGCGCATGCGCCCGAGGGCGTCACGCCCGGCCAGCCGCTGTGGCTGGGCCTGGCCATCACGCACCAGCCCGAGTGGCATACCTATTGGAAGAACCCCGGCGACTCGGGCCTGCCGACCCAGCTTGAATGGCAGTTGCCCGCGGGCCTGGAAGCCGGCGCCATCGAATGGCCGCTGCCCGGGATCATCCGCGTCGGCCCGCTGGCCAACTACGGCTATGAAGACCGGCTGCTGCTGCCGGTGCCGATCCGGGTCGCGCCCGACTTCAAGTCTCCCGATGGCGACACGCTGACCATCCGCCTGCATGCCACCTGGCTGGTCTGCCGCGTCGAGTGCATTCCCGAGGAAGGCAACTTCACGCTGCAGCTGCCGGTGCGCAGCGCCACCGCCCTGCATGCCGGGGCTTTTGCGACGGCCCGGGCACGCCAGCCGGCAGAACTATCCGGCAAGAGCACGGCCACGGTCGCGGGTGACCGGCTGCAAATCCGCATCGAAGGCCTGCCCGCGGCGCTGCAGGGCACGCAGCTGGCGCTGTTCCCCGAAACCGCTGAAGTGCTCGAGCACGCAGCCCTGCCCGGCAGCGGCTGGACCCAGGCCTGGGAAGGCGCGAGCTGGACCGCCAACTGGCCTTTGTCGAAAATGCGCGGCGAAACGCCTGCGCAGCTGCCCTTTGTCGTCGCGCCCTCGACCGCACCCACCGAGGGCCCCGTGGGCTGGCGCAGCGTGGCCACCGTGGAAGGCCGCTGGGACAGCGCGCCCGTCGCCAGCGTGTCGCCCGAACTGGCGGCGGCGCTCGCGGCCAATGCGCAGCAGCCCGCCCCGGCTGCGCCCGGCAGCTCCAGCCTGTGGATGGCGCTGCTCGGCGGCCTGCTCGGCGGGTTGATCCTCAACCTCATGCCCTGCGTATTCCCGGTGCTGGCGATCAAGATCGTCGGCTTCGCGCGCCACGGCCAGGACCGGCGCCAGCTGCGCCTGGGCGGCCTGGCCTATGGCGCGGGCGTGCTGCTGTCGTTTCTGGCGCTCGGCGGCCTGCTGCTGGCGCTGCGCGCCGCGGGCCAGCAGCTTGGCTGGGGTTTTCAGCTGCAGTCGCCCGGGCTGGTCGCGGCGATGGCGGCGCTGTTCACGCTGCTGGGCCTGAACCTCGCGGGCATGTTCGAGTTCGGCCGCATGCTGCCCCAGCGCTGGGCCGGCGCGCAGCTGCGCCACCCCGCGGCCGAGGCCTTTTTGTCGGGCGTGCTGGCCGTGGCCATCGCCTCACCCTGCACGGCGCCGTTCATGGGCGCTTCGCTGGGGCTGGCCATCGACATGCCGGCCACGCAGGCACTGACGGTGTTTGCCGCCTTGGGCATCGGCATGGCGCTGCCCTATGTGCTGGCCAGCTGGATGCCGGCGCTGGTGCGCTGGCTGCCGCGCCCCGGCGCCTGGATGGAGACCTTCCGCCGCGCGATGGCGTTCCCGATGTTTGCCACCGTGGTGTGGCTGGTCTGGGTGCTGGGCCAGCAAAGCGGCATCGACGGCGCGGGCGCGCTGCTGGCGCTGCTGGTGGCGCTCAGCGCGCTGGTCTGGGCGTTCACGTTGACCGGCAGGACCCGCTGGGTGCTGGGCGGCGCGCTGCTGCTGGGCCTGCTGTGGCTGGGCAACGCCATCGGCCCGCATATCACGCGTGCCACCGCCGCGGAAAGCGCGTCCACGGCCAGCGCTGGCGACTGGCAGCCCTGGTCGGCCGAGCGCGTGAGCAGCCTCACGGCCGCGGGCACGCCGGTATTCGTCGATTTCACCGCCGCGTGGTGCGTGACCTGCCAGGTCAACAAGCACACCACGCTCAACCGCGCCGAGGTGCGCGCGGACTTCGCCGCCCGCGGCGTGGCGCTGCTGCGCGCCGACTGGACGCGGCGCGACCCGGCCATCACCGCCGCGCTGACCGCGCTGGGGCGCAGCGGCGTGCCGGTCTATGTGCTGTATGCACCAGGCAAGGCACCGCAGGTGATGACCGAGCTGCTGACGCCGGCCCAGGTGCATGCGGCACTGAGGGCGCTGCCTTGAGAGGCGGGGCCTTGAAGGCGCGGCCTTGAAGGCGGGGCCTTGAAGACGCTTTGAGACTGCGCATGTCCGGCACGGCGGCAACCGCCGCGCCGGGCTGCTGCGTCAGCGCCCGCCTACTGGCGCGTCCGGGGCCGCAGGCCTAGACTGAACGCACGTTGCAGCTTTTTGCAGCGCGCCGGAGGGGTTCCGGCATCGACCACAAGGAGGTTTCCCATGACCGCTGCAGTGCGCCACCCCGAGGACGGCCGGCTTCCCCACAAGTCCCGCATTTCGCGCCGCTGGCGCTATGGCCTGATGGCGCTGCTGGTCGCCTGCCTGGCCGTCACGGGCGCCGTCTTGCCCCTGGTCTGGGACCTGCTGGGCAAGTTTGACCAACTGCCCAAGATACCCTGGTTCCAGGCGCTGCTGGCGCGCTCTCCGGGCGTGAGCTGGTCCCTGATGCTGGTCTGGGGCACGGCGGTCTCGATTGCGCTGGTCGCGCTGCTGTCGCTGCGCGCGGGCTGGCGCGGCGGGCTGCTGGTGGCGCTGCTCACGCTGTGGGCCGTGCTCTGGTACCTGCACATGCCGAATGTGGAGCAGTGCCTGTCGCTGTATGGCACGGGCAATATCTGCAATACCTGGCAATGGGTGTTCACCATCAGCCTGGCGCTGGCCACCGCGCTCTATATGTTCGTGATCTTCCTGCTGAGCCTGTCGGCGCTGGGCCTGCTGTTCACGCGCCCGGACGAAACGGCCGAGAATTGAATGTTTCTCTCCTGAAACCTCGCACCGCCAACGACGCTTGAACAGGCATACCCCAGCGCGGGGGCGGATGGCCGCCCCTAGGCGGGCCCCCCGCACCGAGGGTGCCGTCCATCAGCGGGCCTCCCCCTCCACCGAAGGATGAGAGGAGGAAGCGAGGGCGGCCCGTGCCGTGCAGTCGCTCAGGGGGACCCGCCTAGGGGGTGCTTCTTCTATAGCGCGCGGGCAGGTCCTCGATTTTTGCCATCAACGGCAGATCGGCGGTCTGGAAGTCCGGGTCCCACGCGGGCGCGCCCAGCACCTTGGCGCCCATGCGCAGATAGCCCTGGATCAAGGCCGGTGCCTGCACCTCGGGCGCGCCGGGCGTGACGCGCCCCTGGGCCGGCAGCGGCAGCGCGGTATAGGGCTGGACCTGCATGTCCGGCGCGGCCAGGTAGCGGCTGCGCAGCTGCTGCCAGATCGCGGCCGCGCCTTCGCCATAGGCCAGGCCGGGGTGGTACATCGGCATGCTGGCGCAGCCGAGCATTGCTTCGAGCCGGTTGCGCTGCATGAATTCGGCCAGCGCTCCCCAGAGCGCGAGAATCGTCGCCCCGTTGCGCCAGTCGGCATGCACGCAGCTGCGGCCCAGCTCCACCAGCCGCGGGCGCCAGGCGGCCAGCGGCGCGAGATCGAATTCGTTGTCCGAATACAGGCCGCCCGCGCGGCGTGCCTCGGCCGGGGTCAGCAGCCGGTAGGTGCCGATCACGGCATGGCTGACCGGGTCGCGCACCAGCAGGTGTTCGCAATAGTCGTCGAAGTGGTCGATGTCATGGCCCGCCAGCGGCGTCGGCAGCCGTGCGCCCATCTCCTGCACGAACACCTGGTGGCGCAGCCGCTGGGCGGCACGCACCTCGTCCTGGTGGCGCGCCCACTGCACCAGCAGCCGCAGCGGCGCGCGTGGCGCCACCTGGGGGCGCAACAGCGCGGGCAGGGCCGAAGAAACATGGAAGGGCATGGTCGGTGCCCAGTCTCCGGTCGGCATGGTTTGCAGGTTCTCGTCCATACATACTCCCGCGCTGCGTTGAATTGGCGTGATACCGGGATCGGGTGGGTGACGGTTAACCGCGTCGCTCCCCTTTTTTCAGCCCCGGCTCACGCTATGCATTCTTCTCCCGCGATGTGACAGCGCCGTGATGGTAGCGTGACAGTTGCGTGTCGCTGCGCCTTGCTGCCGGGGCCTCGGCGCTATCCGTTAAACTGCACCATTGCCCGAATCCCTTGTCGACCGCCCGCTGCCGGCGCCGTCGATGACCGCTGGATGCGCCCCTGCGCGGCGCCGTCCGCTGCGGCCCCGCCCCCTATGTGAGTGAGCCCCCATGTCTTTTGCCCCCCTTCAAAACGACACTTTCCTGCGCGCCTGCCGTCGCCAGGCCACCGATTACACGCCGCTGTGGCTGATGCGTCAGGCTGGCCGCTACCTGCCGGAATACAAGGCCACGCGCGCCCAGGCCGGCAGCTTCATGGGCCTGGCCACGAACACCGACTACGCGACTGAAGTCACGCTGCAGCCGCTCGAGCGCTTCCCGCTCGATGCCGCCATTTTGTTCAGCGATATCCTGACCATTCCCGACGCGATGGGCCTGGGGCTGAGCTTCGAGGCCGGTGAAGGCCCGCGCTTTGCCAAGGTGGTGCGCGACGAGGCCGCCGTGGCCGAGCTTGCCGTGCCCGACATGGACAAGCTGCGCTATGTATTCGACGCCGTGACCTCGATCCGCCGCGCGCTGAACGGCCGCGTGCCGCTGATCGGCTTCTCGGGCAGCCCCTGGACGCTGGCCTGCTATATGGTGGAGGGCCAGGGCAGCGCCGACTACCGGCTGGTCAAGAGCCTGATGTATGCGCGCCCCGATCTGATGCACCGCATCCTGAGCGTCAATGCCGACAGCGTGGCCGCCTATCTGAATGCGCAGATCGATGCCGGCGCCCAGGCGGTGATGATTTTCGACAGCTGGGGCGGTGTGCTGGCCGATGGCTGCTTCCAGGAGTTCAGCCTGGCCTACACGCGCCGCGTGCTGGCCCAGCTCAAGCGCACGGGCGTGGATGGCAGCGATGTGCCGCGCCTGGTCTTCACCAAGGGCGGCGGCATCTGGCTGCCTGAAATGAAGGACCTGGACTGCGAGGTGCTCGGGCTCGACTGGACGGTCAACCTCGGCAAGGCGCGCGCCATCGTCGGCGGCGAGGCCGGTGGCCCGGGCAAGGCGCTGCAGGGCAATATCGACCCCAATGTGCTGTTTGCCGCGCCGGAACAGGTGGCCGCACAGGCCCGCGCAGTGCTTGACAGCTTCGGCACGCCGCACACCGACCGCACGACCACCGGACCCACGCATATCTTCAATCTGGGCCATGGCATCAACCAGTTCACACCGCCCGAAAATGTGGCGGCGCTGGTAGAAACGGTGCATAACCACTCGCGCGCGCTGCGCCAGCGCTGAGCGATTTGCGGCGCCGACCGGCCCGAGGGCCTGGCGCAGCGCAGAGATTGCGCCACGGCCCGGTGAGCAAGCGCCCACCTTGTGTCCATACCAGTTATGCACAGCAATGGGGCAGTCCTGGAGGCACGATTGCAGTGCGCCGCGGCCTGCATGAACGGCGGATCGCCTTGAAATATATGACATAAGTCATTGATTTCAAAGGGAAATTTTCAACTCCTCGAAGCGCTGCCCGATGGCACAGAGACCTTGCGGCAGGAATGTTGCGGCTTTGCCCCAATTTTTTGTGCACAAAGTTATCCACAGAAATTCCGGAAATAAGCAAATAAACCCTGAAATCAAGGACTTGCAGTGGATTTCTCAGACTTTCCCACCAAAACCGAGGGTTTTCCGAGCAAAAACAGCAGGGACCAGGCGCTTGACAGCGCCACATGTTCCGACTTATGCACATGGGCGAATGGACCACCTGGCAGCGTTGCCAAGTGCAGCAACACTGCCGCACGCCCCCTGGCATGACTGCAAGCCATTGATTTATAAAGGATGGTAAACAGCCCGGGGCCACGGAAAAATCGCCGTCGCCGAGGGCAAAAGCCTTCGGGCCGGTACAGTCCCTGACAATTCCCACAAAGTTATCCACAGAAAATCGAGAAATTCGGGAATCTCAGGATTTTCGTGCCCCACCCGTTTTCCACCCGCCGCGCCCACCCTGCCATGACCGCCTTGTTTCCCGTCCAGATTGCCCTGCAGATGCCGGCCCACAGCGCGGTCGGCCATCTGCTGACCTATGCGGCCAGCACGCGCCTGGCGCCGGGCACGCTGGTGCGCGTGCCGCTGGGCCGGCGCGAGATGCTGGGCGTGGTCTGGGACGATCCGCAGGCCTGTGAGACGTCGCCGCAAGCGGCGCTTGCCGAGGGCATGCAGTTGCGGCCCGTGACCGGCGTGCTCGAAGGCATTGCGCCGCTGCCCGATGCCTGGCGCCGGCTCGTGGCCTTTGCCGCGCGCTACTACCAGCGCAGCATTGGCGAGATCGCCATGGCCGCGCTGCCGCCGCAGCTGCGCGAGCTCACGGCCGAGCAGCTCGCGCGGCGCCTCAAGCCCCCCAAGGCCGCGGCGGCGCGGCCCGATCCGGCGGCAGACCCGGCGCTGGTCGCGCTGAGCGCCGAGCAGGAGACGGTGGTCGCGCAGATTGCCGCCAGCGCCGGCGATGCCCGGCCTGACGCGGCCCGGCCTGACGCGGCCCGGCCATTCCTGCTCTACGGCAGCACCGGCAGCGGCAAGACCGAGGTTTATCTGCGCTGCGTCCAGGCCGCGCTGGACGCCGACCCGCAAGCCCAGGCGCTGATCATGGTGCCCGAGATCAACCTCACGCCGCAGCTCGAAGCCCGCTTTGTCGAGCGCTTCGCGCCGCAGTACGGCGCGGCGGCCGTGGTCAGCATGCACAGCGGCATGACCGGCCCGCAGCGCCTCAAGAGCTGGCTGGCCGCGCACACCGGCCAGGCGCGCATCGTGCTGGGCACGCGCATGTCGGTGTTTGCCAGCCTGCCGGGCCTCAAGGTGATCGTGGTCGACGAGGAGCACGACGCCAGCTACAAGCAGCAAGAAGGCGCGCGCTATTCGGCACGCGACCTGGCGATCTGGCGCGCGCGTGCCCAGGGCGCGCAGATCATCCTGGGCAGCGCCACGCCCTCGTTCGAGAGCTGGCATGCAAGCCGGCCGGCCACGCAACAGGACCCGGGCGGGCGCTACCTGCGGCTGCACATGCCCAGCCGCATCGGCGCCGCGGCGCTGCCCAGGGTGCGGCTGGTCGATATGACCCAGCAGCCCAAGCGCGCGGTGTTCTCGCCGCCGCTGCTGGCCGCCATCACCGAGCGCGTGCAGCGCGGCGAGCAGACCCTGGTGCTGCTCAACCGCCGCGGCTTCGCGCCCGTGCTCTACTGCGCCGACTGCGAATGGAAAAGCGACTGCCCGCATTGCAGCGCGCACCAGGTGTTCCACAAGGGCGACCGCACGCTGCGCTGCCACCACTGCGGCTTCACCCAGCGCGTGCCAACGGCCTGCCCGACCTGCGGCAACCCCGACATCCTGCCGCTGGGCAAGGGCACGGAGCAGCTCGAGGAGGAGCTGGTGCGGCTGCTGCGCAATGTGCAGCGTCCGGACCATGCGCCCGCGCGCGTGGCGCGCATCGACGCCGACACCACCAAGGCCAAGGGGTCGCTCGAAGCCCAGCTGGCGCAGATGCATGCCGGCGACATCGACGTGCTGGTGGGCACGCAGATGGTGGCCAAGGGCCATGATTTCCGGCGCATCACGCTGGTGGCGGCCGTGCAGCCCGACAACGCGCTGTTTTCCAACGACTACCGCGCGGCCGAGCGCTTGTTCTGCCTGCTGATGCAGGCCGCGGGCCGGGCCGGGCGCGATGCCGATTACCTGCAGGCCAGCGGCAGCCGCGCCGAGATGTGGATCCAGACGCGCGATCCGCAGCATGCGGTGTTCAGCGCGCTGCGCAGCCATGACTACCCGTCCTTTGCCGAGCAGCAGCTGCGCGAACGCGAAGACGCGGGCATGCCGCCCTTTGCCTACCAGGCGCTGGTGCGCGCCGACGCCCGCACCCAGGAGGATGCGCAGGCCTTCCTGCATGCGGCCAGCCAGGCCGCGCGCGATGCCGAGCTGACCGGTCTGGAGCAGGTGTTCCTGTTCCCCCCGATTCCCATGACCATCCAGCGCGTGGCCAATGTCGAGCGCGCGCAGATGCTGATCGAGAGCCTGGACCGCATGGCGCTGCAGCGCTTCCTGCATGCCTGGCAGCCGCTGCTGCACCAGCTGCGCGCCCAGCCCGTGCACCGGCCCCTGGTGCGCTGGCTGGTTGACGTCGATCCTTTAGCGATCTGAATCGCGTCGGTCAAGGGCCTGCTGCCGCCGTGGTCGTGCAGTTGCACCTGCCGGGGCAATGGCGCATTGTCGGCGTCTGGTGGGCATGCCGCGGGTCCTCCACGGCGCGCGCCCCTGCTGGAGCCACATAACCATGACGACCCTTGCCCGCCCTCTCTGGCGCCTGGCCCTGTGCGCCACCGCGCTCACCCTCGCCGCCTGCACGACCACCCCGCCGCGTGACCTGGGCGCCCTGCCCGCCATGGCGCAGACGGGCCCGTCCCTGTCCACGCCCGCGGCAGTGACCGCGCCCGCGCTGGCGCATGTGGTGGTGCTGGCCACGGGCGGCACCATTGCCGGCGCCGGCGCTTCCGCCACCAGCAGCGCCACCTACCAGGCGGCCAAGGTGCCGGTCGAGCAGCTGTTGATCGGCCTGCCCGAGCTGGGCAAGGTGGCGCGCGTATCGGGCGAGCAGGTGTTCCAGATCGCCTCGGAAAGCTTCACCAACGAGCAGCTGCTGACGCTGGCGCGGCGCGTGCAGGCGCTGGTGCGCCAGCCCGATGTGCAGGGCGTCGTGATCACCCACGGCACGGACACGCTCGAGGAAACCGGCTTCTTCCTGAACCTCGTGGTGCAGACCGACAAGCCCGTCGTGCTGGTCGGCTCGATGCGCCCGGGCACGGCGCTGTCGGCCGACGGCGCGCTCAACCTGCTGGGCGCCGTGAGCGTGGCCGCGAGCCCGCAATCCGTTGGCAAGGGCGTGCTGGTCAGCATGCATGACGAGATCCACACCGCGCGCGACGTGGCGAAGATGGTCAACATCAAGACCAGCGCCTTCGCCAGCCCCTGGGGGCCGCTGGGCATGGTGGTCGAAGGCAAGACCTGGTGGTTCCGCGCGCCCGTCAAGCGCCATACCAGTGCCAGCGAGTTCAGCATCGACCGCATCCAGACCCTGCCCGCCGTGGATATCGTCTACAGCTACGCCAATGTGCCCGGCACCGCGCTCGACGCCCTGGGCGCGGCCGGCGCGCAGGCGATCATCCATGCGGGCACGGGCAACGGCTCGGTCGCCGACCGCATCGTTCCCAAGCTCAACGAATGGCGCCGCAAGGGCGTGGTCGTGGTGCGCAGCTCGCGCATTCCCGGCGGCTTCGTGCTGCGCAACGCCGAGCAGCCCGATGACAAGTACGACTGGGTCGTGGCGCACGACCTGAACCCGCAGAAGGCGCGGCTGCTGACGGCGGTGGCGTTGACTCAAACCAAAGATACGCGGGAACTGCAGCGGATCTTCTGGGAATACTAGGGCGGTGGCCTGGAACGGCTGTTGATGCTGCTTCAGGCCAAGTAATCAGGGCAAATAAGCACCTGAGGACAGGACGTTCATGGTTCGACAGGCTCACCACGAACGGTTTCCCCGTTCGTCCTGAGCCTGTCGAAGGATGGACGTCCAGCCCTCAAAAAAAGCACACTCATCCTCCCGTCATCAACGCCACCGCCCCCGAAAACGTCAGGAACGCCAGCACCGTGCTGACCAGGATGATGCGCGCCACGCGCCCGCCGTGGGCGCCGAAGCGCTCGGTCAGCAGCGCGACATTGCTGGCGCTGGGCAGCGCCGCGACCAACACCAGCACGACCAGCGCCGGCTCTGACAGCGGCACGCCCAGCGCGATGGCCGCGCGGCCCGCGAGCCAGACCAGCAACGGGTGCGCCAGCAGCTTGGCCAGCGCCAGCGGCACGTAGTCGCGCGGCGGCACGCGCTCGCTGGCGTTCATCTGCGAGCGGGCGAGCACCGCGCCAATGGTGAACAGCGCGACCGGCGAGGCGGCATCGCCGAGCATCGCCAGGGTCTTGTCGACTGGCGCGGGCAGCGTCCACTGCGCCCACGAGGCCAGCGCGCCCAGCACCATGGCCCAGGGCATGGGGTTGGCCGCCACGCCCTTGAGCGCGCTGCGCAGCGCCGCGCCCGCGCCGCCAGCCAAGCCAAAGCGCGACAGCGCGATGCACAGCGAGCTGGTGATCACCATATCCACCGCCATGGTCACGATCGCCGGGCCCGCGGCGTGTGCGCCGAGCAAGGCCACGAGCAGCGGCACGCCCATGAACCCGGTATTGGGGAAAACCGCGACCAGCGCGCCAAAGGCCGCATCGTTCCAGCCCTGGCGCCGGCGCGTGAGCGCCACCACGCTGGCGACGAGGACCAGCCCGCTGGCAAGGTAGACGCCGGCCACGGCCGGGTCCAGCAGTTGCCCGATCGGCGTGCGCGCGCCAAAGCGGTAGAGCATGCTGGGCAACGCGAAATACAGCACGAAGCTGTTGAGCCCGCTGATGGCCGACAGCGGCAGGATGCCGCGCCGCGTGGCAACAAAGCCACAGAGCACCAGCGCAAAAAACGGGGAAGTAACCAGCAGGATGGACAGCACGGCGTCGAAATGAGGAGCAAGCACAGTGGCGCGCGCGCCAAAGCGGCGAGTTTGGCACGGCGCGCCCATCCTCGCATTGCCCTATGCCATGCTGCCCTGCAGCAACCACCGGGGCACGGGACCAGTATCATGCGGGCTGGCCCGCGCACTGCACGCGGCACCCGGCGTTTTTCTCCTCCATCCCCTGTTTATTGCCTCTCCATGTCCGCCGGTCTCAACCTTGCCCAGCTTCAAGCGGTCCACTACACCCAAGGCCCCTGCCTGGTGCTGGCGGGCGCGGGATCGGGCAAGACGCGCGTCATCACGCACAAGATCGGCCGGCTGATCGAGACCGGCATGCAGCCCAAGCGCATTGCCGCGATCACCTTCACCAACAAGGCCGCGGCCGAGATGCGCGAGCGCGCCAAGGGGCTGATCGGGCGCGCCGCGAAGGACGTGCTGATCTGCACCTTCCACGCGCTGGGCGTGAAGATGGTGCGCGAGGACGGCCAGGCGCTGGGCCTCAAGCCGCAGTTCAGCATTCTCGACTCCGACGATGTGGTCAGCATCCTCAAGGACGCGGCCGGCGGCACCACCGACGTGGCGACGGCGCGCCAATGGCAGTGGACCATCAGCAAGTGGAAGAACATGGGGTATGACAGCCGCAGCGCACTGGCCATGGCCCAGGACGACAGCGAGCGCAGCATCGCGCTGCTGATGGCGCGCTACGAGGAGCGCCTCACGGCCTACCAGAGCGTGGACTTCGACGACCTGATCGGCATGCCGCTGCGCCTGATGCGCGACCACCCGGCGGTGCGCGAGAAATGGCAGAACCTGCTGGGCCATGTGCTGGTCGACGAATACCAGGACACCAACGCCACGCAGTACGACCTGCTCAAGCTCTTGATCGGCGAGCGCGGCCACATCACCGCCGTGGGCGATGACGACCAGTCGATCTATGGCTGGCGCGGCGCGACGCTCGACAACCTCAAGAAGCTGCCGCTCGACTATCCCGCGCTCAAGGTCATCAAGCTCGAGCAGAACTACCGCTCGACCAGCGCCATCCTGCGCGCCGCCAACAACGTGATCCAGCCCAACCCCAAGCTGTATCCCAAGACCCTGTTCTCCGAGCTCGGCGAAGGCGATCCGGTGCGTGTGGTCGATGCCGACTCCGAGGAGCACGAGGCCGAGCGCGCCGTGGCGCGCATCCAGGGCCTGCGCGCGGCCAGCAACCCGCCGCCGGCCTGGAAAGACTTCGCCATCCTGTACCGCGCCAACCACCAGGCCAAGCCGTTCGAGAAAGCGCTGCGCAAGGCCGCGATTCCCTACAAGGTCTCGGGCGGCACGAGCTTCTTCGACCGCGCCGAAGTCAAGGACCTGTGCGCCTGGTTCCGGCTGTGGATCAACAACAACGACGACCCGGCGTTCCTGCGCGCGATCACCTCGCCCAAGCGCGGCATCGGCCACACCACGCTGGGCAAGCTCGGCGAGTTCTCCACGCAGCACAAGCTCAGCATGTTCGGCGCGCTGTTCAGCCACATGCTGCCCGCCGTGCTGCCGACCAAGGCGCACGACAGCGTGATGGAGTTCGGCCGCTATGTGAACGACCTCGAATACCGGGCGCGCCACACGCTGGGCGCCGAGGATTCGCGCGCCTTCCTGGCCGACTGGCTCAAGGAAATCGACTACGAAAAGCACATCTACGACAGCGAGGACAGCGAGACCGTCGCCGCCGCGCGCTGGACCAATGTGCTGGAATTCTGCGACTGGATGGCGCAGCGCGCGGGCGGCCAGGTCGACGACACCAGCGGCAGCGCGATCACCAGCGAGAAGAAAAGCCTGCTCGAGGTATCGCAGACGATTGCGCTGCTGTCGACCATCAGCGAGCGAGAAAAGGACCAGGACATGGTGATCCTGTCGACGCTGCACGCCTCCAAGGGCCTGGAATGGCCGCATGTGATGCTGGTGGGCGTGACCGAAGGCATGCTGCCGTTCAAGCTCGACGACGACAACGGCCGCCAGCAAAAAGTCAGCGACGAAACCACCCAGCGCCTGCAGGAAGAGCGCCGGCTGATGTATGTGGGCATCACGCGCGCGCGCACCACCCTGGCCGTGAGCTGGACCAAGCGGCGCAAGAAGGGCCGCGAAATGGTGGCCGCGATGCCCAGCCGCTTCATCAAGGAGATGGGGCTGGACCAGGCGACGATGCGCGAGGACCCGCGCGAGAAGCTGCGCCAGCTGCGCGCCGAATTCGCGCGCAAGGCCGCGGCGCAGACCCCTGTTTCCTGATCCAGAGCAACATGCATTTTTCTCTTTCTCTCTTCCTGCGCGGGGCCGCGGCCAGCGCCTGGGTGGCGCTTGGCGCCAGCGCCCTGGCCCAGACCGTCCCCTGCATCGAAGCCACCGAGGCCGGCCAGCAGACGCTGCTGGGCCACTGGGAGGCGCAATTGAGCGCCGCGGGCGCGCCGCTCTCCACCGGAAGCACGGCCCGTCTCGAACTCATCCCCCACCCCGAGCTGGCGGCCAGCGTGCGCGGCCGGCTCCAACGTGCGGGCGTCGAAGCGCTGCTGGCCGGCGACGTCGACCAGGGCGACTTCACGCTCGAAGAATCCATCAACGGCAAGAACATCAGCGCGACCTGGATTGGCCAGGTCGTGCCCGACAGCTGCGGCAAGGAAATTCGCGGAACATGGACTCAGGCAAATCCCCCACTCTCTCTTTCATTCGTACTGCGCAAGCAGGCCGCGCAATGAGGGCACGACACGTACCCACGCTGGCCGCGGCTGCTGCCTGGGGCCTCTTGGCGCTGCCGGCGCTGGCGGCGCCGCCCGGCGGCGCGCCCGTCGGCAGCACGCCGACCGATGCCTGGCGGCTGTGCACCGCGGCCGCCGATGGCCCCGAGCGCCTGGCCTGTTTCGACGCCTGGGCCAACAACCAGCCCTGGCAGTCCCCGGCCGCCAGTGCCCAGGCAGAGCCCACCAGCGCGGCGGCGCCCAGCGGCGCTGCGCTGCCCGCCCCCGCACCGATCGTTGCCACCTCGGCCACGCCGCTCACGCGAGACGCGATGCCGGCCGACCCCGTGGTGCGCGGTTGCAACGACGCCAAGTACAGCGCCATGACGCGCTTCTGGGAACTGACCGAAGGCACCGACTGCGGCGTCTTCACCGTGCGCGGCTACCGGCCGATGTCGATCTCGGTGGTCGCGGGCAACAGCGTCAACCGCCTGCCCTCGTCGCCCGCGGCCGACCACCAGAGCACGACTTCGACCGACTACCGCAGCACTGAAACCCGGCTCAATATCTCGGTGCGCACCAAGCTGGCCACCGGCCTGCTGGCGCACACGCCCGAGCGCAAGGATTCGCTGTGGGTCGGCTACACCCAGCAGTCCTACTGGCAGGTGTTCAGCCCCGATCTGTCGCGCCCCTTCCGCACCACGGACCACGAGCCCGAGGTCATCTACGTGTACCCGCTTTCGCTGGCGCTGCCCGGCGGCTGGAACTGGGCCTACGCGGGCGCGGGCCTGGTGCACCAGTCCAACGGCCAGAGCCTGCCGCTGTCGCGCAGCTGGAACCGCTGGTATCTGATGACCGGCCTGGAAAAAGGCAATGACTTTGCCGTCACCAGCCGCATCTGGAAGCGCTTGAACGAAGGCGCGGACAGCGATGACAACCCGGACATCGTCAACCTGCTGGGCCGCGCCGAACTCACCGGCACCTGGAACCCCAACCGCGTGCACACGCTCAGCGCCACGGTGCGCAGCTCGCTGGGCTCGACTCCGCGCGGCTCGCTGCGCCTGGAATGGCTGCGCACGCTGGGCGAAGGCATTGGCGGCGGACGCAGCAACCTGCGCCTGCACACGCAGCTGTTCTCGGGATATGGCGACAGCCTGATCGACTACAACCGCAAGCGCACCGTCCTGAGCGTCGGCTTCAGCCTGCTGGACTTTTGAAAGCACCCCCTGAGCGGCTTACGCCGCTTCCCCCTCTCAACCTTCGGTGGAGGGGGACGGCACCCTCGCTGCGGGGCGACCCTTGCTCGGTGCCCCCCTGCTGGGACATGCTCATTCAGAGTCTGCGCGCGACGCGAGTACCATGCTAGAGCCCCCCGGCAACGAACAGCTCGACTTTCGCGATTTTCTAGGCCCTCAAGGCCGCACAGAATAGGCGCTTGAAGGAGGACCGATGGATCTGCAATACCAGCTCAAGGCCGGCCACTACTACCTGTACGACATGCGCGATACGCCCAGCGCCGTCACAGGCGAGCGGCGCTTTCGGCTGCGCACGGAGACCGTGGCCATTGCCTTCGACCTGCACACCGGCGAGGTCCATCAGCATGGCACGCCGACGCGCATCCTGTCCTGGGCATTGACGGCCCGCCGGCGCCTGCGCGCGGCCGGAGCCTGGGAGTCGGCGGACGACATCGTGGTGGTGTCGGGCCCCTTGCCGGTCGAGGAAATCAACAATTGCCTGCGGATACGGGGGTATTGCGGGCGGATGCTGCAGCGGCTGTCTAGCTTGCCGCATGGGAAGTGGCAGTCTGCGAAGCCAGCAACGGAGCAGGGGCGGCGGGCTTAGGCGCGCGTATCAGGGCACGTAATTAACCACGTTTCCTGTTGATAAGGAGGCCGCTCCAGGCATGAAGGCAGGCCGTCCATGGTTCGACAAGCTCACCACGAACGGGTTTCAGCGCTTTTCTACCGTCCTGACCAGCCTGCCCCTCACCGCACCGGATCAATCCCCCGATCCAACTCCGCATTCACCTCAGCCTCCACCTCCGCCACATCCGCCAGATCCTCCGGATCCGGATGCTTCACGATGGTCACCGGCACCGTGCTCAGCCGGGCGATCTCGCGCGAGACGGAGCCGATCAGCGCGCGGCGCACGCCGCCCTGGCCCAGGGCGCCGATGATGATCATGTCGCAGCCGTTGCGCTCGGCCATGTCGACCAGGGTGGCCGCGGTCTCGCCCAGGCCGACTTCGGCTTCATGGCGCACGCCGGCGGCCTCGACCAGCGCCACGGCGGGCTCCATCAAATGCCGGCCCGCGGCGACGCTGGCGCGCGCGATCAGGTCCGGGTCCTGGGTGGCAAGTTCGTAGAACGTGGCTTCCTGCTGCACATGGGCCAGCACCAGGCTGGCCTGCAACCCCTGGCGCACCAGCCGCACGCCATGGCGCACGGCGTCCAGCGAGGGTTCCGATCCATCCACTGCGATCATGATTCTGAGCATCCTGGTCTCCGGATATTGACGATGCCCCAGTGTGCCAGACGCCCGGCATCCCCCCATGAAGGACGACCGCGCAACCAGTCTGGGACAATGGCGCCCATGCTGCAGTTCGAAACCCTCCAAAACGACCCCTCCAGCCACGCACGCCGTGGCCAGCTCACGCTCAACCATGGCGTGGTGCAGACCCCGATCTTCATGCCCGTGGGCACCTATGGCACCGTCAAGGGCGTGATGCCGCGCAGCCTCGAGGAAATGGGCGCGCAGATCATCCTGGGCAATACCTTCCACCTCTGGATGCGCCCCGGCCTCGACATCATGGAAAGCTTTGGCGGCCTGCATGGCTTCGAGAAGTGGAACAAGCCGATCCTGACCGACTCGGGCGGCTTCCAGGTCTGGAGCCTGGGCGCGATGCGCAAGATCACCGAGGAAGGCGTGCACTTCGCCTCGCCCGTGAACGGCGACAAGCTGTTCATGTCGCCCGAGGTGAGCATGCAGATCCAGACCACGCTCAACTCCGACATCGTGATGCAGCTCGACGAGTGCACGCCCTATGAAACCAAGGGCCACCTGACGACGCCGGCCGAAGCGCGCAAGTCGATGGAAATGAGCCGCCGCTGGGCCCAGCGCTCGAAGGACGAGTTCCAGCGCCTGGAGAACCCGAACGCGCTGTTCGGCATCGTGCAGGGCGGCATGTTCGAGGACCTGCGCCAGGAATCGCTCGAAGCGCTGGTCGAGATGGACTTTCCCGGTTATGCCGTGGGCGGCGTGAGCGTGGGCGAGCCCAAGGACCTGATGCTGCAGATCATGGCGCACACGCCGCACCGTCTGCCCGCGCACAAGCCGCGCTACCTGATGGGCGTGGGCACGCCCGAGGACCTGGTGCAGGGCGTGGCCGATGGCGTCGACATGTTCGACTGCGTGATGCCCACGCGCAATGCGCGCAATGGCACCATTTTCACGCGTTTTGGCGACCTGAAGCTGCGTAATGCGCGCCACAAGAGCGACCATCAACCGATCGACACCAGCTGCACCTGCCATGCCTGCGCCGGCACCTCGGAAGTGTCCTGGGACCAGGGCGGGCGCGACGGCTTCTCGCGCGCCTACCTGCACCATCTCGACCGCTGCGGCGAAATGCTCGGCCCGATGCTGACCACCATCCACAACCTGCACTACTACCTGAATCTGATGCAGGAAGTGCGCGATGCGCTCGATAGCGGCACTTTTGCCGCATTCCGCGCGCAGTTCAAGGCAGATCGCGCGCGCGGCGTCTGATTTGCCCGGGTCGGCGCTGCGCCCCGCGCCGGCGCGGCCTGCCCTCCGACAAAAGTCGCCACCCACTTTCGGCGCGGGCCGCTATATTGGTTGGGACTCTGGTTCATGCCTTTGCCTTCCGAATGCCCCGCCTCGACTTTGCCCCTTTTTTGCGCCGCTCTCCGCTTCTCGCACCATCCTTCGGTCTGGCTTTCGGCCTGTCGTTGGCGTGCCTGATCGGTATCGTGAGCCGCCCTGAAGGTTTCCTGGCAGCGTTCTGGCCGGCCAATGCGCTGCTGCTTGGCGCGCTGCTGCGCTGGCCGAGCCTCGCGGGCAGGGGCAGCTGGCTGATTGCCGCGGTGGTCATGGTGTTGGCCGATCTGCTCACGGGCAGCAGTGCGCTGAGCGCGCTGTGGCTATCGGGCGCAAACCTGCTTGGCGTGGCCTGCGGCTGGTGGTTCCTGAGGCGCCTCGATGCACCGATCCTGCAGCTGCGGCGCCAGGGCTCGGTGCTGTATGTGCTGACCGGCAGCCTGCTGGCCGCTGCGGGCTCGACGCTGGTGGGCACGGGCGCGTGCATGTACCTGTTTGGCGACAGCTGGACCCAGACCTCGCTGATGTGGTTCAGCACCGAGCTGATGAATTACATGCTGATCCTGCCTGTGGTCCTGAGCGTACCAACCGGCCACCCGCGCCACTGGTGGCCGGAGCTCGAGCCGCGCGCCGCGCTGCTGCGGCTGCTGCCGCTGCTGGCGGTGCTGGTTTCGGAATGTGCCGCTGTCGCGCTCGGCGGACCCGGGGCGATGACGTTCACGGTGCCGGCCCTGCTGTGGTGCGCGCTGTCATATCGCCTTTTCAATACAGCCTTGCTGAGCCTGCTGGTCTGCAGCTGGAAGATCGTCACCATCTCGATGGACGTCATCGAATTCACGCCCGACAACCTCGAGATGGCGCTGTCGCTGCGCCTGGGCCTGATGCTGCTCTCGCTCGGTCCGCTGGCCGTGGCCTGCACGCAGATCGCGCGCAACGAGTTGCTCAACCGATTGAACCGGGCCGCGAGCCACGACTCGCTGACCGATGTGCTGACGCGCGGCGCCTTCATGGGCCAGGGTCAGCGCCTGCTCGAACGCCTGCAGCACGAGGGCCGTCCCGCTGCGGTGCTGATGCTCGACCTCGACCATTTCAAGCGCGTCAACGACCTGCATGGCCACGCGGCGGGCGACGCGCTGCTGCGCGCCTTTGCCAAGACCGTGGGCCGGGTGCTTCGTCCCCAGGACCTGCTGGGCCGCGTGGGCGGCGAGGAATTCGCGGTGCTGCTGCCCAATGTGCGCCCGTCGATTGCCGAGCAGATCGCGTCGCGCATCTGCACCGCGGTGCGCGCCCAGCGCCTGGCGCTGCCATCGGGCAAGGTGCTGCAGGTCACGGTGAGCATCGGCCTGGCCTGCAGCGACGACCAGTCGCCGGCCCTCGATGCCCTGCTGCAGCGTGCCGACGGCGCGCTCTACCAGACCAAGGCCGCGGGGCGCGACGCCTGGCAGAGGAGCCCGGCCAGCGAGCTGCGTCCGGCGCTGGCGTCCGCACTGCACGTATGAGCGCCGCCGTCACTGCCCCGGAGCCGGGGCATACGGGTGCTTTTGTGCCCAGTGCTGCGCGATATCCAGCCGGCGCGTGATCCAGACATCGGGAAAGCGCTGCACATAGTCCAGGAACTTCTGCAGCCCCACGGCGCGCGCGGGATGGCCCACCAGGCGCATGTGCAGGCCCACCGACATCATCTTCGGCTGCGTCGCGCCCTCGGCGTAAAGCATGTCGAAGGCATCGCACAGGAAGCTGAACCACTCGTCGGAGGTGCCGGTCCAGCCGGCGTACTTGCCGTCGTTGTTGGTCAGCGAGCAGGGAATCACCAGATGCGGCTTGCCCTCCACGACCTGCCACAGCGGCAGCCAGGCGCTCAGCGCGGCGGGTGGAGCGCCGGCGCGGCGGGCGCGGATGGCTGCGCTTCGCCGCCCGGGGTGCCGCAGGCGTGGCAAAAGCGCGAGAAGGTGCTCTTGCGCGTCTGGCAGGCGCTGCACTGGTCAAACAGGCCGATGCCGCAATGCGGGCAGAAATCGATGCCCGGGTTCTTCAGGTCGACGATCCGTTCGCAGCCCGGGCAAACCCCCTTGGCGAGCCGTGACAGCGCCGTGTCGTAGCTCAGCTCGACGCGGCGCTGCGCATCGGGCATGGCTTCCTGGCGCTTTTGCCGCTCGAGGTAGCGGTTGAATGCCTGGATGGCCGCGCGCCCGAGCACCACGGTGAGCACGATGCCGACGATATGGCGCACATAGCCGCCGTAGCTGGGCAGGTAGGGCACGAGTTCGACAAAGAAGGCAAACAGCGCAAAGAAAATGAAACCCCAGACAAAGGGCCAGGCATTGCTGCGGCGCTTTTTGGCGAACAGCCAGCCGGCGATCAGCAGCAGTGGCAAGGTCAAGGCCAGGCGGTAGAGAAACACGCGCAGCTCCTGCGCGCGCTGCGCATCCTGCCACTGCACGCGCGCGCCCTCTTCCAGTTGCTGCCAGGTGCTCTGGGTGCGCGCGAAGGCCTGCTGCGCGTCGAGCTGCTGCTGCTGCTGCGCCTGCACCGCGACACTTGCGCGGCGCTCGGTTTCCTTGAGCTGGTCGAGCGCGCGGGTGCGTGTCAGCAGCTCGGCGTCCTGGTCGGCGCGCTGCGTCGCGCTGCGCGTGGCCACCCAGTTGTCAAAGGCTTCGCGCGCGCCCGTATAGGCGGTGCGCGCCGCGCGGTGGCGCAGCTCGGCCTGCTCGAGCGCAGCCGTCGCCTGGTTGCGCAGCCGCTCGGCGGTCTGCTGCTCCAGCCGCACCTGCTGGGCGCGCCCGGGCGGCATGAAGTTCTCGATGCTCTGCGGCGTTTCGACCTGCGGCAGGTCGCCCACGACGAGCCGGCCCAGCCCCATCAGGAACCAGGCAAACATGAAAGCCACCAACCACAGGCCGCGGCGGAACCATTGCTCGGGCAGACGCAGGGCTTTGCTCATGGATGCTCCTCGGATTCAGATTTCAACGGTACGCACGCCCCGCACCAGGGCCAGGCAGCGCAACAGGTATTCTGGCACCAGCAGGAACACCGCCAGCGACATCAGCAGATTGGCGCCGGCGGTGAACAGAAACAGCTGCGGAATGCTGAACCCCGCGGACAGCAGCGCGCCCGCGATCACGCTGCTGGCGACCATGAACAGTGCATTGAGAATATTGTTGGCGGCAATGATGCGCGCGCGGTGCGTGGGCTGGCTGCGCAGCTGCACCAGCGCGTACATCGGCACGCTGTAGATGCCGGCCGACAGCGACAGCAGCAGCAGATCGGCCACGACACGCCAGTGCGCGGGCCGCGCCAGGAAGGCCGACACATCCATCAGCGCGCCCGGCGGCAGGCTGCGCGAGGCCAGGTACAGGTCGGCCGCAAACAGGCTCATGCCCAGCGCGCCCAGCGGCACCAGGCCCACTTCGACCTGCCCGCGGCTCAGGCGCTCGCACAGCAGCGCGCCCGTGCCCACGCCCACCGAAAACACCACCAGCAGCAGCGCCGCGACCTGCTCGTTGCCATGCAACACCTCGCGCGCGAAGGCCGGGAACTGGCTCAGGAACACGGCGCCAAAGAACCACATCCAGCTGATGCCCAGCAGCGAGCGGAACACCACCGGCTGCGCATGCGCGAGCCGCAGGTTGCGCCAGGTCTCGCTGAACAGGTTCCAGTTGATGCGCAGCCCAGGGTCGGTGGCCGGCGCCGCGGGAATGAACTGCGCCGCCAGCCGCCCGAGCAGCGCCAGCACCAGGCCCACCGCAGCCACCTGCGCGTGGCCGACCTCGGGCGCCGCCACCAGCAGCCCGCCGGCCACGTTGCCCAGCAAGATGGCGACAAAGGTGCCCATCTCCACCATGCCATTGCCGCCCGTGAGCTCGCGCGGCGTCAGCACCTGGGGCAGATAGGCGAATTTCGCCGGACCGAACAGCGTGGAATGGGTGCCCATCAGGAAGATGCAGGCCAGCAGCAGCGGCACGTTCTGTGTGAGCATGCCCCAGGCGACCAGCGCCATGATGCCGATCTCGAGGTTCTTCGTGAGCACGAAGATGCGCCGCTTGTCCCATTTATCGGCAAGCTGGCCCGAGGTCGCGGAAAACAGCAGGTACGGCAGGATGAACAGCGCGCCGATGACCAGCCCGGCATGCGAGGGCGGCAGCCACGACACGCCGAGCTGGTAGGTCACCAGGACGGTGAACGCGAACTTGAACAGGTTGTCGTTGGCCGCGCCCGCGAACTGGGTCCAGAAAAAAGGGCCGAAGCGGCGTTGACGCAGCAGCGCGTACTGGTTGGGGCGGTCCATGCCGGCATCCTTGATGAGGTCAAGCCGGCATTGTGCCGCGCTCAGGAGGCGCGGCGTGGGGTTTTGCGTGCCGGCTTGGCCACGGGGGCGGCGGGCTCACCCTGGGGCGCTGGAGCTTCATCGGAAGCCGGCGCGGGCGCAGGCTCGGCGGCCTTGGCCAGATCGGCCGCGGACTGCATCGCGCCGCGCGCGAACTCGCCCGCCATCTGCGTGCCCGCTTCCATGGCCTTCTGATGGGCCGGCTCCTGCATGGCCTGGGCCGCGATCTGCTGGAACTGCTGGGTCAATGCGCCCCACCACTGCAGCGGATCCACCGCGCCGTGGGTGGGGTCGGCAGCCGGGGCGGATGCCGCGGGAGGGGGCGTGGCCGGTGCCGGGGGCGGCGTGGAAGGTGCGGGCGCGGCCGCAGCCTCGGGCATCTTGAAGGGCGTGGCCTTCAAAGGCGTGGCCTTGGCCCATTCGTTGATGCCGCCCTGCATGCTCTGCAGCGCCGCCAGGGTCATCTTCTGCACCTCGAGGGCCTGGATGGTGGCCGTCAGTGCCCGGCCGTTCTGCTCGATCCAGAACTGCACGGCGCGCAGTTCCTTGATGCGCTTGTCTATGTCCTCGACGCTCACCGTGGGCGCCACCCACTGCGCCATCGCGGCCAGCGGCGCGTCGGCCCCCGCCGCACCCGCGCCCTGGGACAGGCCCTGAAGGAATTCAAAGCCCGGGATGAATTTGCCAAAGCCAAAAGGATCGGAACCGCCGGAAGTGCTCATTGCCTACCTCATTGGAAAATGGAGGACATCATGCAGCAACCCCGGCAAACCGGGGCCGCGCCACTGGGACTACTGTACCAGCGGCTGGCGGACCAGAGGCTGGCCCGCATTCCTCTCAATGCGCGTGGGCACCATGGCCGCCGTGGCCGTTGCCAGCCGGGCTGGCCCCCGCAGGCGCCGAAGTCGCCACCGGTATGCGCAGATGCAGGCGCGACAGCGCGCCCTTGGCGTCCTTGAACTCCAGCGTGACCGGCACTTCGCTGCCGTTGACCAGCGGGGCCTTGAGCTGCTGCAGCATCAGGTGGTGGCCGCCCGACTTGAGCTCGACCGTCTTGCCCGCGGGCAAGGGCAGCGCTTCGATGGGGCGCATGCGCATCACGTCACCCTCCATCTTCATCTCGTGCAGTTCGGCGACTTCGGCCGCGGGCGTGCGCACGCCGACCAGGGTCATTGCCTCCTTGGCCTTGAGGCGCATGAACCCGCCCGTGCCCTGCTGGCCGGGCACGGTGGCCCGGACCCAGGCGCCCTCGACTTCGACATGCGCGGCCTCGGGGTGGGCCATGGCGTTGCCCGCCAGGAGAGCGGCGGCAACGATAAAGGGGGAAATCCAGCGATTTTTTTTCATGGGAATGCTCCTGTCCCGCAAGGGACCCGTGTGTGATGGGTGTGTGATGGGTGTGTGCGGGCGCCATAGGGGGGCCGTCCGCGGATCGGTGCAGGCCGCCGCCATGACAAGCAGGCGCGGCCTCTCGGGGTCATCACACGGCAGGCGGGCCGCGCGCCGGCGGCGGGCAGGCCGAGGGCAAGGGGCTCCAGACCATGGCCGGCAGCCGCACCGGCTGCGCGGCGCGCGGGCCGGGGGCCAGCGCCGCATTTGCCGCTGGCGGCGGCGCGGCCAGTTGCGGCAGGCACAGCGGGCAGTCCAGGCCATGCAGCGCATGCGCCAGGCCATCGGCATCGGGCCCCAGCCGGTAGCTGCCATGGTCCGCCCCGGAGCAGACGGCTTCGAGGCCGCGCGCCTGGGCCCAGGGCGTGAACAGCCCGGCCACCAGCACCAGCAGCCACCCCGCCAGACAGGCGCGCACCAGCGCCGCCTGCCGCGAGGGCAGCAACGCAGGAGAAGAGGAGCGCAGCCAGGACATGCGCACATTGTAGGCAGGCGCGGGGGCGCGGCGTCATCTGCGCGACGCCAGGCCCGGGCGCGATCCCCTAGCATGACCGGCGTCCCTCCACGCATACCAAGGTATTCCCATGCTCAAGCTCTGCGGTTTCTCGGTCAGCAACTACTACAACAAGGTCAAGCTGGCGTTGCTGGAAAAAGGCGTCGCTTTCGAGGAGGAACTGGCCTGGCTCGGCGAAACCGACACCGGCGCCTCGCCGCTGGGCAAGATCCCCTACCTGCGCACTCCCGAGGGCGCGCTCAGCGAGTCGTCGGCCATGCTGGAATACCTCGAGGCCGCCCATCCCGCCACGCCGCTGCTGCCCGCCGACCCGTTTGCCGCAGCCAAGGTGCGCGAGCTGTGCATCTATCTCGACCTGCATCTGGAGCTGGTGGCGCGCAACCTCTACCCGCAGGCCTTCTTTGGCGGCAAGGTCAGCGACGCGCTGCGCGATCGCACCATGGAGCAGCTCGACAAAAGCGCGCAGGCGCTGGGCCAGCTCGCGCAGTGGCACCCGTTCATCGCGGGCGAGCAGTTCACGCTGGCCGATTGCTGCGCGATCGTGCACCTGCCGCTGGTCAGCGCGGCGAGCAAGCTCGTCGGCGGACGCGATGTGCTCGCGGACCTGCCGGTGCGCGACTATCTGGCGCGCATGGGAGAGCGGGAGGCGGTGCGGAGGGTGCAGGCGGATCGCAAGGAGAGCACGGTGGTGATGCTCGGGCGCAGGCAGGGGCGGTAGGCAGGGGCGGCTCAGGACGAACGGATGTTTTGAGCTCGTGCCCTGGGCCGCACTGGCAACACCGTTCCTCTACCCCCTCACTCCACCCACTCCCCCAACCCATCGACCGGCGCCAACGGCAGCGCCTGCCGTGCCTCCTGCGCCCGCTGCTCCAGAAAGCCCAGCAGCCCGCTCGCGCGCTGCGTCGGGCTGTGGATGGCGCCGGTCAGCAGGCCCGGGGCCTGGGTCATCAATGTGAAGGCGCGGCGCGCGCGCGTGATGCCGGTGTAGACCAGCTCGCGGCCCAGCACGCTGCCCGCGTGGGCCGACAGCACCAGCGCCGTGTGCTCGAATTCCGAGCCCTGGCTCTTGTGCACCGTCATGGCAAATGCGGTCTCGACATGCGCCAGCCGGCTCACGCCCACGTCGCGCGGCTTGGGTTCGTCCATGAAGTAGACGCGCAAGCCGGCGCCCGCGGCCGCGCCCGGCAGCGTCACGCCGATGTCGCCGTTGAAGACGCCCAGCGCCGCATCGTTGCGCGTGACCATGACCGGGCGGCCCGCATACCATTCGCCGCGTGGCGCAATCGCGCCCTGGGCGGCCAGCGCCTTTTCCACCGCGCGGTTCAGGCCCTGCACGCCCCACTCGCCCTCGCGCACCGCGCACAGCAGGCGAAAGCGCTCGAAGGCCAGCAGCACGCTGCGCACCCAGGCCGCATGGGCCTCGGGCCCCTGTGCCACGGCCGGGCGCGCGGCCAGCGCCTGGGCAAAGGCCTGGTAGTTGACGCGCTCGGGCGCGGCTTCGACGGCCATCTGCCACACGCTGGCGGCGGGCGCGCCTTCGCGCAGGCGCAGCACGCCGCCGTCCCGGGTCTGCGCGTGCAGCAGCGCCAGTGCCCGCGCGCTGTCGCCGGTGTTCACGGCTTCGGCCAACTGGCCGATCGGGCCGCCAAAGCGCCGGCTCTGGCGCAGCATCACGGTCTGCTGGGCCAGCGGCAGCGCGCCGTCGGCATCCGCAAGATAGGCCTCGGGCAGCTGCTGCCCGGCCGCGGCCAGCGCGTAGCGCGCGGTCTCGGGCGTGTAGTGGCCGGCCTCGGCGCTGCGGCACAGGTCGCCGAGCACCGCGCCGGCTTCGACCGAAGCCA
>JBEVDH010000057.1:0-31274 GCA_040514115.1 Comamonas sp. | reverse complement strand
CCGACTGGGGCTGCACGCCGCCCACAGCACAGTAAACCATGCAGGCAGCATCGAGCACGCGCATCGAGCGCTCGACTTCAATCGTGAAGTCGACGTGGCCGGGGGTGTCGATGATGTTGAAGCGGTGCTCGGGGAACGAGTGGTCCATGCCCGACCAGAAGCAGGTCGTGGCAGCGGAAGTGATCGTGATGCCGCGCTCTTGCTCTTGCTCCATCCAGTCCATGGTGGCTGCGCCATCGTGCACTTCGCCCCGCTTGTGGTTCACGCCGGTAGAGAACAGGATACGCTCGGTGGTGGTTGTCTTACCTGCGTCGATGTGAGCGGAAATACCGATGTTGCGGTAGTGCTCAATGGGGGTCTTGCGAGCCATGGTGGATCCTTAATTGATCATCTGGAGAATCACTGCCACTCCAACTAAGTGGGCAACAGTTAATTTGAGGGCGTCCTGAATCGAGACAAGGCCGCAGGCAAAAATTTGCGAGCGGCCCCGTGTCAGGAAAGCGCTAACGCCGTTTAGAAGCGGAAGTGGCTGAATGCCTTGTTGGCTTCTGCCATACGGTGCACTTCATCACGCTTCTTCATCGCGCCGCCACGACCTTCGGTCGCTTCCAGCAGCTCGTTGGCCAGGCGCTGGGCCATGGACTTTTCACCGCGCTTGCGAGCCGCTTCCTTGAGCCAGCGCATGGACAGAGCCAGACGACGAACAGGGCGCACTTCAACAGGCACTTGGTAGTTTGCACCACCCACGCGGCGGGACTTGACTTCCACCATGGGCTTCACATTGTTGATGGCAACCACGAAGGCTTCCAGAGGATCCTTATCGGGGTGCTTCTTGTGGATCAGTTCCAGGGCGCCATAAATGATGCGCTCCGCAACTGCCTTCTTGCCGCCTTCCATGATCACGTTCATGAATTTGGACAGCTCTACGTTGCCGAACTTAGGATCCGGCAGAATTTCACGTTTGGGGACTTCGCGACGACGTGGCATTTTTTACCTCTATCTTTGCTTCAGTTGGCATCTTTTCAGATACCGCGGGAGTCAACAGGACACCCACTTACTCGACCCACGCAAAACACTTGCGCTTGGGGTCACTACGTTTGCACTACCTGCCCGGCAGGACAAACACCGAAAATTTTTGTCTGCAGAAAGGCTTAGGCCTTCTTGGGACGCTTGGCACCGTACTTGGAGCGCGACTGCTTGCGATCCTTGACGCCTTGCAGATCCAGCGAACCGCGGACGATGTGGTAACGAACACCTGGCAGATCCTTGACACGACCGCCGCGAACCAGCACGACGCTGTGTTCCTGCAGGTTGTGGCCTTCACCGCCGATGTACGAGATGACCTCGAAACCGTTGGTCAGGCGCACCTTGGCGACCTTACGCAGAGCGGAGTTAGGCTTCTTGGGCGTCGTGGTGTACACACGTGTGCACACGCCGCGGCGCTGGGGAGAGTTTTCCATCGCGGGGCTCTTGGACTTGATCGTTTCGACCGAGCGCCCCTGACGAACGAGCTGGTTAATGGTTGGCATGTATACGTCCCTAAACGTAAAAAACGAAAACGTGAATCCCTTCGGAATTTCCGAAAAGCATTCGACTGTAGCAGGTTGGAGCTTGCGAAGCAAGTCGCCTTGTCAGCATCCCTGCACTCATCACTTGTACTGGGTGCCGATCCGCTGGTGGACAGGCCCCTTGCCTCTATCCACCCCTATGCTGCAAATGCTCACTTGATCCAAAGACGAATGGCATCCCACAGGCGGCCAAAGAAGCCGGCCTGCTCCACCGCTTCGAGAGCGACCAGCGGCACTTCTGCCACGACCTGGCCGTCCAGCGTGACCTTGAGCGTGCCCATCGCCTGGCCCTTGGTGAAGGGCGCGATCAGCGGGTCCTGGCGCACGACTTCGGTCTTGAGCTTGCCGCCCGAGCCCGCGGGCACCGTGACGACAATCGGCTTGACCTGGCCAATTTGAATGGTGCTGGCCTGGCCCTTCCAGACTTCGGGCGTGGCGACGGGCTGGCCGGCGTCAAACAGCTTGACCGAGTCAAAGGCGGTGTAGCCCCAGTTCAGCAGCTTCTGGCTTTCGGTGGCGCGCGAATTGGCGCTGGACGCACCCAGCACGATGGACAGCAGGCGGCGCTCGCCGACCTGGGGCATGGTGCGCTTGGCGGTCGACACCAGGCAATAGCCGGCGGCGGCGGTGTGGCCGGTCTTCAGGCCGTCGACGGTGGGGTCGCGAAACAGCAGCGTGTTGCGGTTGGTGCCATTGGACGCGGGGGTGCCTTCGTAGTGGTACTGCTTGGTCGAGTAGTAGTGCATGTACTCGGGGAAGTCCTGCATCAGGCGCTGGGCCACGATGGACAGGTCACGCGCCGTCGTCAGGTGGCCGGGCTCGGTCAGGCCTTCGGGGTTCTTGTAGCTCGTGCCCTTCATGCCGAAGGCCTTGGCCTGCTCGTTCATCAGGCGCACGAAGTTTTCCAGCGAGCCGCCCACGCCCTCGGCCAGCGCCATGGTGGCGTCGTTGCCCGACTGCACGATCATTCCCTTGATCAGGTCATCGACGGGGACCTGCATCTTGGGGTCGATGAACATGCGCGAGCCGGGCATCTTCCAGGCGCGTTCGCTGACCGGGAAGCGCTGCTCGAGCGTGATTTTCTTGGCCCGCAGCGCATCGAACACCAGATAGCCGGTCATCAGCTTGGTCAGCGAGGCCTGCTCGACGGGCGCATCGATGTCCTTGGCGCCCAGCACCTGGTTGGCCGTCACGTCCACCAGCAGGTAGTTGCGGGCGGCGATCTCGGGCGGCTGGGGCAGGCTGATCTGGGCGAGGGCGAATGCGGGCGCGACTGCCACGGTCAAGGCAAGTACACGCAAGGTGCGGATGAGGGTCATGTAAGGCTCGGAGAAAGTCTGAAAAAGGCCCGCCAGTGCAGCGAGCGGCGAAGCGTGGCGGGCGGCTGCGGCCGCCTGCCAGGGGCGTCACAGCCCCGGCAACAGGTGGCGCACCACCAGGCTCTTGAGCAGCGGCAATTGTCCGTGAAAGAAATGGCCGCCTCCCGGAACAACTGTGACAGGTAGTATCTGCGGGCGTGCCCAGTCCATGACCGAGGCCAGCTCCACGGTGTCATCGGCTTCGCCATGGACCACCAGCGTGCGCTGCTGCGCCTCGGGCGGCACGGGCGCGACGCTGAAGCGGCTGGTGGCGGTACCCACCAGCACCGCGCGCTCGATCCGGCCCTCGGGCCACAGCTGCGCCAGCGCATGGCTGGTCACAAAGGCACCAAACGAGAAGCCGGCCAGCGCGATCGGGCCCTCGGGCGCGACCTGGCGCACCACTTCAAGCAGATCCTGCAGCTCGGCGCCACCGGCATCGTAGGTGCCAGCGCTCGCGCCCACGCCGCGGAAATTGAAGCGCACTGCGGTGAAGCCGCTTTGCACGAAGGCGCGCGCGAGGGTCTGCACCACCTTGTTGTCCATGCTGCCGCCAAACAGCGGGTGGGGATGGGCGATGACGGCCACGCCGCGCGGCGCCTGGCCTTCGGTCAGCTGGGCGGCGTCGCGCAGCGCCTCGATCGCGCCGGCGGCGCCCGTCAGGGTCAAGCGTTCAGTCTGGGCAGTCACGTTGCGGTTCCATGGAGGCGGAGGGTGCGGCCGGCCAGATGCGCCCGGCAAGCACGCTCCGCCAGAAAAACAAAAGGCTGCTCGGATGGAGCGGGTTTCAGCGGCCAAGTTCCGGCGGCGTGAGCAGGCGCTCGACGACCTGGCCGTTCTTCAGATGCGACTCGACGATTTCATCGATGTCTTCGTTGTCGACAAAGGTGTACCAGGTGCCTTCGGGATAGACCACTGCCACCGGGCCGCCCGCGCAGCGGTCGAGGCAGCCGGCCTTGTTAACGCGCACCTTGCCCGGGCCGGACAGGCCCGCGGCCTTGACCTGGGACTTGCAACGGTCGAAGGCGGCCTTGGCGCCATGCAGCGCGCAGCAGTCTTCACCGCCTTGACGCTCATTCAAGCAGAAAAAAATGTGGCGGGCATAGTAGCCCCCTGCGGCGGGCTTGGAAGTGTTGTCGCTCATGGGCGCCCATTTTAGGCCCACCCCTCACGGATGCGGGTCAGGAGGTGTGCTCGCGCCGCGCCACCTTGAGCAGCACATAGACCAGCGCGGCGTAGGGCCAGAGCCAGCCCAGCCACTGCCCCAGGCCGTAGAAGCGGATGAAGCGCCCCTGCTCCCAGGTCTGCAGCGTCTGCGCGAAGTACGCACTGGTCGGCGCCTGGTTGAGCAGGCTCAGCTGCCACATCAACACCAGCAGCAGCACCGCAGCGCAGGCCCGTCCGGGCAGCGCGATCAGCGCCGCGGCCAGCGCCAGCGCAACCCAGATCGCGAGGTGCGCGGGCAGCCCCAGCCATTCCCAGGCATGCGCGGGGCCGTAGCTCAGCGCGGCCGACAAAGCCGTGGCGGCGATGCCCAGCCCCACGCCCAGTACCGCCAGCACCGCGCGGCGGCCGATGTGGGGCACCACGCAATAGGCCAGCAGGCAGGGGGCCAGCAGGCCCAGCACCTCGCACAGCAGCTCGCCGCCCGGCGACAGCGGCACCAGCGGCGCGTCGCGCAGCGGCAGCCAGTCGAGAAAAGGCGTGCCCTCGAGCAGTTCATTCAGGAACGACTCGAGGCGCTCGAACACCTGCCCCAGGCTGAACGGAACCGCCGCGGGCACCAGCAGCGCGATCGGCCAGAGCACCAGCAGCACGATGGCGCCGCGCGCCTGCGCACTGAACCAGCGCGCGCGAAACAGGCTCCAGCGGTCAATGGCGCCCAGGCGCTCGAGCAGCAGCGCCAGCAACGCGCCGAGCAGCGTGCCGGTAGCGTTCAGCACCAGATCCATATTGGAGGGCACGCGCCGCGGCAAGTAGATCTGCAGGAACTCCATGGCCGCCGACAGCAGTGTGCCCGCCAGGGCCGCGACCGGCACCGCCGCGCGCGGCGCGTCGGAGCGCAGCAGCGCCAGCCCCAGCAGGAAGCCCAGCGGCGCGTAGCCAACGATATTGATGTTGACGTCGAACCAGCTCCAATAGGGAGGTGGAATATCCGCCGAGAAAAATACCCAGGGATTGATGCCCTGGGCGCGCCAGCCGGAAAAGGGAAACAGGCTGGCGAAGAAAATCAGCGCCGCATACATCAGCGCCAGCGGCCAGGCGGAAGTCTTGTGCACTGCGCCGCGGCTTCCTGCGTCAGAAAGGCTTGACGACCACCAGCACCACGGCCGCGATCAGCAGCAGCACCGGCACTTCGTTGAACCAGCGGTACCAGCGGTGGCTGCGCTGGTTCACGTCATCGATGAACTTGCGCAGCAGCCGGGCGCAGGCATGGTGGTAGCCCAGCGCCAGGAGCACGACCAGCAGCTTGGCATGCATCCAGCCATTGCCGGGCCCGCGGCCGATGCCGTAGCCCTGCCACAGCCACACACCCAGCAGCAACGCCGGCACGGCCAGCAGCGTGGTGAAACGCAGCAGCTTGCGCGCCATCAGGATCAGGCGCTCGCGCTCGGCCACCGAGCCGGGCGTGATCATGGCCAGATTCACGAAGATGCGCGGAAGATAGAAAAGTCCTGCGAACCAGCTCGCAACGAACACGATATGAAAAGCTTTGACCCATAGCATGTTGCCAGTGTACGGGTCGCAGGCTTACCTGCACCACAAAACGTCCATACCAGTCAGCCTCTGCTGCATTGCAAATGCAGAAACACACAGGCTGGGAAAGTGGCGTGGCCCATCATGGGGGCAGCGAGGAAGGGCCGCCCCGCACCGAGGCTGCCGTCCCTCAGCGGGCCTCCCCCTCCACCGCAGGTTGGGAGGGGCAAGCGGCGTTAGCCGCTCAAGGTGCTTCATCTCAGGCACAATTTTCTTTATGCATCTTTCCAGCCCTACCCCCTTTCCCCACAACCGCCCCCGGCGCCTGCGCCGCGATCCGTTCACGCGCAATCTGGTGCGCGAGAACGTGCTGACGGCCCATGACCTGATCTATCCGGTGTTTGTGCACGAAGGAGAGCAGCGGCGCGAGGCCGTGACGTCCATGCCCGGCGTGGACCGCCTGAGCCTGGACCTGCTGCTGCCCGTGGCCGAGGAATGCGTGAAGCTCGAGATCCCGGTGCTGGCGCTGTTCCCGGCGATCGATGCCGCGCTCAAGACGCCCGACGGCAAGGAGGCGCTCAACCCCGACGGCCTGATCCCGCGCGTGGTGCGCGCGCTGAAAAAGGAATTCCCCGGCCTGGGCGTGATGACCGATGTCGCGCTCGATCCCTATACCAGCCACGGCCAGGACGGTCTGCTCGACCCTACGGGCTACATCCTCAACGACGAGACCGTGGAGATCCTCATCGGGCAGGCGCTGGCGCACGCCGAGGCCGGTGTCGACATGGTGGCGCCCAGCGACATGATGGACGGGCGCATTGCCGCCATCCGCGAGGCACTGGAGGGCCACGGCCACATCCACACCCGCATCATGGCCTACAGCGCCAAGTACGCAAGCGCGTTCTACGGGCCGTTTCGCGATGCCGTGGGCACGCGCGGCGCCCTGGGCAAGGCCGACAAGAACGTCTACCAGATGGACCCGGGCAACAGCGACGAGGCGCTGCGCGAAGTCGCGCTGGACCTGGCCGAAGGCGCCGACATGGTGATGGTCAAGCCCGGCATGCCCTATCTCGACATCGTGCGCCGCGTCAAGGACGAGTTCAAGGTGCCGACCTTTGCCTACCAAGTGTCGGGCGAGTACGCGATGGTCAAGGCCGCGGCCGCCAATGGCTGGATCGACCACGATGCGGTGATGATGGAAAGCCTGCTGGCCTTCAAGCGCGCCGGCGCCGATGGGGTGCTGACTTACTTTGCCATCGACGCTGCACGCAAGCTGAGAGGCACCCCCTGAGCCGCTTACGCCGGATGGCCGGCCCCGGGTTCCCCCTCTCATCCTTTGGTGGAGGGGGACTGCAGCCTCGCTGCGGGGCGGCCATCCGCATCCTTGCTGGGGCGCGCCAGTTTTATAGGCTGGAGGTGGCGGCGCAAGCGCCATTGAGGACCGGTTTCAAGGCTTGGCTACGCTCTGCCACTTAGACTGAGATTTATGCGCACGCTTCACATTGCCGCCACCGGCCCCGCCCAGGACATGGGCGAGGAGCTGCCGCTGGCGCCCTCCTCGGCCACGGGCTTCTACTGGGTCTCGTGTACCCGCGCCGAGTTTGCGGCGCAGCTGCCCGCGCTGCAGGCCATGCTGCACCGGCAATGCGGCATGGCGCTGGTCGACCTGCATGTCTCCGACCTGCTCAACGCCCAGCTGCCGTCCAATTACGACGCGACTTCGCAATACGACCTGCTGGTGTTCCAGCGCCTGGCATCCGCGGAAAACAGCGATGGCGCCCCCGCTTCCCCGCAGCATGGCCCGCCGGTGCTCACGCGCATCGTGACGCGGCCCGTGGGCATGGTGGTGTTCGACCATCTGCTGCTGACCGTGCATCCCGAGACCTGCACGGTGCGCGCCCACTTCGTGCAGCGGCTGCTGGCGGAGCAGCCCACCGACACGCGCGGCGGCGCGGCCCGGCGCACCAACAGCCCGGCCGACCTGATGCTGCGGCTGGTGAACCATATGGTCGACAGTTACCTGGAGCTGCGCCGCGAACTCACGCGCCAGCTCGACCACTGGCAGTCGGCACTGCTCGAGCCCAAGGCGCGCATCTCCAACTGGAGCGCGATTCTTGACGCGCGGCTGGCGCTGCACCAGCTCGATGAGATCTGCGAAGACCAGCGCGCCGCGATCCAGGAATGGATCGAGGCGCTGGACGCCTGGCCCGCCGAGGCGCTGCCCCAGGCGCAGCGCGAGCGCGAGCTGCTCAAGGTGCGCTCGCGCGATGTGCTCGAACATATCGAGCGCGTGGTCCACCATGTGCGCCGCCTCGAGCAGAGCGCCGAAACCGCGGTGCAGATGCATTTCTCGCTGCAGAGCAACCGCGCCAACGACATCATGCGCACGCTGACCACGATCACCGCCGTGTTCCTGCCGCTGAACCTGATTGCGGCGGTGTTCGGCATGAACTTCGAGTTCATTCCGCTGGTGCACAAGCAAAGCGGCTTCTGGTGGGCGATGGGCGGGATGGGGGTGGTGTCGCTGGTGCTGATGTCTTATTTCTGGCGCAAGCGCTATCTGGAGCGCATTGACCGAGATCTCTGAGGGGGACGCAGGCTTGAGGTCGGACGTTCATCCTTCGATCCTTCGACGGGGGCCGCCCAGGCAGGCTCAGGCTCAGGACGAACGGTGGAAGGCCGTACGCCCTGTGCCAGCCTCAGACAAAAGGAAGCTCAAGCCAACAGGTGCTTATCAAAGAATGCCAGCGTGCGATCGCGTGCCAACAGTGCGCTGGCTTCGTCATACGACCCGCGTTGGTCGCAGTTGAAGCCGTGGTCGGCATCGTAGAGGTGCACTTCGATGTCCGGATGGTCGCGGTCGAAGGCCTGGACCGAATCCAGCGGAATCCAATGGTCCTGGCGTGCGAAGTGCGTCAGGACCGGGCACAGCGGCTGGCGCCCCATTTCGACCGGCGTCGTCATGCCGCCGCCGTAGTAGCTCACAGCCGCGGCCAGGCCGGGCAAGGTGCAGGCCGCGCGCCAGGTCATCAGGCCGCCCCAGCAGAAGCCGACGATGCCGACCTTGCCGGCGCTGATGGCCGCGGCGTGCGCAATGGCGGCTTCCACTTCGGCCATCGCGCCCGGCGCTGGCAGCGCTTCGGTCGCTGCCTTGAGCGCCATGCCGCGCTCCATGTCGGCGGGCGCATAGCCCAGGTTCACGTCGGGTTGCACGCGCGCGAATAGCGAGGGCGCGACCGCCACATAGCCACGCGCCGCAAAGCGGTCGGTCACGGCCTGGATATGGGCATTGACGCCAAAGATTTCCTGCAGCACCACGATGGCGCCACGCACCGGACCATCCGGCACCGCCACCCAGGCGGGCGCGGTGAAACCGTCGGCGGAGGTCAAATTCACGAAACTTCCCATGCTGTCTTCCCTTTGCTGTTGGTCGGCATGCATCCGCGCAACGCGACGCTGCGGCAGATGCTGTAATGGCGCGGCAATGCGCGATTCCCATGTGCATTCTTACAGGAGACAGCATGACGCACCAGGCGCTACCCCGGAAGGACCCATGCCACCGCTGCCATAGGAGGCATTGATGGACCTCAAACCCCTGATCACGCTGGTGGCCATCGTCAATCCGTTGGCCATCATTCCATTCTTCATCCACTACACCCAGGGCTTCAGCCCGGCCCAGCGGCGCGACACCATACGCACCGCGGCCTTCAGCGCGTTCTGCGTGATCTCGGCTTGCGCGCTGCTCGGACTGCAGGTGCTGGATTTCTTCAACATCTCGCTGCAGAGCTTTCAGGTCGGCGGCGGCCTGCTGCTGCTGCTCAGCGCGATGAACATGCTCAACGCGCGCCCGGCAGAGGACCGCCCGAGCGAGGCCACGCTCGAGGCCGGCGCGGAAAAGGCGGCAATGGGCAACAGCATTGCGGTCGTGCCCCTGACCATTCCGCTGCTGACCGGGCCGGCCGCGATGTCTACCGTGGTGATCTATGCCGACCAGGCACGCAACATCTGGCAGCACCTGGCGCTGGTGGGCTATGGCGTGGTGGTGGCGCTGGCAACGGCGGTCTGCTTCTCGCTGGCGCAACCGATCGCGCGCGTGCTGGGCAAGACCGGCATCAATGTGATGACGCGGCTGATGGGGCTGATCCTGGCCGCGCTGGCGGTCGAGGTGATGGCGGGTGGCCTGATCAAGATGTTTCCGGTGCTGGCAATGCGTTGACACAGCGTTCGCGCAGACGGCGTGGCAACCCGTTGCAGCGCGTGGCGTCGAGCTGGTGGTGCGCTGCAACGCGGTGCATGCGTGCCTTCCTCAGGGCTTGGCGGTATGTCTGCAGCTCGGCCGTAGCCATTTCGGCCTGGGCGCGGGCCTGGCGCAGGCAGAACTCTGTCTCGACGCGGTCCAGCTGCTCGCATTGCTCCATGTCCTGGCGCAACTGCAGGGAAATACGGCGCTTGGCCGCCATTTGCTCCGAAGCCGCCGAGCCTATGGCCAAGCTGGCAAGGGCTGCAACCGACAGGAGAAGGCAGGTGCACAGCAGCGCTGGCACATGACGTGGGAATTGCATGATGGAGTCCTTTTCTTCATGCCAAAGCCCGCAAGAAAAAGTCTGGACCGGCACATCAATTGATTTTAACAATCGAATTTCTTTATTCGATAGTTAAAACGTTCTTGGCACTTTAGAAGAAAGGGTCTTTTTTGGTGCAGGCGATATCCACGCGCTCTCGCAGACGTTTCCCCGCACCCCGCCGTTATCCGGCGTTCAATGGCCCAGCTGGCGCAGCCATTCCTGCAGTTCGACGATGACCTGGTCCGTGGCCTGGGTCAGCGCGCGCACACCGCCGGCCGCGTCCGGGCTGGCCGCGGGCTGCTGCGCCACGAAGGTGGTCTGGCCCAGCAGCACGTCGCCCTGAGACTGACGATCGACCAGTGTGGCGCGCAGCCGCACCCAGCCGACGCTGTCCTGTGCGGAGCGGAACACATGGCTGAATTCCTCGAGCTCGACCTTGAGCACCGCCGGCGTCTGCCCCTGGACCTTGGGCTGTGCGGTGCCGTCGCCGCCCAGCAGCACGGCGCGCTCACGGCCCAGGCCGCTGCTCAGGCGCTGCTGCACCAGCTGTGCAGGCGGCAGCGTCCAGCGTGCCAACTGATAGGGCCGCACCACCTGGGACTCGGCATAGGCCAGCCGGTAGAGCACCGAAGTCTCGGAATCCTTGAGGCCCGGGGCCTCGATTTCAGCCAGCGCAATCGCGGGCCGCGCAGCCGGGGGCGTGGCCGCCGCGGCAACGGCCGCCGCGGCACCGGCTACCGGCATGACCGGACCGAAGTCGTAGCGCACGGGCTGCGCCGGGGGGCGCGGCAGCACCGAACAACCGGCAAGCCACAGACAGGCACCGGCGGCGGCGACCCGCAGTGCGCCGCTGCGTGCGATCCTGAAAGACAAAGCGGACATGGCGGATTCCTAAGGCTGGGTAGTGGGGGCCGCAAAACCGGGTTCACCGGGGCCGGGAACGGCGCGACCGCTGCCGTAGATCACCGATTGCGGGTTGTCGCTGAAGCCGCCGGCGGCAGAGCCGAGCTGGCGCGCGGCGCGCGACACATCGTCGGCGGCGCGGCTCACATGGGGCAAGGTGGTGCGGCCCAGGCCGTCCGCGGCGCGCACCAGCGCCTGGGTGCCCTGGGCAATCTGCTCGAGCGGGCCTTCGGGCGCATTGATGCGCTGCACCGTCTGGCCCAGGTCGGAGGCCACCGCGGCGGTGTTCTTGCCGGCCTGGTCCAGTGACTGCAGCGCCTTGCGCGCATCGGCGGTGAGCGCGGGAAAGTCGGCCAGCGCCGGCTCCACGCTTTTTGTGAGCGTCTTCTGCACGCCCGTGCTCAGGTCGCGCACGCCTGCCGCCGCGCCCGCGATGTTCTCGAGCATCTCGCTGAAGCGTTTCTGGTTTTCGTCGCCCAGCATGTCGTTGAGCCGGCGCGTGGCTTCGTCGACGCGGCCCAGGATCGCCGGCCCCTGGTCGGCCAGCATGCTCAGGGGCGAGGACTTGAGCCACAGCCGCGGCAGCCCGCTGGTGCCCGGAGGCAGCTGCGGCGGCGGCTCGGTGGCATCGTCGAGCTGCACATGGGCCAGGCCCGTGACGCCCTGGTAGCCCAGCTGGGCAAAGGTGGTGGGGGAGATCGGCGCGCCGGTGTCCACGGCAATGCGGATCAGCACATTGCCGTTGGCCTGTGGATCGAAGCCGATGTGCATCACCTTGCCGACCGGAACGCCCTTGTAGCGCACGGCCGCCTGCGGCTGCAGGCCGCCGATGCCGTCCTTGGTGGTCAGCTCGTACTGAACATATTGGTTGTGGTCCCGGGTCAGCCACAGCGCGAGCCCGGCAAGCAGCGCCGTCACCAGCACCACGAACAGCCCGGCCGCCATGGCATGCGACTTGTTTTCCATCAGGTTTCTCCTGCGGCCACCGGGCCGCTGCTCAGGGGCGCCATGGCACGCCGGCCCCGCTCTCCCCGGAAAAAGGTTTCAACAAAGGGGTGGTCATAGGCCGCGACTTCGCGCGGCGTGCCCGTGACCAGCACCTTCTTCTCGGCCAGCACCGCCACGCGCGAGGACAGCGCAAACAGCGTGTCGAGATCGTGCGTCACCATGACCAGCGTCAGCCCCAGCGACGCATGCAGCTCGCGCAGCAGCGCGCAGAATTCATCGGCGCTCGTGGGGTCAAGCCCGGCCGTGGGCTCGTCCAGCAGCAGCAGCGGCGGGTCCATGATCAGCGCGCGCGCCAGCGCCACGCGCTTGATCATGCCGCCCGAGAGGTCGGCGGGCATGCGCGCCGCATGCTCGGGCTCGAGTCCGACCATCTGCAGCTTGACCATGGCCGCATCGCGCACCAGATCGTCGGGCAGGCTGCCCTGCTCGCGCAGCGCAAACGCAATGTTTTCGAGCACGTTGAACGCCGAGAACAGCGCACCATGCTGGAACAGCATGCCCACGCGGCTGGCCGCGCCCTCGCGCCCCATTTCGGCCGCCGGGCGGCCCAGCACCTCGACCGTGCCCTTGGTGGGCTTGAGCAGCCCGAGCATCTGGCGCAGCAGCACGGTCTTGCCCGTGCCCGAGCCGCCGACGATCGACAGCATCTCGCCGCGCTCGATCACCAGCGCCAGGTCCTGGTGCACGGCAAAGGCCTTCTCGCCTTCGCCAAATACGCTCCACAGGCCTTCGATGCGCACCACGGGCGATTCCGAGGACGGACTTGAGGAAGAAGGGGCTGTGGCTATCATCGCTTCATTGATCCATAGTGCTGTGCGCCACCCATAGCCCATGCGACTGGCGTGCCTTGAGCCAGGGACAGCGAGCAAGGGCCGCCCCGCAGCGAGGTTGTCGTGCCCAAGCCGGGCGCCCCCCTCCACCAAAGGATGAGAGGGGGAAGCGGGCTCGGCGCCTGCCGCGTCAGCCGCTCACGGGGTGCTTTCCTCATATCCCTACATCCTTGAAGACGATGGCAAAAATGGCGTCCACGATGATCACCATCGTGATGGCCGAGACCACCGAGGCCGTGGTGCCCCGGCCCAGGCTCTGGGTGTTGGGCTCGACGCGCAGTCCCCAATGGCAGCCGATCAGTGCGATCAGCACGCCAAACACCATGGACTTGCCCATGGCCAGCCAGAGGTTGGCCGATTCCACCGCCGCCGGCAGCGCCTGGGCGAAATAGGCGGGCGTGATGCCCATCGTCAGATCGGCCGCGAGCATGCCGCCGGCCAGCGCGGCCAGCGTCGTCCAGAGCGCGACCAGCGGCATGGCCAGCGCCAGCGCCAGCGCGCGCGGCAGCACCAGCCGGAACCCATGCGAAATGCCCATGACCTGCATCGCGTCCAGTTCCTCGTTGACGCGCATCACGCCGATCTGCGCGGTGATGGCCGAGCCGGTGCGGCCGGCCACCAGGATCGCGGCCAGCAGCGGGCCGAGTTCGCGGATCAGCGAGATGCCCAGGATGTTGACAATGAAGGATTCGGCGCCGAACTGGCGCAGCTGCAGCGCCATCAGGAAGGCCAGCACCACGCCGATCAGGAAACCCACCAGCGCCGTGATCGGCAGCGCTGTCGCGCCCATGCTGTAGAGATGGCCCGAGATGTCGCGCCACGGTGCGCGCCCCGGCCGGCGCAGCATCCGGCCGAAGTCCAGCAGCAGCTGGCCGATCAGCTCCACCAGGTCCTTGAGGTGGCTGCAGCCGGCGAGCACCGCCACGCCGAACTTGTCGATCTGGTCCAACGGGTGCCAGCGCGGGGCAGCGGGTTTCTCGCACTGGCTCAGCTGCGCGACGCGCTCGAGGATTTCGCGCTGCGCATCGCTGAGCTCATAACTTGCCGGCCACTTTCCGCCCCAGTGGCGCCAGAAAATCTGCGCGCCCACATAGTCGAGGCGGCCGATGCCCGTGAGGTCCCAGGCCGCGTCCTTGCCCACGGCCTGCAGCTGGGCTTGCAGGCGGCGCCAGTCCGCGCGTTCGGCAAAGCCCGCGGCCGTCCAGTCGCCTTTTGCCAGCGCCGGGCCGGCAGAGGAATCAAGCACAACAGAAGGAACAGACGAAGGCGGCATGAAGGCAGTGACAGCGTGAAACGAACCCGGACCGAAAAGCGCGGGCCGGCATCCAGTCTTGCATAGTTGATGGGCGGTTTCGCGCAGGACGCGACCTCGACCTGCACTCTAGCGCAAGCCATTGACACCTGGCAAAAAAAGCCGCCGCTGCAGCGCGCGCCCGCGCGCTTTCCCTATCGACAGCCGGCGCGCCATCCGCACAATGGACTGCGGCCCCTTCACCCGGCGCAGCGCCGCGCAGCCTCCCCCCGCACCCATGAGCGACACCACATTCGACTACATCATCATTGGCGGCGGCACGGCCGGAGCGCTGCTGTGCAACCGCCTGAGCGCCGACCGCAGCAAGCGCGTGCTGCTGATCGAGGCCGGCCGCAAGGACGACTACCACTGGATCCATATCCCGGTCGGCTATCTCTACTGCATCGGCAACCCGCGCACCGACTGGCTCTACCAGACCGAGGCCGAGCCCGGCCTCAACGGCCGCCGCCTGCGCTACCCGCGCGGCAAGACGCTGGGCGGCTGCAGCAGCATCAACGGCATGATCTACATGCGCGGCCAGGCGCGCGACTACGACCACTGGGCGCAGCTCACGGGCGACGATGCCTGGCGCTGGGACAACAGCCTGCCGCATTTCATGCGCCATGAGGACCACTGGCGGCTCGATGCCGACGCCCCGGGCGTCGATACGCGCTTCAAAAGCCTGCACGGCAACAAGACCACCGGCAGCAGCGGCGAATGGCGCGTGGAAAAGCAGCGCCTGCGCTGGGACATCCTCGATGCCTTTTCCCAGGCCGCGCAGCAGGCCGGCATCCCGGCGAGCGACGACTTCAACGGCGGCGACAACGAGGGCGTGGGCTATTTCGAAGTCAACCAGAAGGCCGGCTGGCGCTGGAACACGGCCAAGGCCTTCCTGCGCCCGGCCTGCTACGGCCGCGCCAACTTCGAGATGTGGACCATGGCCCAGGCAACCAAGCTGCTGATCGAGACCCAGCCCGACGGCAGCCGGCGCTGCACCGGTGTCGAGGTCGCGACCGGCGAGGGCCTCGAAACGGTGCATGCCACCTGCGAGGTGCTGGTCTGCGCGGGCGCGATCAACTCGCCGCAGCTGCTGCAGCTGTCGGGCATCGGCCCGGCGGCACTGCTGCAACAGCACGGCATTCCCGTGGTGCAGGACCTGCCCGGCGTCGGCGCCAACCTGCAGGACCATCTGCAGATCCGCTCGGTGTTCAAGGTGCAGGGCGCGCCCACGCTCAACATGCTGGCATCGAGCCTGCTGGGCAAGGCGCGCATCGGCATGGAATACGCGTTCAAGCGCAGCGGCCCAATGAGCATGGCGCCGTCGCAGCTTGGCGCGTTCACGCGCAGCCGCCCCGAGCTGCCGCACCCGAACCTCGAATACCACGTGCAGCCACTGTCGCTGGACGCGTTTGGCGAGCCGCTGCATGCGTTTGCGGCATTCACGGCCAGCGTCTGCAACCTCAACCCGACGAGCCGCGGCACGGTGCGCATCCAGGGCCCGGATTTCCGCCAGGCGCCGGCCATCGCGCCCAATTACCTCAGCACCGCGGAAGACCGCCAGGTCGCGGCCGACAGCCTGCGCCTGACGCGGCGCATCTGCGCCCAGCCGGCGCTCGCGCGCTTCGCGCCCGAGGAGTTCAAGCCCGGCGTGCAGTTCCAGACCGACGAGGAGCTCGCGCGCCTGGCCGGCGACATCGCCACCACCATCTTTCACCCCGTGGGCACGACGAAAATGGGCCGTGCCGATGACCCGATGGCCGTGCTCGACAGCCACCTGCGCGTGCGCGGCATCGCCGGGCTGCGCGTGGTCGATGCCGGCGCGATGCCGACCATCACCAGCGGCAACACCAACTCGCCGACGCTGATGATGGCCGAGAAGGTCGCCGAATGGATCCGCAAGGAGCAGGCCCGCCCGGCCGCCAGCGCGCTGCCCGAGCGCCCGGCGATGGTCCACGCCTAGGGCCCGCCACAGCGCCTGGCAGCGCGCTGATTGATGCAGAGGATCCCTAGCGGATGCCACCGATATAGCGCTCCTGCCGGGCCGGCTCGGGGCGCTGCGGCGCAGGCGTGTCCGGGGGCACCTGGGTACGCGCCTGGGCGGGCGACAGCTGCATCGCCCGTTCAAGCTTGTCGGCCCATTCGTCCAGTTCGGGCAGTTCGTCCTGGAGCGCGCGCAGCCGGCAAAAACGCACGATCTCGCGCGCGTAATCGGCGTTGGCGGCGAGCCATTCGGTATCGGTCACGCGCCCGGTCTTGCGCCGCAGCACCACATGCACATGGGCGGCCAGTGCCAGCCGTTCACTGTCGAGCATTGCAGCCTCCTGTTCGAGCGTTCATCCCAGGCGCTCGCGGTGCAGCGCCAGATCCAGCCCGTCCTGCTCGCTGTCCGGGTCCACGCGCAGCCCCACCAGCCGGTCGGTGAGCCACAGCAGCACCCCAGTCGCCACGAAGCTGAACACCGCCACCACCAGCACGGTCAGCAGCTGCGTGCCCAGCTGCGCCTGCACGTCCGCAATCGTGCGGCTGGCAAAAACGCCCGTGAGAAGGGAGCCGACGATGCCGCCCACGCCATGCACGCCAAACACATCGAGCGCGTCGTCGGCCCCGAGCGCGCGCTTGAGGCCCGTCGCACCCCAGTAGCAGACCGCACCGGCGAGCAGACCGATGACCAGCGCCGCGCCCAGCCCCACATAGCCGGCCGCCGGCGTGATCGCCACCAGCCCCGCGACCAGCCCCGAGCACAGGCCCAGCAGCGACACGCGCCGGCGCAGCAGCCATTCGGCCGCGAGCCAGCCGAGCGCGCCACCGGCCGCGGCCAGATGGGTCACGGCCAGCGCCAGCGCGGCGCGGCTGTCGGCCGCGAGCGCCGAGCCGGCGTTGAAGCCGAACCAGCCGATCAGCAGCAAGCTGGCGCCCAGCATGGTCCAGCCCAGGTTGTAGGGCTCGAACGCCTCGCGGCCATAACCCTGGCGCGGGCCCAGATACCAGGCGCAGGCCAGGCCGGCCGCACCCGCGTTGACATGCACCACGGTGCCGCCCGCGAAGTCCAGCGCGCCCAGGCGCGCGAGCCAGCCACCGGGCTCCCAGACCCAGTGCGCGACCGGCACGTAGACCGCCAGCGTCCACAGCGCAATGAACACCAGCAGCGCCGAAAACCGCATCCGCTCGACCACCGCGCCGACCAGCAGCGCCGCCGTGATCACCGCAAACGACAGCTGGAACATCGCAAACGCCACTTCGGGCACGTTGGGCGCCATATGGCTGACGCTGACGCGCTGGCCTGGCCCATCGGGATCGAGCCCGGCGAAGCCCAGGCGCGTGAATCCGCCCAGCAGACCATCGCCCGGCGTGAAGGCCAGCGAATAGCCGGCCGCGAACCACAGCACGCTGACCACGCAGGCGACGAGCATCACACTGGCCAGCGTGTTGAGCACATTCTTGCGCCGCACCATGCCGGCATAGAACAGCGCCACGCCCGGCAGCGTCATCAGAAGCACCAATACAGTGCAGACCATCAGCCAACCAGTGTCGGCCGCATTGATTGCCGTCATCTCGACCATGGCCGGCGCCGACGCGGCCGCCATGGCGCCCTGGGGCAGTGCCCAGGCCGCAAGCGCCGCGCCTGCCGCACCGAGAGGCACGGCTTGCGCCCTGTGCGACCCACGCCTGGGGTCAACAGCTGAATGTCTGCCGTTCATATCCATGGTCTGCCTCCAGATGACAGTGGTTGCTGCCCAGGATGCAAGCACAGGACGTGCCACGAAGTTGCAAACAGTCACAATTGAGCGGGCAAGCATTGGCATGGACCCCGGGAAACCCCCAATGCACCAAGCGGGTGCAAGCAGTACAGTCCATGCACTCAAGTGCACCTCGGTGCGACGAAGAGGGGCCGAGGAGACGAACTCGACACAGAACCAGACCAATATTCAAAAAGCATACAGCGAGATGCCTTTACAGAGCGCCGGCCAGTCCGGCGCTTTTTTATTTCCCGCGGCCTGCGCCATCCACCGCTGGCAGCCTCGCCGGCAATGCGACAATCCCGGTCCATATGGAATGGCTCTTTGTATCGCTGGCCTCGCTGCTGGCCGGGTTTGTCGATGCCATCGTGGGCGGGGGCGGGCTGATCCTCGTACCGGCGATTTTCGCGGCGTTTCCCCATGCTTCGCCGGCCACACTGCTGGGCACCGGCAAGAGCGCGTCGGTCTGGGGCACGACCATGTCGGCCTGGAAATACAGCCGCCATGTCGACATTCCCTGGGCATCGCTGACGCCGGCCATTGCCGTCAGCTTCGCGGGGTCGTTTGCCGGCGCCTGGGCGGTCACCGTCATCTCCTCCGACTTCCTGCGCAAGCTGCTGCCGGTGGTGCTGGTCTTCGTGCTGGCCTATACGCTGCTCCGGAAAGACATGGGCCGCCACCATGCGCCGCGCTATGCGGGCCGCGCGCAGACCCTGGTGGCCTGCGCGATCGGTCTGGTGATCGGCTTCTACGACGGCTTCTTCGGCCCGGGCACCGGCAGCTTCTTCGTGTTCCTGTTCGTGCGCCTGCTGGGCTATGACTTCCTCAATGCCTCGGTCTCGGCCAAGCTGCTCAACATCGCGACCAATGTCGCGGCCATCGTGCTGTTCGGCCTGAAGGGCCATGTCTGGTGGCACTTCGCGGTGCCGCTGGCGCTGGCCAATGTGCTGGGCAGCCTGCTGGGCACGCACATGGCGCTGCGCCACGGCACGGGCTTCGTGCGCGGGATCTTCATTCTCGTGGTGAGCGCACTGATCCTGAAAACCGGCTACGACGCCTTCCTGCGCTAGCAACCCTCAAGTCAGCAAGCGCTTGCAACGATTGCAGGCCTTTCAGCGCAACACTATGCGGATTCAGGCGCGTTGCGCGGCATCCTGTGCGCGCGCCATCATGGCCTCAGGGACCGGCCCTGCCTCGAGTAGCCCGGCCCGGCCCTGCCCTGCCCCCAGGAGATGCGCATGAATATTTTCCAGACCTTCGTTCTCGTGGCAATGCTGTCTGCCACCGCCACCGCACCGCTGGCGCGTCCGCTGGACGCGGTGCGCAAGGACGGCACGCTGCTGCTGGCCACCGAGGGGCAGTACGCGCCTTTCAATTACTTCAAGGGCCAGCAGCTCGCGGGCTTCGAAGTCGAAGTGGCCGAGCTCGTGGCGCGCAAGATGGGGCTCAAGCCGCAGTGGAAGGCGCTGGGCTTCGATGCACTGCTGACCGGCTTGCAGCAGGACCGCTGGGACGTGGCCATTGCCTCGCATGCGATCACCGAGGAGCGCGCCAAGGCCGTCACTTTCACCGCGCCGCACTACTGCTCGGGCGGCACCATCGTCGCCATGAGCCCCACACTGCGCAGCGCCAAGGATCTCAAGGGCAAGGTGGTTGCGGTGCAGACCGGCACCACCTATGCGGCCGAGCTCCGGCACCTGCCGGGCATCACGTCGGTGAAGAACTTTCCCTCCGACACCGATGCGCGCAGCGCATTGGTCTCCCGACGCGTCGATGCCATGGTCACCGACCGCTTCGTCGCCAAGGAGCTGCTGCGCAAGTCGCCCGATGCGGGCTTCCATGTCGGCGACAGGATCACCACCGAGCGCATTGCCGCGGCCGTCAAGCTGGGCAACACCACCCTGGCGGATGCCTGGTCGCAGGCGCTGCAGGCGGTCATGGCCGACGGCAGCTATGCCCAGGTTTCGCAGAAATACTTCCAGGAAGACATCCGCTGTCCGGCCCAGCCCTGATCCGCCGATCCGCTGAACTGCTCAACCGCCGACTTCCCGCCCTGCCCCATGCCCAATGCCCTGTGGCCCGCGCAATGGACGCGCCTGCAACGCAGCAATGCCACGCTGATCTCGGCGCTGCTGCTGCTGGTGCTGGTCATGGCCGCGCTGGGCTGGCTGCTGTCCTGGCTGCCCGAGCCCATCGGCTCGAGCGCGCAGACCTTTGCCCAGGGCGCATACACCACGCTGGGGCTGACGCTGGTCAGCGGCGCCGTGGGGCTGGTGCTGGGCACGGCGACGGCGCTGGCGCGCACCTCGCGCTGGGCGCTGCTGCGCTGGACCGCGCGCTTTTACCTCTGGGTGATCCGCGGCACGCCGCTGCTGGTGCAAATTCTGTTTGTCTATTTCGCGCTGCCGCTGCTCGTGCCCGGGCTGCGGCTGCCGGAATTCTGGGCCGCGGTGCTGGCGCTCGGGCTCAATGCCGGGGCCTACAACAGCGAGGCGATACGCGCCGGCCTGCTGGCCGTGCCGCAGGGCCAGACCGAGGCCGCGCGCGCGCTGGGGCTGGGGCGCCAGCATGTGTTCTTCGACGTCGTGATGCCGCAGGCGTTCAAGATGGCGCTGCCGCCGCTGGTCAGCAACTTCGTCGCGCTGCTCAAGGATTCGTCGCTGGCCTATGCGATTGGCGTGGTCGAGCTGACCAACGTCGGCAACCGCCTGCAGTCGGAAACCTTCCAGCCGATCGCCACGCTGGGCACGGTGGCGCTGACCTATCTGGTGCTGACCACGCTCGTGACCCAGGCCACGCAGGCGCTCGAGTACCGCTTCGACATCGAGGGCCGCGCGCAATGAAAGGCCCGCCCTATATCGTCATCGACCGGGTCTGCAAGTCCTTTGGCGCGCAGCCGGTGCTGCGCGATGTGTCCACACAGTTCTGCACGGGCGAGGTCAGCGTGATCATCGGCGCGTCGGGATCGGGCAAGTCGACGCTGCTGCGCGCGATCAACCGGCTCGAGCCGCACGACAGCGGCAGCATCACGATTGGCGGCGTGCCGGTGGGCCCGAACGAGGCCACGCTGCAGCGCCAGCGCATCGACGTCGGCATGGTGTTCCAGCACTTCAACCTGTTTGGCCACATGACGGTGCTTGACAACCTGACGCTTGCGCCCCGGCGCATCCACCGCACGCCGCGGGCCCAGGCCGACGAGCAGGCGATGGCGCTGCTGCGCCGGGTGGGACTGCAGGAGCATGGTGCCAAGTACCCCTGGCAACTCTCGGGCGGGCAGCAGCAGCGGGTGGCCATTGCGCGCGCGCTGGCCATGCAGCCCAAGGTCATGCTGTTTGACGAGCCGACCTCGGCGCTGGACCCGGAAATGGTGCAGGAGGTGCTCGACGTGATGCGTGAGCTCGCGCACGCGGGCATGACGATGGTGGTCGTGACGCACGAAATGGGCTTTGCGCGCGAGGCGGCCGACCGCGTGCTGTTCTTCGACCAGGGCCGGATCGCGCATGAAGCCGCGCCCGCCGAATTCTTTGATCAGCCCGCCAGCGAGCGCATCCGCGCGTTCATAGGCCGCCTGGGCAGGTAAGACTAGAATGATTTCCTTTCGCGTTCAGACAGGCCGCTTCCTTGAATTCCGCTCCCCTTGGCGCGCCCGCGCCGCGCAGCTCCCTGCTGCCTCCGACCGAGATGCTTCTCGGTCTGTATGTGACCCTTGCGGCCGCTGCCATCGCCATCCTCATCGGGCTGCTGGTGCCGCAGCTGATTCCGCTGCAATTCCTGCAGGAAAGCGGCTTCGTCGAGCGCAGCACCGTCTGGGTCTATGCCGCGGCAATCCTCTGCGTGCTGGCCTGCCATGGGCGCGAAGCCCGGCTTGACGCCCTGAGCGCCGGCATCGTGCTGCTGGCCATGGCCATGCGCGAGCTGGACCTGCACAGCGCGCTGTTCGGCATCAGCATCCTGAAGTCGCGCTTCTACCTTGACGCACCGCTGTGGCAGATTGTCGTGGCGCTGGCCATCCTGCTGCCGATCGTTGGCGCCGCCGCCTGGCTGATGAAGCGCTATCTGCGGCGCTGGCTGGCGCCCGTCTCGCGCTGGAATGCGCCGATGGTCACGCTGGCCATGCTCGTCGGCTCCCTGGTCTTCGCCAAGATCGTCGACCGCACGCCCGCCTCGCTGGCCGACTGGGGCGTGCAGCAGTATGTGCCGCAGGCGCTGCTGCATGTGCTGCTGAGCCTGGAGGAAATCCTCGAGTGGACCCTGCCGGCATTGGCCATCGTGGCGGCGCTGCAGCTGCGCCGGCTGCGCGCGACGCGCGCGCGCCCACGATGAAAATGCAAAGGCACTGGGGGAGCGGGCGCCTTTGCACATTGGTTTTTTGGTGCGGGGATTGAGCTCTCGCAAGATCCCAGGCGGATCTGGAATCCAGTCGTTGCACTCGAACACTTCACCCCACACCTCGGGGTTGGAAGCACCCGCTGCGCCGAGATCGACTGATTTCACCTGACTGCGGTCACCGGTGCCGCAACCCTTTCATCCGCCGAAGCAAAGGTCGACAGCGTCGCCCCGTCGATTGCCAACAACCTGCATTGCTTCCTCAGGGAAATCGGCAATCAGAGTCGGGTTTTCACAATGCATTCTCGCAGTGCTTGCGCTGGAGGAGCGAGCACCCGATCACGCTTTTGAATCAGGCCCAACGTTCTCCATACCTCTGGCCCTGTCAATGGCACGCTGCGTACTTCCAAATTCGATTGACGCAGCGCAAGTTGTGGAATGGCGGCCATGCCAAGTCCGGCCTCAACCAAAGCCAATGCACCGGCGACATGATTGCACTCGTACCAAGCGACGGGTTGCTCCGGCAGGTCTGCCATCACTTGGTCCAGCAGCAAGCGATTGGCGCTGAGATGCGAGACAGACACCAGCCGCTGTCCAGCCAACTCCGCCCACGCCACCTCCGCTCTGTCTGCCCAAGGGTGGCTATGCGGCATGGCCAACATGTAGCGCTCACGTGTCAACGCCTCGAACCGCAGTGACGATTCCTGGCTTCCTGTGAAGCTCACCCCAAAGTCGGCTTCTCCCCGAAGCACGGACGCCAGAACCTGCTGGGCGCTTTCGTCAATGACATGCACTTGCACTTCAGGCTGTTCACTCGCGAAAGCGCGCAACAACGGAGGCAGTAAGTTGGTGGCGACGGAGGGAATGCAGGCAATGGTCACTCGACCACGTCGAAGCTGGAGTTGGTCAGCCACTCTCAGGACTGCCTCATCCAGCGCGGCGAGCGCTATCCGTGCCTCGTGCAGGAACTCCTGACCTACCGCCGTCAGTTCAACGTGCCGGGTGGTGCGCTCCAGCAACCGAGCTCCCACAGCAGTCTCCAGCCGCTCAACCCGGCGACTCAACGCTGGAGGAGACAGAAACAGGGCCTCGGCTGCCAGCCGGAAGTTTCGTTTTTCCGCCGTGACAACAAATGCCATCAATTCGCCCATGTCGAATTTAATGCGTTGCATGCAGCAGTCGTTCCGTAAATTGCAATTCACAGAATATTACCCGGTCCGTAGCATCGCGCCATGCAGGCCAACCATGTCATGGCCTGCTCAAGCACGGCCAGGCAGCAGCGCAGGAAGCCGCGAAGAACTGGGCAAGTTCATTGCTGCCGAGCACAGCAAGTGGGGCAGGATCATCAAGGAACGCAAGCTCACCGTCGATTGACCGAACCGCCCACAAGAAACCAGGAAGCAAGCTGCCGGCGCAACCCGCCCCAGCCCTGGTTCAAGCCCGCTTTTGACTGACCCGCCGATCCTGCCGCTCGGCGCTCAAACGTCAGGATTGCGTGAGAGCCCGGTTACTTGGCTCGATACGGCTCCAGCCCCGACTTGACGATGGCGGGAGAGGCCGCGTCAGAGTGGAGAAACTTGATCAGCTCACGTGCGGAGTCCGGATGCTTGGACGAAGCGGCGATACCTGCCGAGAAAACCGTCACGCGCTGGAGCTCTTCAGGAATCTTGCCCACGAAGTCAACGCCCGGGATGGGCAGCAGCTCGCTGACCTGCTGCATGCCGATCGCCGCATCGCCGCGCGCAACGACCGTGCCCACGCGTTCACTCACGATGCGCTTGCTCTTGGGCTTGAGTTCATTTTCGATGCCCAGCTTCTTCATCAGCTCTGTTTCATAGTAGATGCCGCTGGCGCTGGCAGAGTACGCGATGGAGGGCGCATTCAACAACGCACGCTTGAAGGCATCCACCGTGCTGATATCTGGGCGCGGTGCGCCTTGCTTGACCACCAGACCCATCGAAGACTTGACCAGGTCGACTTCGCTTCCCGGGATCACCTTACCGTCTTTGACCAGCGCATCGAGTGCGCTACGGGCAAGGATCACGATGTCGGCGGGCTCGCCCCGTCCCAGACGACTCGGGATGGAGTCGCTGGCCCCCCCGGTGGAGGCACCGTAGGCCGTCTTCACCACGTAGCCCGACTGTTTCTCGAACTGTGGGCGCAGTTCGTCGTAGGCAGCAGTGAAGCCGCCCGAGGTCATCACGTGCAGTTGCGTCTTTGCCGGTTGGCTGCCAACACTGCTGCACCCGGCAAGGACCAAAGCGGTTGTCAGCAAAGCAACGCGGCGTGTGGTCTTCAGGAAAAATCTGTTCATCATTGATTCGGGGCAAATGGAAAGTGAAAGGGATACCGCGCCGGTCTCGTCATGCGCAACCAGGGCGGCTGAAGCCCGCATGCAGGCCTTCCGATGCGCTCGAGTCAACCGGGCACGGCGGATGGAAGGCCCGGTCCCGATGATCGACATGGATGAGAATTCTGTAAATTGCAACGTTTGCAATCACTAATGCTCTGCACGCAACTGTCATCGACGGTGGATTGGCATGTCGATGGGCAACGGTACCCAGTTCGACCAGTTCTCGGTGAGCAGGCCTTGGCGTTGACTTAATGCATCCAAAGTGGCGCGACCATGTACTAGCCGCTGCGCCCGCGGCGGCCGGCCGGCACGCCGCGGTCAGTCCTCAGGTACCCATGCCGTGCTGGCGGCCGCCGGCGCCGCCGCCGGGCCGGGCACCCGGACCGCAGGCGCTGCGGCGCGCGATCCACGCGCCGGTGGCGCCGTGCCGGGCACTGCCGCGCCGGCCGGTGGCGCGGGAGCAAAGGGATCGGGCAGCAGCCGGCGCGGCAGGCCTTCGAGCGCCACGCTGTCGGCGGGCACGGGAATGTCGTTGGCGCGGCGCGGCTGGCCCATCGGCGTGCGCGCCTGGCCTGAACGCACCGAGGCGATGTCCTCTTCGCTCGGGTACTGGCCCAGCAGCCAGTAGTCAAACACCCGGCGGGCAATCGGCCCCGCCGCGGCAGCGCCAAAACCCGCGTTTTCAACGATCAGCGCCAGGGCAATGGTGGGCTTGTCGGCCGGGGCATAGGCCATGTAGAGCGAATGGTCGCGCTGGTATTCGGTGAGCCGCGCGGCGTTGTATTTGTCCTTCTGGCCCACGCCCACCGCCTGCGCCGTGCCGGTCTTGCCGGCCGAGGTGTAGGGCGCGCCCATGAACAAGCCGCGCGCCGTGCCTTCCACGGTGACGGCCGCCACGGCGCGGCGCACCGCCTCGACGTTCTGCGGCTTGTAGCCCAGGTCGATGCCCGCGGGTTGCGCCAGCGGCTCATAGCGCCGGCTCAGCGCGTCGACCTTGCCCAGGCCCAGGTGCGGCTGGTGCTTGACGCCGCTGTTGGCCAGCGTGGCCGTCGCATGCGCGAGCTGCAGCAGCGTGAAATTGTTGTACCCCTGGCCGATGCCCAGCGAGATGGTTTCGCCCGCATACCATTTCTTCTGTTCGGGGCGCTTGTAGGTATTGCGCTTCCACTCCTGGCTTGGCAGCACGCCGCGCACTTCGCCGCGCACATCCAGGCCCGTGATCTGGCCAAAGCCCAGCGGCTTCATGAAGTCGTGCATGGTGTCCACACCCATGTCGTTGGCCAGCTGGTAGAAATACACGTTGCTGGACTTGACGATCGCGCGGTGCAGGTCCACGGGGCCGTTGGGGTGGCCGCTGCGGAAGGTGTGGCCGCCAAAGGTCCAGCTGCCGTTGTCCTGGGTGATGCTGTCGGCGCGGCGCGCGCCGAGCTCCAGCGCGCCAAGCGCCATGAAGGGCTTGTAGGTCGAGCCTGGCGGGTAGGTGCCGCGCAGCGCGCGGTTGAGCATCGGCCGGTCGATGGATTCATTGAGCTGGGCCCAGCTTTCCTGGTCGATGCCGTCGACAAACAGGTTCAGATCGAACGCCGGACGGCTGACCATGGCCAGCACCTCGCCGTTGCGCGGGTCGATTGCCACCAGCGCGCCGCGGCGATTGCCGTAAAGCTGCTCGATCATGCGCTGGAGCTTGATATCGAGCGACAGCACCAGGCTGTTGCCGGGCGTCGCGGCGCGGCTGCCGAGCTTGCGCACCGCGTAACCGCCGGCCGAGGTCTCGAGCTGCTCCCAGCCCGTGAGGCCGTGCAGGTCCTGCTCGTAGCTTTGCTCGATGCCCAGCTTGCCGATGACTTCGGTGCCGCGGTAGTTGGCGGCGTGTTCGGAGTCTTCCAGCGCCTCCTTCTCGCGCGGGTTGATCCGGCCGATATAGCCGATCACATGGCTGGCGGTTTCTTCAAGCGGATAGGAGCGGAACAACCGGGCCTTGATGTCGACGCCTGGAAAACGGTAGCGCTGGGCCGCGAAATGCGCGACTTCCTCGTCGCTCAGGCGGGTGCGGATCGGCAACGACTCGAAATTCTTCGAGTCCTCGACCAGCCGCTTGAACTTGCGCCGGTCGCGCGGCGTGATCTCGACCAGGGTCGCGAGCTCGTCGATCGTGGCCTCGAGGTCCTTGACCTTGGAGCGCGTGATCTCGAGCGTATAGGCCGCGTAGTTGGTCGCGAGCACCACGCCGTTGCGGTCCAGGATCTGGCCGCGGTTGGGCACGATCGGCACGACCGCCGTGCGGTTGCTCTCGGCGCGTTCGGCCAGGTCTTCATGGCGCACCACCTGCAGCACCAGCAGGCGCCAGACCAGCACGCAGAACGCCAGCAGCACCACCGCCGCGACCACCCAGACGCGCAGCCGAAAGCGCGACTGTTCGGCTTCGGAGTCGAGCACTTCCATCATGCGGCGGCCCTGCGGCAATGCCGCGCGCAGCCCGGGGCAGAACGTAGCACCGTCATGCGCAACCTCACAGCGGCCGGTTTTCGTCGGCGTCGGGCGCGCGCCGCTGGGGCGCGAGCAGCAGGCCGCTGACCAGGGGCCAGAGCAGGGCTTCGACGCCGGGGGCGATGACGATGCTCCAGCCCGGGAAATCGTCGCCGCCGATCAGCCGCACGACCAGCGCCACCGCATGGGCCAGGAAAAACAGCGGCAGCATCTGCAGCGCCTGCACCAGCAGGCTGAACCACAGCAGGCGCCGGCGCACGACCTTGGTGCCGAACAGCAGCAGGCAATAGACCAGCGCGTGCTGACCCAGCAGCGCGCTGTGCTGCACGTCCATGCACAGGCCCAATACGAAGGCCAGGCCCATGCCCACGCGCTGCGGCTGGTGCAGGCTCCAGAAGGCCAGCAGCAGCATCAAGAGATCGGGCATCCAGGCCACGCGGCCCAGCGGCAGCATGTTGATGGACAGCGCCGCCATCAGGCTCGCGGCCATGAACACCGGGTTGACCGGCAGCAGCAGCGGCTGCCCGCGCGGCATGATCATCGCGGAGTCTCCTGGCGCGCACGCGTGGTGGATGGGGCGGGTGTCGCCGGGACAGCGGTCACAGCGGCGGCGGCAGGTGCTGGCGGCTTCGCGGCAACCGGCGCCTTCGCCACCGGCACATCCTCCGCGGCGACCAGCGCCAGCGGCGGCAGCACCAGCACATGGCGCGCCTGCTGGATCCGGGCCATGGGTTCGCAATGGATGCGCGAGAACGCCGAATCGGCGCGGTGCTCGACGCGCAGCACGCGCGCCACCGGAATTCCCGCGGGATAGACACCGTCGACGCCGCTGGTGGTGAGCAGGTCGCCCACGATGACATCGGCGTTGCTGGGCACAAAGCGCAGCTCGATGCCGCCGCCGCCGGGCGCGGGGTCGCCATAGGCAACGCTGCGCGCGCCGGTGCGCGGGTTGAAGACGGGAATGGCCTGATCGCGGTCGATCAGCAGCGTGACTTCGCTGCGCAGCGGATAGACGCGCGTGACCTGGCCCAGCACGCCATTGGCGTCGAGCACCGGCGAGCCGAGCGCAATATTCGAGGTCTCGCCGCGGTCGATGACCACGCGGCGGGTATAGGGGTCGGGGGTGTCGTGGATGACTTCGGCGGCCTGGCCGGGGCTGGCCAGGTGCTCGCGCAGCGCGAGGAGCGCGCGCAGGTGCAGGTTCTCGTCAAGCAGCTGCTCGGCCAGATGCGCGCTTTGCGCGACCTGTGCCAGCCGCTGGTCGGCGGCGCGCACTTGGGCCTGGGCCTGCTCCATCGACTGCATGTAGCCCATGCCTTCGTTGACCAGGGCCACGGGCTGGAACATGAGCCACTGCACCGGATAGAGGACGGTGGCGACGACCTGGCGCACCGGCTCGGTGAGCTTGAAGCGCGCGTCGGCCACCATCAGAAACAGCGCCAAGGCGCTGTAGAAAGCCAGCTGCGACAGCGCCGACGGTCCCTGGCGGAACAGGGATGGCACGCGCCGGTCAAGGGTTCCCAGCGGCATCAGGCCCACCCCGCTGCCGGCGGCAATGCGAATTCTTGCGCAGCCATGTGTTTGCCTTCTCGCCGCTCAGCGCGGTCCATGCAGCCCGCAGCTCAATCCGTGGTGAAAATGCTGCCCTGGCGATCGAGGGTCTCGAGGGCCATGCCACAGCCGCGCACCACACAGGTCAGCGGCTCTTCGGCCACCAGCACCGGCAGGCCGGTTTCCTCGGCCAGCAGGCGGTCGAGGTCGCGCAGCAGCGCGCCGCCACCGGTGAGCATCATGCCGCGCTCGGCAATGTCGGCACCGAGTTCGGGCGGGGTCTGCTCGAGCGCGTTCTTCACGGCGGAGACGATCTGGTTGAGCGGCTCGGTCAGGGCTTCGAGCACTTCGTTGCTCGAGATCGTGAAGCTGCGCGGCACGCCTTCCGACAGGTTGCGGCCCTTGACTTCGATCTCGCGCACTTCGGAGCCGGGGAAGGCCGAGCCGATCTGCTTCTTGATCAATTCCGCCGTGGGCTCGCCGATCAGCATGCCGTAGTTGCGGCGGATGTAGCTGATGATGCTTTCGTCGAATTTGTCGCCGCCCACGCGCACCGAGCCCTTGTAGACCATGCCGCCCAGCGAGATCACGCCGACTTCGGTCGTGCCGCCGCCGATGTCGACCACCATCGAGCCCGAGGCCTCGGACACCGGCAAGCCCGCGCCGATGCCCGCGGCCATCGGTTCCTCGATCAGATGCACCGAGCGTGCGCCCGCCGCTTCTGCCGCGTCCTTGATGGCGCGGCGCTCGACCTGGGTCGAACCGCAGGGCACGCAGATGATGATGCGCGGGCTGGGCGAGAACAGCGTGCGCGGGTGCACCATCTTGATAAACTGCTTGATCATCTGCTCGGTGATGACGAAGTCGGCAATGACGCCGTCTTTCATCGGGCGGATGGCTTCGATGTTGCCAGGCACCTTGCCGAGCATGGCATTGGCCTCGCGGCCAACGGCCTGGATCACCTTCTTGCCGTGCGGGCCGCCTTCATGGCGGATGGCAACAACCGAGGGTTCATCCAGGACAATGCCTTTGTCACGGGCGAAAATAAGCGTATTTGCTGTGCCAAGATCAATGGCCAGGTCGGTGGAGAAGTACCGACGAAAAGCTCCGAACATTCAAAGGTCCTCTCAGGCACGGTCGGCGCGTCGGCCGGCCATCGCCAGGTATCAGGGGGGGTGGGAGTGCAATGAGGCTCAATGCCGCAAATACCGCCTCAAAAGAGGGTAGTGCGGCAAAGCCGAGATAATACCGTATCCCCTGTGAATAACCTCTGCCGACTTGACCCGGATCACAGCTTTACTTCTGGTTTCCTCTTTCTAAAACCCTATGGCACTGACCTCTCACGACATCGAGCGCATCGCCAATCTGGCGCGGCTTGAACTATCTTCCACCGAGAGTGAGCGCATGCTTGCACAGCTCAACGGCTTCTTCGGCATCGTCGAGAAGATGCAGGCTGTGGATACCTTGGGCATCGCGCCACTGTCTCACCCCGTGGCGGCCATCGAAGACGTTCAATTGCGTCTGCGTGAGGATATTGCCAGCGAACCGAATAACCGCGAAGCCAACCAGCACAACGCACCGGCCGTCGAGCGCGGCCTGTTCCTGGTTCCCAAAGTGATCGAGTAAGGCTTTCCCGCATGACTTCGCATTCCACCGATCTGCACGATCTGAGCGTCACCGCGCTCGCCCAGCAGCTGCGCACGCGCCAGGTTTCCGCCGTCGAGGCCGCCCAGCATTTCCTCCACCGTGCCAAGGCGCAGCATACGCTGGGTGCCTATGTGGCGCTCAACGAAGAAGCCACACTGGCCCAGGCCCGCGCCGCCGATGCGCAGCTGGCCACCGGCAATGCCGGCACGCTGACCGGTGTGCCGATTGCCCACAAGGACATCTTCGTCACGCGCGACTTCCCCACCACCGCCGGCTCGAAGATGCTTGCCGGCTACCAGTCGCCGTTTGACGCGACGGTGGTCACGCGCCTGGCCGAGGCTGGTGCCGTGACGCTGGGCAAGCTCAACTGCGATGAATTCGCCATGGGCTCGGCCAACGAGAATTCGGCCGTGGCGCCCGTGGGCTTCGACGCGCCCGCGCCGGTGCGCAACCCCTGGGACCTGTCGCGCGTGCCCGGCGGCTCGTCGGGTGGCTCGGCCGTGGCCGTGGCCGCGCGGCTGGCGCCGGCCGTGACCGGCACCGACACCGGCGGCTCGATCCGCCAGCCGGCCTCGTTCTGCGGCATCACCGGCATCAAGCCCACCTACGGGCGCGCCTCGCGCTATGGCATGGTGGCCTTCGCGTCCAGCCTCGACCAGGCGGGGCCGCTGGCGCGCTCGGCCGAGGACTGCGCACTGCTGCTCTCGGCCATGTGCGGCCCGGACCCGGAGCGCGATTCGACCTCACTCGACAAACCGGCCGAAGACTATTCGCGCGCTCTCGACGCCTCGGTCGAAGGCCTGCGCATCGGCGTGCCGAAGGAGTTCCTGGGCGACGGCGTCGCGCCGGGCGTGCGCGCGGCCATCGAGGCCGCGCTGGCCGAGTACGAAAAGCTGGGCGCACGGCGGGTGGAGATCACGCTGCCGCGCACCGAGCTGTCGATCCCCGTCTAC
>JBEVDH010000283.1:0-10977 GCA_040514115.1 Comamonas sp. | reverse complement strand
AAGTAGGTCATTGTCAGGCTCTTACAGCAAGCAAACCCCCAGCGCCCCAAAGGCCTGGGGGTTTTGTTTTTTCCGGCTGCAACAGCGGGACTTCCATGAAGACAAAAAAAGAGAGCGCTGCGCGCTCTCTTTTTCGTCAGCACCATGTTTCAACATGGCGTTTGGATATGGGGTTTACAAGGTTTGCAAGTGGTCCGTTGAGCGGCTTGTGCCAGGCCCACGGCTTCAATCGCGGCTGGCCACATGGACGCCCTTGAGCAGGTGGCGAACGGATTCGCCCACTTCCCCGTTAGCGGCCCGAGGCGGGCGCCCCTGCGCAATCACACGCTGGATGACCAGCAGCAGGGAATCCAGTTCAATGGGTTTGACGAGGAATGCATCGTAGTCGCTGAAAACGCGTCGCACGATGTCCTGGCTTGTGCCACTCATGAAAATGAACGGGATCTGGCTCAACACCTTGTCCTGACTCAGGGCCTGCCCAAGCTCACCGCCGTTCATGATGGGCATCATGAAGTCCGAAAGTATCAAGGCGGGCTTTTCGCCATGCTCGAGGATTTCCAGCGCCTCTTTGCCATTGGACGCTACCGCTGTGCGATAGCCTTCGGCCTCAAGCAAAAGCTGCAATATCTCCGCATTTCCGTATTCGTCCTCGACAATAAGAATCAATTTCATCGAGACGGTCTTTCTTAGGAAATAAGGGGTTCAGTGGCCCGGCAGGGCGCAATGAAGACGTCTACCGCAGCCTGCGAGGCGCCGCCGCCACGGACTTTTATAATCCTGATGACACGTGGATCGCCTTGTCGCTTGGTCTGAGATTCAGGGGCAAAAGCGAACACGTTATCGAACCAGCCCGTCACCCCATTGGCCAATGGCGTGTCTGCCGCAACGGCCAAGGCGTCTGGATCAACGGTAAATAAGGACGTGACTCCGCGCCGGCGCAATTCCATCAGCAAGCGGCCCAGGAACCGGTATCCCCGTTCTTGAAAGGCCAGGGTGTCAGCCAAGCCTGCGAGACCATCCACGACCAGCCTCCGGATCTTCAGTTCATCGACTGAACGCAGCAATTTGTGGCCCATTTCATCCATGGATTCGTCCTCGTACCCCAAATTCTTGATCACCAATGCACCGGACACCACGGCAGTCTCAATGCCCAGGCCCATGTTGGTCCCGAGGCGCCGTAAATCGCTGCCGAACTCCGTACAAGAAAGAATGAGACCTGGAACGGCAGCGCTGGACGCGGCCGCAAAAGCCAACGCGAGCGTGGTCTTGCCTGTTCCAGTTTGACCGATGACTATGGAAGCACTACCGCCAAAAAGCCCGTTGTCGTGCAGGACATCATCGATTGCGCGCATGCCGGTGGACAGCACGTTCCTGCCCAGCTTCACGTTGCTGTCGCGCAGCGGCAGGCTCTCCAGTCGGGGGAAGAACTGAAGCCCCTGGGTCGATATGCAAAAGGTGTGCTGGCCACGGATGATCTGGCTGCCGCGAAACTTGCGCACCTGCATGCGGCGCTCCGCGCGCCAATGAAAGCCGTGATCCTCAAAGGCGAAGATGCCGTCCACCATCGTCTGTTCTGCACTCAGGGCATTGCTGCTGCCACTGGTGAGAACAAGGCAGGTACAGGACAGTGCGCTGACCAGGCTCTGCAATTCGTGAACGAATTGGCGCACCGAATCGTTGGTCATCGACCCCAGGCTGTCCACCACCAGGCCATCGATCACCAGCAGCGAGGCACGGTGGCGCACCAGTTCCCCGCGCAGCAGGCTCACCACTGCTTTCAAACCCCCTTCTTCCAGCTCACGGTAGCCGCTGACGTAGAAGACCGTCGAACTCACTTCCTGCTGGTCGAAGAAGATCTGCTGCTCCATGTGCTGAAGCATGCGCGCGTGGGATTCCGCGAGCATGGTGACATACAGCGTCCGGATCTCGCGCCTGGCAAGGGTGTATGCAATCTGATTGGCCAGGGTGGTCTTGCCCACGCCCGGTGGCCCCTCGAAAATATAGACGCCTCCCTCGAACAGACCGCCGTTGAGGATCTCGTCCAGGCCTTCGACAAGGGTTGGCAATCGTTTCATTTTTATTTGAGGGGGGTAGAGATCGAATGAGGGAGCACAATGCTTGTCCGCAGTCGCGCTGCGGAAGTTCCCGATTTTAGGGGAGGTGTGCCGTCATGACCGGTGTGTCGACTTTAGCCAGCCAGCGGGTACGCGTTTTTTCTGCGGATATCTCCGATGCAGGCGCTGGAATGCGGCTCACTGCTGCGTGCCTGATCACTTCACCGCGGTGAACGTGCAGCGCCCGTCACGGTCATGGCGCGCGATTTCACCGCGGCGCCAGAGGTAGTTCAGATGGGCCAGGGCTTCGCCCAGCGCGAACGTCTGCTCGTGCGCGTTGAGCGGGCGGCGGAACATGGCGTGCATCACCTGGGCGGCATGGGTCGGGCCGTGGGCGCAGGCCGCGCGCACCTCGTCGAGCCGCTCGGCGTGGTGGTCCTCGAGTTGACGGATGCGCGTGTGCAGGCCCTGGAAGGGTTTGCCATGGGATGGCAGTACCAGCGTGCCCTCGGGCAGCGGCAGATAGCGCTGCAGCGACTCGAGGAACCAGCCCAGGGGGTCGCCCTGCGGTTCGCTCGCCTGCACGCTGACATTGGTGGAAATGCGCGGCAGCACCATGTCGCCGCTGATCAGCACCTGCAGCGCGGCGCAGTAAAAGGCCATGTGTTCCGGCGCATGGCCATAGCCGACGATGCATTCCCAGGAATGCGCGCCGATCTGCAGCTGCTCCCGGTCCATCAGCCGGCGGTAGCTGCCGGGGAGGTCGGGAACGAGCTGGGAGTAATAGGCCGTGCGTTGCACGACATGCTGCAGGAATTCGGGGTCGTCCAGCCCATGGTGCTCATAGAAGGCCGCGTTGCGCGCGCCGCCTTCGAGGTTGTGGCTGGCAGGCGGCTTGCAGGCCACGAGCGCCGCGTGGTAGTCGGTGGCGCTGATCCACAGCGGGGCATCCCAGCGGCTGCAGAGCCAGTGCGCCAGACCGATGTGGTCAGGATGCATGTGGGTGACAAGCACGCGCACGATGGGCAGGCCTTCGAGCTGCTCGGCAAAGATCTGTTCCCACTGGGCGCGGCTGCTGTCGCTGGCCACACAGCAGTCGATGACGGTCCAGCCGGCGCGTGGCCCGGCGCCGTCATCGAAGCTGTCGCGCAGCAGCCAGAGGTTGATGTGGTTGAGCGCGAAGGGCAGGCCCATGCGGATCCATTTGATGCCCGGCGCCACTTCGAGGCAACTGCCGGCGTCTGGCATTTCCTCAGCACGCGGATAGTGGATTTCATGTTCAAGCAGGTTCATGGTGCGCGCCGGGAGTTATGTTAACGTTGACGTAAACGTCAACCTTTGTATTCTAGGCATTCAAGCCCGTGCGCATGTCACCTGTGCGGCTTCCTCCAGATCTCCGTATGCCCATCACCTATACCATCAGCGACCTCGCCAAGGAGTTCGACCTGACCACACGCGCCATGCGCTTCTATGAAGACATGGGGCTGCTGCAGCCCGAGCGCACCGGGCCCGCGGGACGCACCCGCATCTACAGCGCGCGCGACCGCACCCGGCTGCGGCTGACGCTTCGTGCCAAGCGGCTGGGACTGTCCCGGAGCGAAGCCAAGGACATCATCGATGTGTACGACAGCCCGCGCGACACGGGCGCGCAGCTGCGCAAGTTCCTCGAGGTATTGGGGCAGCACCGGCAGCAGCTCGAAGATCGCATGGCCGATCTGCAGATGAATCTGGACGAGGTGCGCGAGCATGAGGACGAGGCCCGTCAGCTTCTTGCCAAGGTCGATGGGGAAAAATAATCCATAATTGACGTTTACGTAAACGTAATGAAGCCCTGCAGGGCTGCGCTGGCATTCCAAGCTATTCCAACAGGAGACAAAACATGATCGCCGACCTTCCAGGACTCAACTTCCAGCTGGGCGAAGACATCGATGCGCTGCGCGATGCGGTACGCGAATTCGCGCAGGCCGAGATTGCGCCGCGTGCCGCGGAGATCGACCGCAGCGACCAGTTCCCCATGGACCTGTGGGAAAAGATGGGCGCGCTGGGCGTGCTGGGCATCACCGTGCCCGAGACCTGGGGCGGCGCGCAGATGGGTTATCTCGCGCACATGGTGGCGATGGAAGAGATCTCGCGTGCCAGCGCCTCGGTGGGCCTGTCATATGGCGCGCACAGCAATCTCTGCGTGAACCAGATCAACCGCAATGGCACGGATGAGCAGCGCCGCAAGTACCTGCCGCGGCTGATCAGCGGCGAGCATGTGGGCGCGCTGGCCATGAGCGAGCCCGGGGCGGGCTCGGATGTGATCAGCATGAAGCTCAAGGCCGAGGACAAGGGCGGCTATTACCTGCTCAACGGCAACAAGATGTGGATCACCAATGGCCCGGACGCTGACACGCTGGTGGTCTATGCCAAGACCGAGCCGCAGATGGGTGCGCGCGGCGTGACGGCCTTCCTGATCGAGAAGGGCATGCCAGGATTTTCGGTGGCGCAGAAGCTCGACAAGCTGGGCATGCGCGGCAGCCATACGGGCGAGCTGGTATTCGAGAACGTCGAGGTGCCGGCCGAGAACGTGCTCGGTGGCCTGAACAACGGCGCGAAGGTGCTGATGAGCGGGCTCGACTACGAGCGCGCGGTGCTCACGGGCGGGCCGCTCGGGATCATGCAGTCGGTGATGGATTCGGTCGTGCCCTATATCCATGACCGCAAGCAGTTCGGTCAGAGCATCGGTGAATTCCAGTTGATCCAGGGCAAGGTCGCGGACATGTATACCGTGCTGCAGGCCGGTCGCTCCTTTGCCTATACGGTTGCCAAGAACCTCGATCTGCTGGGAGACGGGCATGTGCGCCAGGTGCGCAAGGACTGCGCGAGCGTGATTCTGTGGTGTGCCGAGAAAGCCACCTGGATGGCGGGCGAAGGGGTCCAAATCTATGGCGGCAATGGGTATATCAACGACTACCCCCTCGGCCGTCTGTGGAGGGATGCGAAACTCTATGAAATCGGCGCGGGAACGAGCGAAATCCGCCGGATGCTCATCGGCCGGGAACTGTTTTCCGAAACCTGCTGAGCGGCCCTGCGCCTGTCTCATTTGATTACCAGGAATTTCTCCATGACGACGACCTCCATCGATGACTTGTTTGCCCATAACCGTGCATGGGCGGCGCAGGTGGAACATGACCGGCCCGGCTTCTTCACCGGCCTGATGGCCCAGCAAAAGCCGCGCTACATGTGGATTGGCTGCTCGGACAGCCGCGTGCCGGCCAACCAGATCACGGGGCTGGAGCCCGGCGAGATCTTCGTACACCGCAACGTCGCGAACGTGGTGGTGCCCAGCGATCTCAACTGCCTGTCGACCATCCAGTATGCGGTGGACCAGCTGCAGGTCGAGCACCTGATGGTGGTGGGCCACTACGGCTGCGGCGGCGTGCTGGCCGCGCTCAATGACCTGCGCATGGGGCTGGTCGATAACTGGATCCGCCATGTGAAGGATGTGCGCGACAAGCACCGCAGCCTGCTCGAGGCGCTGCCCACCGTGTGGCGCCACGATGCGCTGTGCGAGCTCAATGCCATCGAGCAGGTGATGAATATCTCGCAGAGCACGGTGATGCAGGACGCCTGGGCGCGTGGCCAGAAGGTCACGCTGCATGGCTGGTGCTACGGGCTCAAGGACGGCCTGATCAATAACCTGCAGATGAGCCTGCCGGGCGTGCAGGGGGCCGGCCAGGCCTACCAGGAAGCGGTGGCATATGTGGCCAGCCGCGAGCGCAGCTGAGCCGCACGGCAATAAATGCACCAGGCAGCCTGCGCGATGTTTCCCCAGCGACTCGACGCGCCGCAGGCCTTTGACATTGCCAAGGCCATGCTGGATGGTTTCAACCGCCATTACCGGTTGTTTCGCTCGGAGTCGGCGCGCGCCAAGCACCGCTTCGAGACCGCCGACTGGCCTGGCCAGCAGCGTGCGCAGCGCGAGCGGATCGCGTTCTATGACCTGCGCGTCAAGGAATGCACGGGCCGGCTGGAAAAGGAGTTTTCCGCCGGGGCGCTGCCGATGGCGGTGTGGCAGCAGGTGAAGCTCCATTACATCGGCCTGCTGGTCAACCACTTCCAGCCCGAGCTGGCCGAGACCTTCTTCAACTCGGTAACGACGCGGATCCTGCACCGCACGCATTTCCAGAACGATTTCATTTTCGTGCGGCCCGCCGTGAGCACGGAATACATCGAGAACGACGATCCGGGCGCGCGCCCGACCTACCGCGCCTATTACCCGATGCGTGGCGCGCAGCCGCAGACGCTGCTGGTCACGCTGCAGCGGATCGTGGCCGACCTGGAGCTGCAGCGCGCCTTCGAGGATCTGCCGCGCGATCTCGCGGCGGTGGAGCAGGCGATTGCGCGCCAGGACATGCTCGGGCGGCTGCGCGCGAACTTCCAGATCCAGGTGCTGTCGAGCCTGTTCTACCGCAACAAGGGCGCCTATCTGGTGGCGAAGCTCATCAACGGCTATGCCGAGATGCCGCTGGTGCTGCCGCTGCTGCACGGGCCGCGCGGCGCGCTGGTGATCGATGCCGCGCTGTTTGGCGAGGACGACCTGCAGGCGCTGTTCAGCTTTGCGCGCGCCTACTTCATGGTGGACATGGAGATACCGAGCGCCTATGTGCATTTCCTGCGCAGCCTGATGCCGCGCAAGCCGCGCGCCGAGATCTACACCGCGCTGGGCCTGGCCAAGCAGGGCAAGACGCTGTTCTACCGCGACTTCCTGCACCACCTGCGCTACTCCAGCGACCAGTTCCGCATCGCGCCGGGCATCAAGGGCATGGTCATGCTGGTGTTCGACCTGCCGAGCTTTCCCTATGTGTTCAAGCTGATCAAGGATTACTACCCGCCGCAGAAGGACACGACGCGCGAGCAGGTCAAGGCCAAGTACCAGCTGGTCAAGCAGCATGACCGCGTGGGCCGCATGGCGGATACGCTGGAATACAGCCTGGTGGCGTTTCCGCATGACCGCTTCGAGGCGGCGCTGATTGCCGAGATCGCGCAGTTCGCGCCCAGCCAGCTCGAGATCAGCGACCGCGACGGCGACGGGCGCACCGAGGTCATCCTGCGCCACCTGTATATCGAGCGGCGCATGATCCCGCTCAACCTATACCTGCAGGAGGCGCTCGAGGCCGGGCCGGGCGACGCGCGCGGCCAGGCGCAGCTCGAGCGCAGCGTGGTCGAATACGGCAATGCGATCAAGGACCTGGTGGCGGCCAACATCTTTCCCGGCGACATGCTCTGGAAGAACTTTGGCGTGACACGCAATGGCAAGGTCGTGTTCTACGATTACGACGAGATCGAGTACCTCACGGACTGCAACTTCCGCGCGGTGCCCGAGCCGCGCAACGAGGAAGACGAGATGAGCGGCGAGGTCTGGTATGCGGTCGGCCCGCGCGATGTGTTTCCGCAGAGCTTCGCGCCCTTCCTGCTGGGCCACCCGGCGGTGCGCGAGGTCTTCATGCAGCACCATGCCGAGCTGCTCGAACCCGCGTTCTGGCAGGCGCACCAGCAGCGCATCCGCGCCGGCTATGTACATGATGTCTTTCCCTATGAGCGCGAACGGCGCTTTGTCTGGAATGCAAACGACGATCCCACTGCGCCCTGAACGCGGCGCCACTTTCCCATTTTTCAAACCAAGAGGAGACAGGAAATGAACGAAGCCATTGTGATCGTGGGCGCTGCCCGCACGCCGATGGGCGCCTTCCAGGGCGATTTTTCCGAGCTGGCGGCGCATGACCTGGGCGGCGCGGCCATCCGGGCGGCCGTTGAGCGCGCGGGCATTGCGCCCGAGAAGGTCGATGAAGTGCTGTTTGGCAACTGCCTGATGGCGGGCCAGGGCCAGGCGCCCGCGCGCCAGGCGGGCTTCAAGGGCGGGCTGCCGCAAAGCACCGGAGCCGTGACGCTGTCGAAGATGTGCGGCGCGGGCATGGAAGCGACGCTGCTGGCCCATGACCAGCTGGTGGCGGGCAGCCGCGATGTGATGGTCGCGGGCGGCATGGAGAGCATGACCAACGCGCCCTATCTGCTCAAGAAGGGCCGCGGCGGCTACCGCATGGGGCATGACAAGATTTTCGACCACATGATGCTCGACGGCCTCGAGGACGCCTACGAGGCGGGCCGCTCGATGGGTACCTTTGGGGAGGACTGTGCGGCCAAATACCAGTTCACACGCGCGCAGCAGGATGCGTTCGCGACGGCCAGCGTACAGCGCGCGCAGGCGGCGGCGCAAAGCGGCGCCTTCGATGCCGAGATCACGCCGGTCACGGTGTCCACGCGCAAAGGCGATGTCGTGGTGAGCATCGACGAAGGCCCGGCCAAGGCGCGGCTCGACAAGATCGCCAGCCTCAAGCCGGCGTTCAAGAAGGACGGCACGATCACCGCGGCATCGAGCTCGAGCATCAACGATGGCGCAGCGGCGCTGGTGCTGATGCGTGAGTCGACGGCGCGCGAATTGGGTTGCAAGCCGCTGGCGCGCATCGTGTCGCATGCGAGCTTTGCGCAGGCGCCCGAATGGTTCACGACGGCGCCGGTCGGCGCGACGCAGAAAGCGCTGAAGAAGGCGGGCTGGACGGTGGCCGATGTCGATCTCTGGGAAATCAACGAGGCGTTTGCGGTGGTGCCGCTGGCGCTGATGGCCGAGCTGGGCGTGTCGCATGACATCGTCAACGTGCATGGCGGCGCCTGCGCGCTGGGCCACCCGATCGGCGCCAGCGGCGCGCGCATCCTGGTCACGCTGTTGCATGCGCTGCAGACTCGCGGCAAGAAACGCGGCCTGGCGACGCTGTGCATCGGTGGCGGCGAAGCCACGGCGATGGCCATCGAACTGGTTTAAGCTGCCGCACGGCCCGGCAACCGCAGGCGACATCAGCAAAGGGAACGAACTTGATCACCAATGAGGAGCAGCTGCGTGCGCTTTATGACGCGCCGGCCGAGCGGGCCTTGCTCAAGCAGCAGGTGGACCTCGACCGCTACTGCCTGCGCTTCATCGCGCTTTCGCCGCTGTGCATTGTCTCGACCGCGGGCGCGGCCGGTTCCCTGCTCGATGCCTCGCCGCGCGGCGGCCTGCCGGGGTTTGTGAAGGCGCCCGACAAGAACACGCTGCTGCTGCCCGATGCGGGCGGCAACAACCGGCTCGACAGCCTGAGCAATCTGCTGCACGACCCGCGCATCGGGCTGCTGTTTCTCGTGCCCGGGTTTGACGAGACGCTGCGCGTGAACGGCACGGCGCGGCTGCGCGACGAGGCGCATTACACGGCGCTGTTTCGCAGCGAGAACGCGCGCGCGCGGCTGGTGATCGAAGTGAATGTGCAGGAAGCCTATCTGCACTGCGCCAAGGCCCTGATGCGTGCGCGGCTGTGGAAGCCCGAGGCGCAGGTGCCGCGCACGGCCATGCCCAGCCTGAACCAGATGATCCAGGCGCAGATGGGCCTGCAGGCACCGGCCGAGCCGCAGGAGGTCATGGTCGCGCGCTATGCGCACCAGATTGCCCGGGAGCAGGGCCCGGCGTAGCGATTTTTACAGGAGAGTGCAATGGCGCAGGTTTTGGTGATCGGCGCGTCGCGTGGCATTGGCCACGAACTGGCGCGGCAGTACATAGACAACGGCGACCGCGTGGTGGCGACGGTGCGCCGCGCCGAGGACCGCGACGCGCTGCTGGCGCTGGGCGCGGCGGCCGTGCATCTGGTCGATGTGGCCCAGCCGCAGTCGGTCAGCGGGCTGGCCTGGCTGCTTGACGGCGAGAAATTCGACTTCGCCTGGTATGTGGCGGGCGTGCTCGACCATCAGCGCTCGACCAACCCGCCGACGCAGCAGGAGTTCGACCGCGTCATGCACACCAATTTGCTCGGCGCGATGCAGGCCCTGCCGCAGGTGGCGCCGATGGTGCAAGCGGCTGGCGGCAAGTTCGCGTTCATCTCCAGCAGCATGGCCCAGATCGGCCATGTAGACAATGACCATTCCTGGCTTTATCGCTGCAGCAAGGCGGCGCTGAACATGGCCGTGGCCACGGCCCAGCAGGGCTGGCCCGGCGTACTGCTGGTGACCATGGACCCGGGTTGGGTGCGCACCGGGATGGGCGGGGACAACGCGCTCTTGTCGGTCGAGGAAAGCGTGCAGGGCCTGCGCGCCACGCTGGCTGCGGCCCAGCGCGCCGATGCCGGCCGGCTGCTGCACCATGACGGCAGGCGCGCCGACAGCTGGTAGCGCGCGCGTGACGCCAGGCGCAGCGCAAGGAATACAAAACACACAACGGAGACAATCGAATGCTGCTGACCCCCGACCAGGAAATGATCCGCGACGCGGTGCGCGATTTCGTGCGCCAGGAAATCTGGCCGCATGCGGCGCGCTGGGACAAGGAGCACCACTTTCCCAAGGACGTGCACCAGGGCCTGGCCGCGCTCGGCGCCTATGGCATCTGCGTGCCCGAGGCCTATGGCGGCGCGGGGCTCGATACGCTGAGCCTGGCGCTGGTGCTCGAGGAAATCGCGGCCGGTGACGGCGGCACGAGCACCGCCATCAGCGTGACCAACTGTCCGGTCAACGCCATCTTGATGCGTTACGGCAGCGAGGCACAAAAGCAGCAGTGGTTGGTGCCGCTGGCGCGCGGCGAGATGCTGGGCGCGTTCTGCCTGACCGAGCCGCATGCGGGCTCGGATGCATCGTCTTTGCGCACCACGGCGCGCAAAGACGGCGATGACTATGTGATCGATGGCGACAAGCAGTTCATCACCAGCGGGCAGAACGGCCAGGTGGCGATCGTCATTGCCGTGACCGACAAGGCCGCGGGCAAGAAGGGCATGAGTGCCTTTCTGGTGCCGACCAGTGCACCGGGCTATGTGGTCGCACGCCTCGAGGACAAGCTGGGCCAGCACAGCAGCGACACGGCGCAGATCCG
>JBEVDH010000270.1:0-4030 GCA_040514115.1 Comamonas sp. | reverse complement strand
GTGATCAGCGAAGCCTTGAATTCTACAACAGTTTTAAAGACCCTGTCAACTTTAAGTTTCTTGCTGCCGATTCAATCAAAAGACTGTTTCAGCAGCGCAGCCTTGCATTGTAGCCCGGTTTTTCAACCGTTTTTTCAAACAAGGCCCGATTTCTGCAATGGCGTCTTGATGGCCATCTGCCGGCCTGTGGCCGGCAGATGCACCGCAGGCGGTGCATCTCTCAAACGGACATCAATTGTCGCTCAACTCCTGCTCGAGCGCATCGAGGAACAGGGCAGCAACATCACAACCAGTCTGGTCATAGATCTCCTGGAAGCAGGTCGGGCTGGTGACGTTGATCTCCGTCACGGACGTGCCGATGATGTCCAGTCCGACCAGCAGCAGCCCGCGCTGCATCAGGATCGGACCGATGGCTTCGGCGGTGGCCCGGTCCTGGTCGCTCAGTGGCTGGGCCACGCCCTTGCCGCCGGCCGCGAGGTTGCCGCGCACTTCGTTGCCTTGGGGAATGCGCGCCAGGCAATAGGGCACCGGCTTGCCGCCGATGACCAGCACCCGCTTGTCGCCGTCGACGATCTCGGGCAGGAATTTCTGCACCATCACGCTTTGGGCACCTTCGCGGTTGAGCGTTTCAATGATGCTGCCCAGGTTGCGGCCGTCGGCGCCGACACGGAAGATACCCATGCCGCCCATGCCGTCAAGCGGCTTGAGGATGATGTCCTGGTGCTCCGCATGGAAGGCGCGGATCTCCTGCGCATCGCGCGTGACCAGGGTCGGGCCGATGAATTCGGGGAACTCCATGATCGCGAGCTTTTCCGGATGCTCGCGCAAGGCGCTGGGCTTGTTCAATACCTTGGCGCCTTCGCGCTGCGCCTGCTCCAGCAGGTGGGTGGCGTAGAAGAACTCGCTGTCGAACGGCGGGTCCTTGCGCATCAGCACCCCGTCGAATTCGGCCAGGGCCACGCGGCGCGTGCCCTGCTCGGTGAACCATTCGTCGGCGTCGCCCGTGAGCACGATGTCGCGCACCAGCGCCGAAACCTTGCCGCCGCGCTGCCAGGAAATGCTCTGCACTTCGCAGGCGGCAATCGCATGGCCGCGCCGCTGGGCTTCGCGCATCATGGCAAAGGTGGTGTCCTTGTGGATCTTGAAGGACGCAAGGGGATCGGCAATGAAAAGAAGGTTCATGGTGGTGTCAACAGTTGCAGGCCGGATGCCGCGCCAGCGCGGGGCTCGGCGGCAGCGTGCGCAGGCACGCGAGCGCCCTACTGTTGCACAAATAAGGCCGGGCTGCCGAAAGCCCAGGCCTGCCCGCTTTCAAAGTTCTATCTTGGAGCCCAGCTCGACCACCGCGTTGCTTGGCAGATGCAGGAAGTCGGACACGCGGCTCGCATTGCGGTGCATCTGCGCAAACAGCTTCTCACGCCACGGCGACATGCCCTGGCGCATGCCGGGGATCACCATGTCGCGCGAAACGAAGTAGCTGGTGCCCATCGGATCGAACGGGTAGCCCAGGCCCGAGAGCTGGGCCAGCGCCTTGGGCAGATCCGGCTCGTTCTTGAAGCCGTAATGCACGGTGACCTGCCAGCAGTGGCCGCCCAGCGCCTCGGCCTGCACGCGCTTGTCCATGCCGACCCATGGGATCTCGTGGTTGCGCACCGTGACAAACAGGTTCTGCGCATGCAGCACCTTGTTGTGCTTGAGGTTGTGCAGCAGCGCCGGAGGCACCGTGCCGGGCTCTCCCGACAGGAAGATGGCCGTGCCCGCAACGCGCTGCGGCGGGTGCAGTGCCAGCGAGCTGAGGAATCCCGCCAGCTCGATCGACTCGCTTTGCAGGCGGTCGTGCAGCAACTGGCGACCACGCCGCCAGGTCATCATCAGCAGGAATACGCAACCGCCAATCGCCAGCGGGAACCAGCCGCCCTGGAACAGCTTGAGCAGGTTGGAGCTGAAGAACGCGAGGTCGATCACGAAGAAGATGCCGGTGGCGGCCCAGCACAGCAGCCAGGGGTAATGCCAGCGGTAGCGGATCACGAAGAAGGTCAGCAAGGTGGTGATCAGCATGTCCAGCGTGACCGCGATGCCGTAGGCCGCCGCCAGGTTGCCGCTGGTACGGAACAGCATGATGGCCAGCGCAATGGCCGCGAACAGGCTCCAGTTGACCAGCGGGATGTAGATCTGCCCGGCCTCCTTGGCGCTGGTGTGGCGGATTTCAAGCCGCGGCAGGTAGCCCAGCTGGATCACCTGGCGCGTGACGCTGAATGCGCCGGTGATCAGCGCTTGCGAGGCAATGACCGCGGCCATCGTGGCCAGCAGCACCAGCGGCAGCAGCGCCCATTCCGGCGCCATGCGAAAGAACGGGTTCTGCACGGCGTCGGGCTGGGCCAGCAGCAAGGCGCCCTGCCCGAAGTAATTGAGCGTGAGCGCCGGCATGGCCACCGCGAACCAGGCCAGGCGGATCGGCTTCTTGCCGAAATGCCCGAGGTCGGCATACAGCGCTTCGGCGCCCGTGACGCACAGCACCACCGCGCCCAGGATGATGAAAGCCACGCCCGGCTGGCGCCAGATGAAGCTGATCGCGTGGTGCGGGCTCAGCGCCGCGAGAATTTCGGGGTGACCCAGGATCTGCCGGATGCCCAGCAGCGCCAGGCAAGCAAACCACAGCAGCGTGATCGGCCCGAAGAACCGGCCGATGCCCGCGGTGCCGTGCTTTTGCAGCGCGAACAGCGCCAGCAGCACCAGCAGTGCCAGCGGCAGCACGAACTGGCGAAAGTGCGGCGACACCACTTCCAGGCCCTCGACCGCCGACAGCACCGAGATGGCCGGGGTGATGACGCCGTCGCCGTAGAACAGCGAGGCGCCGAAGATGCCGATCGGCAGCAGCACGGCACGCAGCCGCGGCTGGTCCTTGACGGCCTGCGAGGCCAGCGCCAGCATCGCGACAAGGCCGCCCTCGCCGTTGTTGTCGGCGCGCAGCACCAGGGTGACGTACTTGAGCGAGACGATCAGTGTGAGCGTCCAGAACAGGATGGAGAGAACGCCGTAGACATTGGCGTGGGTGAAAGGCACATGGCCGGAGCCAAAGACTTCCTTGACGGCATACAGCACGCTGGTGCCGATATCCCCGTACACCACTCCAATCGCACCCAAGGTGAGCGCTGCCAACGAGGATTTTGAATTGTTCACTGCACGCACCCGAAGCCGCCGAGGCGCCGGGTCTCCCTGTCTTGGTGTCGGGTCATGGGGTGCCGTCGGCCGGCTTTGCGCGAGCCGACGGCGTTAGCGCATCAATCGTAGATTTCGGCGTCAGGGTTGGTGGCTTCGAGCTCGTAGCTCGCGGCCAGCATCGCCAGACGGCCAATCACGCCATACATATAGAAGCGGTTGGGGGCGCTCGCACCCGGGCGCGCGCCGAGCTGCGGCAGCTGGGTGCTGTGCTCGAAGGCCAGCGGCACGAAGCTCGAGCCCGGTGCGTTGAGGTTCTCGTCGACGCCACGCTCGGGGTGCATGCGATAGAAGCCGCCGACCACATAGCGGTCCATCATGTAGACCACCGGCTCGGCCACCGCGTTGTTCATCCGCTCCTGCGTCAGCACGCCTTCCTGGATGATCACGTCGTGCACCGCCTGGCCGTCCTTGATGACGCCCATCTTGTTGCGCGACTTGCGCGTGAGCACTTCGAGATCCTTGGCGTCGCGCACCGTCATCACGCCCATGCCGTAGGTGCCATGGTCGGCCTTGACCACGACAAAGGGCTTTTCCTTGATGCCGTATTCCTTGTACTTGCGGCGCACCTTGGTCAGCAGCATGTCGACCTGGGCGCTGAGCGCGTCCATGCCGGTGCCCTCGTTGAAGTCCAGCCCTTCGCAGTGCGTGAACATCGGGTTGATCAGCCAGTGGTCGATGCCCAGCAGCTTGCCGAAGCGCTTGGAGACTTCCTCGTAGCTCTGGAAATGGCGGCTCTTGCGGCGCACGCTCCAGCCCGCGTGCAGCGGCGGCAGCAGGTATTGCTCGTAGAGCTCTTCGAGAATGCCCG
>JBEVDH010000247.1:0-5701 GCA_040514115.1 Comamonas sp. | reverse complement strand
GCACGCTGGCGCGCCGACTGCGGGCAAACTCTTAGAATTCAGGCCGGTGGCGCAGTGTGAACCGGTTCTAGGAGCGGCGTGAACGATTATTTTTCCGCCGTGCAGACGGCTTTCTCGGCGGGCGGCGTGATTGCGCGGGCGCAGCCGCATTTTCGCCCCCGCAGCGGACAGACCGCGATGGCGATGGCGGTGGCCGAGACCATTTCCGGCGGCGGAGTGCTGGTTGTGGAGGCCGGCACGGGGGTTGGCAAGACCTATTCCTATCTCGTGCCGGCGCTGCTCAGCGGCCAGCGCGTGCTGGTCTCGACGGCCACCAAGGCGCTGCAGGACCAGCTGTTCTCGCGCGACCTGCCGGGTCTGGCGCAGATGCTGGGGCTGCCGCTGCGCATGGCGCAGCTCAAGGGCCGGCCCAGCTATCTGTGCCAGCACCATCTGGGCAATGCGCGCCAGGGCCGCGCCGCGTCAGGCCGCGGCGCGCCGCAGGACCCGCAGCTGCTGCGCACGCTGGCGCGCGTCGAGGAATGGGCGCGCATCACGCGCACGGGTGATCTGGCCGAACTGTCCTCCATCAGCGAGGACTCACCGGTCTGGCCGCTGGTCACCTCGACGCGCGACAACTGCCTGGGCAGCGCCTGCCCGCAATTCGTTCCCTGCCATCTCAACGTCGCGCGGCGCGAGGCGCTGGTGGCCGATGTGGTCGTGGTCAATCACCATCTGTTCTTTGCCGATCTCGAGGTGCGCGAATCGGGCGTGGCGCAGCTGCTGCCCTCGGTGGGCGTGGTGGTGTTCGACGAAGCCCACCAGCTCAATGAAACCGGTATCCAGTTCGCGGGCACGTTGGTGGGCACGGCGCAGCTGCAAGGCTATGCACGCGACTTCCTGGCGCAGACGCTCGAGCATGCGCGCGGCATGGGCGACTGGATGCAACTCAGCGCCGACCTCGAACGCACCGTGCGCGACCTGCGCCTCGCCGTGGGGCGCACGGCCGTGGGCCAACGCCTGCGCTGGCTGGGCGCCGTTCCAGACGGGCTCGATCCCCAGGTCTGGCCCTATGCCTTCTCGGCGCTGGGCCAGGCGCTTCATTCCGCGCTGGTCGCCCTGGGGGCGGTCGAGGAGATGGCCGCCGAGCTGCGTCAGCTCTATGCGCGCGGCGAGGCGCTGCTGCGCCGGCTGGCGCTGTTTGGCCGCACCAGCAGCGACGACAGCGTGCGCTGGCTCGATGTCGGCAGCCGCCACCTGCGCATGATCGAGTCGCCTTTGAGCATCGCGCGCATCGTGCGCACGCGGCTATTGCAGGAGGGCGAGGCGGCGGACACCGCGGGCGCGCGCCCCGGCGCCTGGATCTTCACCTCGGCAACGCTGGGCGACGACGCCGACCTCACCTGGTTCACCGAGCCCTGCGGGCTGCGCGACGCGCGCGTGCTGCGCGTCGACAGTCCGTTTGACTATGCGCAGCAGGCCGCGGTGTATGTACCCCGGGAGTTTCCCGCGCCCGGCACGCCCACGCACAGCGCCGAGGTCGCCGCGCTGGTGCAGCGCTCGGCCGAGGTGCTGGGCGGGCGCACGCTGGTGCTCACCACGACCACCAAGGCGCTGCAGGCCATCGGCGCTGCGCTGCAGGCGCAGTTCGGCCTGTTTTCCGAGCTCGAAGTGCTGGTGCAGGGCCAGGCGCCCAAGCAACTGCTGCTCGAACGCTTTCGCGCGGGCCAGGGCGGCGGGCGCGGCTGCATCCTGGTGGCGTCCGCCACGTTCTGGGAGGGCGTGGACATGCCCGGCGATGCGCTGGAGCTGGTGGTGATCGACAAGCTGCCGTTTCCGCCGCCCGATGACCCGCTGGTCGAGGCGCGCTCGCAGCAGCTCGAAGCGGTGGGGCGCAGCGCGTTTCGCGACTACATGCTGCCCGAGGCGGCCATGGCGCTCAAGCAGGGGGCCGGGCGATTGATCCGGCGTGAAACCGACCAGGGCGTGCTGGTCATCTGCGATACCCGGCTGGTATCCAAGCCCTATGGCCGGCGGCTGCTGGCGGCGCTGCCGCCGATGCGCCGCCTGCACACGCCCGCCGATTACGACGCGGCGCTGGCGGCGCTGGCGCTTACCAGAACTTCCACCAGGGATTCGACTTCTTCGTGAGCTCGGCCGCACCTTGCGGGTAGGTGGTCTCCAGCACGCGCTGGGCATCGTCGCGCAGCTGGGTCATGCCCAGCGCGTCGTAGGACTTGACCAGGATCACCAGCGCCTCGCGCACCGCGGGCACGCCTTCGTAGTCGGTCAGTGCGGTCTGCGCGCGGCTGATGGCCGCCACATAGGCGCCGCGCTCGTAGTAGTAGCGCGCGACATGCACTTCGTACTGGGCCAGTGAATTGACGATGTAGGTCATGCGCAGGCGCGAATCGTTGGCGTACTTCGACTCGGGAAAACGCGTGACGACCGCGCGGAAGGACTCGTAGGAGTCCTTGGCCGCCTGCTGGTCGCGCTCGGACAGGTCCTGGCGCGACAGCCAGGCAAACATGCCCAGGTTGTCGTTGAAATTGACCAGACCCTTGAGATAGAGCGCGTAGTCGGTGGCCGGGCTTGCCGGGTGGAGCTTGAGGAAGCGGTCCAGCGTGGCCTGGGCCTGGGCCTTGTCACCCGCCTTGTACTGGGCATAGCCCTTCTCGAGCTGGGCCTGTTGGGCCAGCGGCGTGCCGGCGGCGCGCCCTTCGAGCTTTTCAAACAGCGGCACGGCCTTGTCGAAAGCCCCGGACGACACCTCGTCGCGCGCTTCGGTATAGATCCGGTCGGGAGTCCATTTCGCAGTGGGATCTTCCTGGGTTTGGGCGCAAGCCGCCAGCAGGCCCGCAGCGAGCACGGCAGGGAGAAGGGGCGAGGACAAACGCAGCATGGCAGGAAGCTTTCTGGCAATAGGGGGCATGGGTGGGCTCCCACGGACGTACAGCCGTTTCTGTAGGACAGGCGGTTTACCCTTCGTCAAGCTCAGGGCGAACGCAACCTCCCCCGTTCACCCTGAGCTTGTCGAAGGATCTCTGCCCACAGGCATCAAGGCGAAAACGCGCAAGGAACCGCATTGTAATGTCCTCAAAGGCCCGCGCCGCGCGGGGCCTGCGGGTGCCCTCCCGCGGTGGTGGGGCCCCGGCCTTTCTACAATGCTGCCCATGTTTGTTCATTTGCGCCTGCACACCGAGTTCTCCGTCATTGACGGAACCACCCGCATCAACGCCATCGTCAAGGCCGCCGCGTCCGACGGGCAGCCGGCAATGGCCATCACCGACTACAACAACATGTTCGGTGCGATCAAGTTCTACAAGGAAGGGCGGGGCAAGGGCGTGAAGCCGGTGCTGGGCACCGAGATCCAGCTCGAGGGCGAGGAGGGCGCGGCCGCGTCGCGCGTCATCCTGCTGGTGCAAAACAAGGTCGGATACCACAACCTGTGCGAGCTGCTGGCGCGCGGCTGGACGCGCAATGTCGTCAAGTCGCAGGCGGTCTACACCTGGGAGTGGCTGCAGGAGCTGGGCGAGGGCCTGATCGTGCTGTCGGGCGCGCAGGCCGGGCCCGTGGGGCAGGCGCTGATGCGCGGCGATCTGCCGGGCGCCACCAACCAGGCGCTGCGCCTGGCGACCATGTTTCCGCACCGGTTCTACATGGAGCTGCAACGCGCGGGCCGCACCGACGACGAAGCCCACGTGTTGGCCGCGGCGCAGCTGGCCGCGCGCCTCAATCTCCCCGTGGTCGCGACCCACCCGATCCAGTTTGCCGGCCCCGACGACTACGAAGCCCATGAAGCGCGCGTGTGCATTGCCGAGGGCGAGATCCTGGGCAACCCCAAGCGCGTGCGCCGCTTCACGCGCGAGCAGTACTTCAAGACCCAGGCCGAGATGCAGGCGCTGTTCGCCGACCTGCCCTCGGCGCTGGCCAACAGCGTGGAGATCGCGCGCCGCTGCAGCCTGACGCTGGTGCTGGGCGAGCCGCAGCTGCCCAACTTCCCCGTGCCCGAGGGCATGACGATGGAGTCGTTCTTCCGCCAGGAGTCCTTTGACGGGCTGGAAGTGCGGCTGGCGCTGCTGTACCCCGACCCGGCCAAACGCGAGCAGCAGCGCGCGCGCTATGTCGAGCGGCTCGAGTTCGAACTGAACACCATCCTGAAGATGGGGTTTCCCGGCTACTTCCTGATCGTGGGCGACTTCATCAAGTGGGCCAAGAACAACGGCTGCCCGGTCGGGCCGGGCCGGGGGTCGGGCGCGGGCTCGCTGGTCGCCTATGTGCTCAACATCACCGATCTGGACCCGCTGGAATACAACCTGCTGTTCGAGCGCTTCCTGAACCCGGAGCGGGTGTCGATGCCCGACTTCGACATCGATTTCTGCCAGTCCAACCGCGACCGCGTGATTGACTACGTCAAGCAGCGCTACGGGCGCGACGCCGTGAGCCAGATCGCGACCTTCGGCACCATGGCCGCGCGCGCCGCCATCCGCGACGTGGGCCGGGTGCTGGACATGAGCTACATGTTCTGCGACGGCATCTCCAAGCTGATCCCGAACAAGCCCGGCCTGCACGTCACGCTCAGGTACCCGCCCAACCCCAAGAAGGAAGGCGACAAGTACACCTACGCGATCGAGGCCGAGCCGATGCTGGCCGAACGCATCGAGAAGGAAGAGGACGTCAGGACGCTGATCGAGATGGCGCAGCGCCTCGAAGGCATGACGCGCAACATCGGCATGCACGCCGGTGGCGTGGTGATTGCTCCGGGCCGCCTGTCCGATTTCTGCCCGCTCTACCAGCAGCCGGGCAGCGACTCGGCCGTGAGCCAGTTCGACAAGGACGATGTCGAGTCGATCGGCCTGGTCAAGTTCGACTTTCTGGGCCTGGCAACGCTCACCATCCTGGAGATCGCGCGCGAATTCGTCATGCAGCGCCACAAGGGCCAGGAGAACTTCGCCTACGAACGCATTCCGCTTGACGACCACCTGACCTACAAGCTGTTTTCCGAAGGCAAGACCGAGGCGGTGTTCCAGTTTGAAAGCCGCGGCATGCAGGGCATGCTGCGCGACGCCAAGCCCAGCCGGCTCGAGGACCTGATTGCGCTCAACGCGCTGTACCGTCCGGGCCCGATGGACCTGATTCCCAGCTTCGTGGCGCGCAAGCACGGGCGCGAGGTCGTCGAGTACCCGCACCCGATGGTCGAGAAGGTGCTGGCCGAGACCTACGGCATCATGGTCTACCAGGAGCAGGTGATGCAGACCGCGCAGGTGCTCGGCGGCTACTCGCTGGGCGGCGCCGATCTGCTGCGCCGCGCCATGGGCAAGAAGAAGCTCGAGGAAATGGCCATGCACCGCGGATTGTTCCGCGAAGGCGCGGCCAAGAACGGGCTGAACCAGGAAAAGGCCGACGAGGTCTTCGACCTGATGGAGAAGTTCGCCGGCTACGGCTTCAACAAGTCGCACGCTGCCGCCTACTCGCTGCTGGCCTACCACACCGGCTGGCTCAAGGTGCACTACACCGCCGAGTTCTTCTGCGCCAACATGACGGTGGAAATGGACGACACCGACAAGCTCAAGGTGCTCCATGGCGATGCACTGAAAATGGGCCTGACCTTCGAGCCGCCGGATGTGAACCGCGGCCGCCACCGCTTCGAACCCGTGACGGACAAGGTCATCCGCTACGGCCTGGGCGCCGTCAAGGGCGGCGGACAGGCGGCCATCGAGGC
>JBEVDH010000229.1:0-15224 GCA_040514115.1 Comamonas sp. | reverse complement strand
CCCCCAAGCCCCAATAAAGCCCGTATTTCCTTTGTCTATTCCCCCCATGAGCCGGCGCCAGCCGCTCAATAATAGGCGCCATCGGTCAAGCCGACCTGCGCCCGCACCGGGCGGCTTTTGTACAGCAAGGAATTCCACGTGTCCGCCAAACCCCCCGCCGTTGCAGCCCCTGCCAAGGAGCCCGCCAAAAGCAAGCTGGTCCTGATCGGCGCCATCGTCGTCGTGCTGGTCGTCGTGGCCGCGGCGGCGTTTCTGTTTCTCAATTCGCGCCAACAGGAAGGTGATGAAGATCAGCCCAGCGGGTCCGCCGCCGCCGTGGTGCCCACTTTCCTGCCGCTCGACAACATGGTGGTCAACCTGGCCGATCCCGGCGGCGATCGCTTCGTGCAACTGGGCATCACGCTGGAGCTGCAGGACGACAAGACCGCCAGCCTGGTCAAGCAATACCTGCCCAGCATCCGCAGCGGCATCCTGATGCTGGTGTCGCAGCGCTCCTCCGAAGAGCTGCTGCTGCGCGAAGGCAAGGAAAAGCTCGCCGCCGATATCCGCGAGGAAGTCAGCCGTCCGCTGGGCCTGGGCGCGGCACCGAAGGCGCGTGCGGCTGACGAATCGGCCGACGAGGCACCGCGTCCGGGCCGCGCGCAGCCGCAAGGCGCCGTGCGCCGCGTGCTGTTCGCCAGCTTCATCATCCAGTGAACCACCAGGGAATTTGCCATGAGTGATTCATTTCTCTCCCAGGAAGAAGTCGATGCCCTGTTGGAGGGCGTGACCGGAGAGAGCCAGAAATCGGTCATCGAGGAAGTCGAGGCGGGCACGGTCCGCAACTACGACATCTCGAGCCAGGAGCGCATCGTGCGCGGGCGTATGCCGACGATGGAAATCGTCAACGAACGCTTTGCGCGCAATTTCCGCATCGGCCTGTTCAACTTCATCCGCCGCAGCCCCGAAGTCTCGGTCGGCACGGTGTCGGTGCAGCGCTACAGCGCCTTCCTGCGCGAGCTCGCGGTGCCGACCAATTTCAATATCGTCGCGATCCGTCCGCTGCGCGGCAACGGCCTCGTGGTCTGCGACCCGTCGCTGGTCTTCGGCGTCATCGACACGCTCTACGGCGGCACCGGCCGGCTGCAGACGCGCATCGAAGGGCGCGACTTCTCGCACACCGAGCAGCGCGTCATCAACCGCCTGGTCGAAGTGATCTGCGAGGAATACCGCAAGGCCTGGCAGGGCATCTACCCGCTCGAGCTGGGCTACCAGCGCTCGGAAATGCAGCCGCAGTTCGCCAACATCGCCACGCCCAGCGAAATCGTCGTCTCGACGGCCTTCCAGCTGGAAATCGGCGATATCTCGGGCGCGATCCACATCTGCATGCCCTACGCGACGCTCGAACCGATTCGCGACGTGCTGTACTCCTCGACGCAGGGCGACTCGATTGAAGTCGACCGCCGCTGGGTCAAGGTGCTGACCCGCGAGATCCAGGCCGCCGAGGTGACGCTGGTGGCCGAACTCGCGCGCGCCGACGCCACCGTGGAGCAGCTGCTGGCCATGAAGGCCGGCGACTTCATCGAACTCGACCGTGAACCGCGCATCCGCGCTTCCATTGGCGGGGTTCCGATCTTCGAGTGCCAGTACGGCACGCACAACGACAAATATGCAATCCGCATCGAACAGTGCCTGCGTGGCGCGGATGCGAATTGGACGGGAGAATAGTATGGAAAATGACAACAACAGTGGCACAGACGACGCGTTTTCCGGCTGGGCCGAGGCACTGCAGGAGCAGGGCACGGCAAAGCAGACCGTCGACGTCGAGCAGGGCGGCCCGCTGAGCGGCGAGCCCACGCGCGGTTTCGCCGGCGGCGAGGTGCCGGTCAACGACATCAACATGGTGCTCGACATCCCGGTGCAGCTGTCGGTGGAGCTGGGCCGCACCAAGGTGCCGATCAAGTACATCCTGCAGCTGGCCCAGGGCTCGGTCGTCGAGCTCGATGCGCTCGCTGGCGAGCCCATGGACGTGCTGGTCAACGGCTACCTGATCGCGCAGGGCGAGGTGGTCGTGGTGAATGACAAGTTCGGTATCCGCCTGACCGACGTGGTCACCCCTTCCGAGCGTCTGCGCCGTGTCAGCCGTGGATAGCGGCAGCCTGTCCCAGACGCTGCTCGCGGTGCTGGCCTTCGTGGCCGTCATTGCCGCGCTGCCTTGGGCTGTGCGGCGCATGCAGCAGCGCCAGGCGCTGGCGCGCGGCAGCGACATCAGCACGCGCGTGCTCTCGGCGGTTGCCGTCGGCGCGCACCAGCGCGTGGTCACGGTGGAAGTCGGCGAGGGCGCGCACCGCACCCGGCTGGTGCTGGGCGTCACGGCGCAGCAGATCAACTGCCTGCATGTGCTGGGCACCAGCGCGGCCTCGGCCACGGCTGTCGATGCCGCCACGTTTTCCCAGGCCATGGCCGCCGCCAAGACGGGCGCCGCAGACAAGACTCCCCATGTCGAATAAGCCATTGAACGCCGCGGTCACCACCGCGCTGCTGGCCGCGGCCCTGCTGCCGGGCGCGGTGCTGGCGCAGTCCCCGAGCGCCGCGGGCACGCTGCCGCTGCTGGTCGGCTCGGGCGGCGGCACGAGCTTTTCCGTGCCGATCCAGACGCTGCTGTTCTTCACCGCGCTGTCGTTCCTGCCAGCCGTGCTGCTGATGATGACCGGCTTCACGCGCATCGTGATCGTGCTGTCGCTGCTGCGCCAGGCGCTGGGCACGCAGTCGGCGCCGCCCAACCAGGTGATTGTCGGGCTATCGCTGTTCCTCACGATGTTCGTGATGGGCCCGACGCTCGACCGCGTGTACAAGGAAGCCTACCTGCCCTACACCACGAACGCGATGGGCTTCGAGGAGGCGATCGGCAAGGCCGAGGCGCCGATGCGCGACTTCATGCTCAAGCAGACGCGCCAGTCCGACTTCGCGCTGTTCGCGCGCCTTGCCAAGCTCGAAGCGGGCGTGACGGCCGAAACCGCGCCGCTGCGCGTGCTGGTGCCGGCCTTCGTCACCAGCGAGCTCAAGACCGCGTTCCAGATCGGCTTCATGATCTTCATTCCGTTCCTGGTGATCGACATGGTGGTCTCGAGCATCCTGATGTCGCTGGGCATGATGATGCTGTCGCCGGTGCTGGTGGCGCTGCCCTTCAAGATGATGCTGTTCGTGCTGGCCGATGGCTGGAACCTGCTGATCGGTTCGCTGGCCGCGAGCTTTGCGACCTAGGAAACTTTCATGACTTCGCAGATGGTTCTGACCTTCGGCCGCGACGCGCTGATGCTGCTGCTGATGATTTCCCTGCCGGTGCTCGGCGTGGTGCTGGCCGTCGGCCTGCTGGTGAGCATCTTCCAGGCCGTGACCCAGGTGCACGAGGCCACACTGGCCTTCGTGCCCAAGCTGCTGGCGGCCGTCGCGGTGTTCGCGATTGCCGGCCCCTGGATGCTGAGCACGCTGGTGGAATACATCCGGCGCACGATTGAATCCATTCCCGCGGCGCTGGGCTGAAGCCCTGGTCCCGGTGCCCCCCGCGTGATTACCTTCAGCGAAGCCCAGCTGGTGGCCTGGATGTCGCCCATCCTGTGGCCGTTCGTGCGCGTGCTGGCGCTGTTCACCACGGCGCCGATGTTCTCGCAGCGCACCATTCCCATGCGTGCCAAGGTCGGCCTGGCGTTTCTGGTCGCGGTGTGCGCCCAGGCGACGCTGGTCGGCCAGCCGGTGGTCAGCATCAACTCGCCGCAGGCCCTGGGCACATTGGTGCAGCAGATCGTGGTGGGCCTGGCCATCGGCTTCGCGGTGCGGCTGGTGTTTGCCGCGCTGGAAATCGCCGGCGAGCTGATCGGCCTGCAGATGGGCCTGAACTTCGCCTCGTTCTTCGACCCCGCCAGCAATGCGCAGATCAGCGCCATCTCGCGCTTTTTCATGCAGATCGGCACGCTGATGTTCATCGTCATCAACGGCCACCTGCTGCTGCTGATGGCCGTCGTCAAGAGCTTCGAGTCCTTCCCGGTCGACGGCAACTTCATGCAGTCGCTGGCGCAGATGCGCATCCACGAAATGGGCGGCGCGGTATTTGCCAGCGCCTTCTGGATTGCCTTGCCGATGATCGCGATGCTGCTGTTCGTCAACCTGGCGCTGGGCATCATCTCGCGCGTCGCGCCGCAGATGAACATCTACGCCGTGGGTTTCCCGGTCACGCTCACCGTGGGGCTGATCGGCATCGTCGCCACGCTGCCGATGCTCGAGCAACCGCTGATGGCGCTGCTGCAGCAGGCGATGGATATCTTCGGGGTACAGATATGACCCCCACGCTTGCTCGCTTCGCGTAGCTGCGCTGCCCCCCAAGGGGGCCCTCGCCGCCTTGGGGCGGCCCGGCGGCGGCTCGATTCGCCCTCCGCAGTCATTAGTAGTGCGCTGGCAGGTGCCCTCTGCATCTGCTCATGGGGTGTTGGCGGACTACGGCTATGGCTTGGATGTAACCCCGGTCGTCCTGAGCCTGCCTGGCCGGCCGCGTCGAAGGATGACGGGCCTGCGCTCAAGTTGGCGCAACCCCTCAAACCAGCTGATTCCGAATCGCGTAAACCGTCAGTTCCGCGTTATTGCTCAACTGCAGCTTCTCCAGCACCCGCGCGCGGTACACGCTCACGGTCTTCGGGCTGAGCATCAGCTCCTCGGCAATATCGGTCAACCGCTTGCCCGAGGCAATCTTCAGCAGCGTCTGCAGCTCGCGCTCGGACAGGCTTTCATGCGGCACCTCGAGCACCGGCTGCGACAGGCTCTCGGCCAGCATCTGCGCGACTTCGGCCGTGAGGTATTTGCGCCCCTGCATCACCACCCGCACCGCATCGATCAGCAGCACCGGGTCCCCGGCCTTGTTGGCATAGCCCTGGGCGCCGGCCTTGAGACAGCGCAGCGCGTATTGGTCCTCGGGATACATCGACACCACCAGCACCTTGATGCTTGAATGCGTCTCGCGCAGGCTGGCCAGCACCTCCAGGCCGCTGCGCCCCGGCATGTTGAGGTCGAGCAGCAGCACATCGCAGGGCGCGGTGCGCAGCACGTCGCGCAGCTCGGAATAGCCCGAGGCCTCGGCGGTGACGCGGATGTCGGGGGCCTCCGTCAGGGTATCGCGGATACCCCGGCGCAAGATCGCATGGTCATCACAAATCACCACGTGGATCAATGCAGCTCTCCAAAAATGAATTCAGACGCGATGTTAGTGCTCGCGCAAAGGCACGGAAACAATGATGGACGTTCCCTGACCCGGCTGGCTGCTGACATCGAGCCAGCCGTCGACCGTGCGCGCGCGCTCATGCAACCCGCGCAGGCCGAAGGAGCGGGGCTTCTCGCGCTGCGCCAGCGTCATGCCGATGCCATTGTCCGTCACCTCGAGGGTCAGGAAGCCCTCGTGGTCCGACAGATCGATTTCCACCCGGCTCGCCTCGGCATACTTGCCGATGTTGGTGAGTGCTTCCTGCGCGGTGCGGTAGGCCACGAGCTGGATTTCCGGCGACGCCGCGATCTGCTGGCTGCTGGTGCGCATCTGCACCGCCACGCCCGTGCGGCGCTCGAAACTCTCGGCCAGCCACTGCACCGCGGCCACCAGCCCCTGGTCCAGCACCGGTGGGCGCAGGTTCATCATGATGCGCTGGCTCGCGCCCAGCGCATGCTGCAGCATCTCCAGCGCAGCCAGCGCGTGCGAATGCAGCGGCTGGTCGGTGGGGGCATTGCGCGTGATCCAGGCCAGGTCGAACTTGACGGAAGTCAGCGAGCCGCCGATGTCGTCATGGATCTCGCGCGCAATCGAGGCGCGCTCCTTCTCGATGGACGACTGCAGGTGTTCGGCCAGCTCCGCCAGGCGGCGCTCGGACTGCGCCAGCTCGGCCATCGCCAGCTCCTTGGCGCGCCGCGCTTCATGCATCTCCATCGCGCGCTTGACGACCATCGGCAGGCGCGCGATGTCTTCCTTGCGCAGGAAGTCGGTCATGCCCAGGCGCATGATGTCCACGGCCGCGGCCTCGCCGATGGCGCCCGACAGCAGCACGAAGGGCGGACGCGTGGCCAGCGGCTCGACCAGCGCCCAGGCATCGAGGGCGGTGAATCCGGGCAGGTGATAATCGGCAAGGATCAGATCGAAGGCCTGGCCTTGCAACGCCTGCTGCAAAGCCGCAAGCGTCTCCACGGGCTGGATATGGCAGGCCATGCCGGCGCGCCGAAGGATGATGCGCGCCAGACCCTGGTCGGCAGGTGAATCCTCGATATGGAGGATTTGCAGGGCTTGATCTGGGCTTTCGGTGACCATAGGAGCGCTATCATAGGATACATCTTGGAACACGCCGGGTAAGCTTATGTTTACCTGGCCAGGGGTGCGCGATGAATCATCGCGCACCCCTGACAATGCACCGCTGGCCGCATGCCAAGGCATGGGGTCGATGATGGGGTTCACTCTGGCGCAACCAGCGTGGTTTGTGAAGCATTGCATCCGAGCAGGGTGCTGGAAATACGATGCAGTCAACGCTAAAAGGGTCGGAGCAGCCTGCGGTCCAACTGCCGGTGATGGTGGCGGCCGATATCCAGGACTCGCTGCTGGTGGTGATGCACGACCTCCAGCGCCTCGAAGGGCTGCTGGCCCACGCCACCGACAACCTGCTGGCGCGTTTTGACGAGGCCAATGCCTTGCTCGATCCATCAGGAGCCGGAGATTCCAGTCGCTTCTCGGCCGCGCGCCAGGTGCTGCATTCGGCGGTGACCGAGCTGCAGTTCCAGGACCTGGCCAGTCAGCTGATCAGTCATACCACGCGGGTGCTGCAGGCCTGCGCCTTTCGCCTGGCCAATGAAACCATGGGGCACGAGGAGGGCGAGGTGGATGCACCGCTCACGGCGCTTGCCCCACAGCGCCCCAATCCCGTGACCCAGAGCGAGATGGATGCCGGTTCGGTGGAACTGTTTTGACCTCCTCTGCCCCACGTTTTCTCTTTGAAAGTTCGTTACATGCGTTCAATCCTGGCTGTAGATGATTCCCCTTCCATGCGCAAGATGGTGGCCTTCACCCTTTCCGGGGCCGGCTATCACGTCGTGGAAGCGGTGGACGGTCTGGATGCATTGGCCAAGGCCCAGGCGCAGCAGATCGACCTGGTGCTGGCCGACCAGAACATGCCCAACCTCGACGGCATCGGCCTCACGCGCCAGCTGCGCGAATTGCCGCGCTTCAAGAACACACCGATCTTGATTCTCACCACCGAATCCAGCGACCAGATGAAGCAGGCCGGCCGCGCCGCGGGCGCCACGGGCTGGTTGGTCAAGCCTTTCGACCCCAACCGATTGATCGAAGTCATACAAAAAGTCATTCGCTGAGCATGGCTGGCGCGGACGATCCACGGAATACAGGAAAACAGATGGCGGATACACAGCAAGACACAGGCGCGGATTTCGACCTGACCCAGTTCTATCAGATCTTCTTCGAGGAAGCCGGCGAGAACCTCGACCAGATGGAGCAGATGCTGCTCAACCTGGATCTGTCCGCGGCCGACGAGGAAGAGCTCAACGGCATTTTCCGTTGCGCGCACTCGATCAAGGGCGGCTCGGCAACGTTCGGCTTTGCCGACGTCGCGGAGCTGACCCACAAGATGGAGTCGCTGCTCGACCGGCTGCGCCGGCATGAAATCACGCCCATCCCGCAGATGGTCGATGTACTGCTCGAGTCGGCGGACGCATCGCGCAGCCTGCTCGCGCGCCACCAGGCGGGCGGCGTCGGCGAGGCCATCTCGACGCTCGATCTGGTGCGGCGCATCAGCGAGCTGGCCGCAGGAGCCGGGCAGGCGTCTGCCCCCGCGAGCAGCCAGGACATCTTCGTGCCGCCCGTGCCTCCGGTGATAGCGCCGGCCGCCGCGCCCGTGGCCGCACCCACGCCGGCCCCGGCGCCCGCCGCGCCAGCAGCCGACGGCGAGCGGGTGCTGCAGATCCGCATCGGGCCGCTCGAGCGCGTCGAGCTGGCCGACTCCATCAAGGAGCTGTTCCGCGACATTCCGGGCCTGGGCAGTATTGAAGATCTGCCCTGCGCCGACGCCGGCTGCCGCCTGTTCGGCGTCAGCACGACGTCCACGGACGATGACCTGCTGGACCTGTTTGCCTTCCACGTCTCGAAGGAACAGGTGCGCATTGCGCCCGCGGCTGGCGCTGCCGTCCCCGCCGAGCCGCCCGCGGCCGCTTCGCCCGCACCGGCACCCGCGCCGGCAGTGGTAGATGTGGTCACGCCGTCCGTGGTCTATCCCCCGGCGCATGAAGCCTATGGATTTTTCCCTGGCGCGCCCGGCGAGCCGCAGCTGGCCGATGCCCCGAAGGCTGCGGCCAAGGCCGTCACCCCGGCGCAGATGGAATCCACCAGCATCCGCGTGGCGGTCAACAAGGTCGACCAGCTGATCAACCTGGTGGGCGAACTCGTGATCACCCAGGCCATGCTGGCGCAAACCAGCCGCGGCCTCGAGGCCTCGGTCAACCAGCAGCTGCTGGCGGGCCTTGCCGACCTGGACCGCAATACCCGCGACCTGCAGGAATCGGTGATGTCGATCCGCATGATCCCGATGTCGACGGTCTTCAGCCGCTTCCCGCGCATGCTGCGCGACCTGGCCGGCAAGCTCGACAAGAAAGTCGAGCTGCAGACCCTGGGCGAGGCCACCGAGCTGGACAAGGGGCTGGTCGAGAAGATCACCGACCCGCTGACGCACCTGGTGCGCAACAGCGTCGACCATGGCATTGAGACGCCTGAAGAGCGCCTGGCCGCGGGCAAGAGCGAGCACGGCACCTTGACGCTGGCCGCTTCGCACCAGGGCAGCTCGATCGTGATCGAAGTGCGCGACGACGGCCGCGGCATGAACCGCGAGAGGATTCTTGCCAAGGCGCGCGAGCGCGGCCTCGAGGTCTCGGACCAGATGCCCGATTCCGAGGTCTGGCAGCTGATCTTCGCGCCCGGCTTCTCCACCGCCGAAGTGGTTACCGATGTCTCGGGCCGCGGCGTGGGCATGGACGTGGTCAAGCGCAACATTGCGGCGCTCAACGGCTCGGTGGAAATCGAGTCGGCCCAGGGCGTGGGCATGCGCGTGGCGGTGCGCCTGCCGCTGACGCTGGCCATCATGGACGGCATGTCGGTGGGCGTGGGCGAAGAGGTCTACATCCTGCCGCTGTCCTCGGTGGTGGAGTCCTTCCAGGTCAAGCCCGAGGACATCAACACCGTGGCGCAGGGCTCGCAGCTGGTCAAGGTGCGCGACGAATACATGCCGGTCATCGAGCTCGAGCGCATCTTCGAGGTGCCGCGCGCCGCGGGCAGCGCGCCCAACGCCATCATGGTGGTGGTCGAATCCGACGGCAACCGCGTGGCGCTGCTGGTCGACGAACTGCTGGGCCAGCACCAGGTGGTGGTCAAGAACCTCGAGTCCAACTACCGCAAGGTGCCGAACGTCTCGGGCGCGACCATCCTGGGCGACGGCCGCGTGGCGCTGATCCTGGACACCGGCAGCCTGGTGCGGCGCGTGCGCCACTGAGCGAGACTCACTGAGCCAACCTGCAAGGCCAGGCCCCGCAGGGGTCGGCAGCTATTCCTACGAGAAAGAGAACAATCATGAGCGTGATGGGCAAGATGGCCGAGGGTACGGCCGCGCGTGAATACCTGACGTTCCGCCTGGACCAGGAGGAATACGGCATCGATATCCTCAAGGTGCAGGAAATCCGCGGCTACGAGCCGCCAACGCGCATTGCCAATGCGCCCGCGTTCATCAAGGGTGTGGTCAATCTGCGCGGCACCATCGTGCCGATCGTCGACATGCGCCTGAAATTCCACTGCGCGCAGGCCGAGTACAACAGCTTCACGGTGGTGATCATCCTGAACATGCACCAGCGCGTGGTCGGCATCGTGGTCGACTCGGTCAGCGACGTGATGGAGCTGCCCCCCGATGCGGTGCGCGCCGCACCCGACATTGACAGCGCCATCGACAGCGGCAGCATCACCGGCCTGGGCTCGGTGGGCGAACGCATGTTGATCCTGCTGGACATCGAAAAGCTCATGTCCGGCAGCGACATGGGTCTGGTGGCCGCCGAGTGAGCTGCACGCCCGTCCACGCGCTGCCATGAACACGCTCATGCGCCAGACCCCCACCCCTGCCGAAGCCGCGGGCAGCCCGCTGCTGCAGGGCCGCGAATTCGTCTGGTCCGACGCCGACTTCGAGCGCGTGCAGGCGTTGATCTATCAGCGCGCGGGCATCAGCCTGCATGACGGCAAGCACGCCATGGTCTACAGCCGGCTGTCGCGGCGCCTGCGCGAAACCGGCTACAGCAGCTTTCGCGACTACCTGTCATGGCTCGAGAAGCACGACGGCCCGGAATGGCAGGAGTTCGTCAACGCGCTGACCACCAACCTCACGGCCTTCTTTCGCGAACCGCACCACTTCGAGATCCTGTGCTCGCATCTGCACAGCAAGCCCGCGGGCACGCCCTGGCGCGTGTGGTGCAATGCCGCGTCGACGGGCGAAGAGCCCTATTCGATCGTCATGACGGCGCTCGAGACGCTCGGCGCCAAGGCGCCATTCAAGCTCTGGGCCAGTGACATCGATTCGCGCGTGCTGGCCTCGGCCGCCGCCGGCGTCTACCGCAGCGAGAACCTCAAGGGTTTGTCACCAGAGCGACTGCAGCGCTTTTTCCTCAAGGGCAAGGGCGCCAATGCCGGCATGGCCCGGGTCAAGCCCGAGCTGCAGCAGCTGATCGAATTCCTCAGCGTCAATCTGATCCGTGACGACTGGCCGTTTCGCGAGCCCTTCGACGTGGTGTTCTGCCGCAACGTGATGATCTATTTCGACGCCGCGACCCAGCGCCGCGTGCTCGAGGGCATCCACCGCGTGATGAAGCCCGGCGGCATGCTGTTTGTCGGCCACGCGGAAAACTTCAGCGAGTCGCGCGACCTGTTCACGCTGCGCGGAAAGACCGTCTATGAGCGACGCTGAGCGCCGCCGCGTGCCGCGCATCCCGTTGGTGCGCAGCGAGCCCGCCGCCCCGGCGCCGGCCGCATCGCTCGAGGTGCTGCGCGCGCGCGCGCGCCGCCCCGGGCAGGCCTCGTTCTTCTATTTCGATCCGCACTTCCAGTACAACGCGGTCAAGGTGCTGCCGGGCGAGTATTTCGTCTCCAGCGAACACCTGTCGATCGTCACCGTGCTCGGTTCGTGCATTGCCGCCTGCCTCTGGGACAGCCGCATGCAGGTCGGCGGCATGAACCACTTCATGCTGCCCGACAGCGAATCGAGCGACAGCTCGGGGCGCTACGGCTCGTATGCCATGGAGCTGCTGATCAATGAGATGCTCAAGCTCGGAGCGCGGCGCGAGACGATGCAGGCAAAGATCTTCGGCGGCGGCCAGGTCATGCACAATTTCACGACCATGAACGTCGGTGAACGCAACACCGAATTCGTCAAGCAGTATCTGCACACGGAGCGCATTCCTCTGGTGTCCGAGGATGTGCTTGATATCTATCCCCGCAAGGTGGTTTATTTTCCCGCCACAGGCAAGGCCATGGTCAAGCGCCTGGCCCACGCGCACCCGGATTCGCTGGTGGCGCAGGAAGCGCAGCGCGGCAGTGCCGCTGCCGTGGCGCGGGCGACGGCAGGCGGCTCGGTCGACCTGTTTTGAAAAAGGCCAGAACGAATGACAAGGAAAACCCGGGTGATTGTGGTCGACGATTCTGCGCTGGTGCGCAGCCTGTTGTCCGAAATCATCAATCGACAGACCGACATGGAGTGCATCGGCACGGCCAATGATCCCCTGATCGCGCGCGAGATGATCCGTGAGCTCAGTCCCGACGTCATCACGCTGGACGTCGAAATGCCGCGCATGGACGGCATCGACTTCCTCGGACGCCTGATGCGCCTGCGCCCGATGCCGGTGCTGATGATCTCCACGCTGACCGAGCGCGGCGCCGAAGTCACGATGAAGGCGCTCGAACTCGGCGCCGTCGATTTCGTGGCCAAGCCGCGCGTTGGCGTGGCCAACGGGCTGAACGATCTTGCCAGCGAAATCGTCGACAAGATCCGCGTGGCCGCCGTGGCGCGCGTACACCGCACGCTGGCCACGCCCGTGCCGGCCGCTCGCACCGGCGCGCCGGCCCAGCCCGCCGCGGCAGCGCCTGCGCCCCTGCTCGGGCGCCTGTCGACCGAGAAGATCATTGCCATCGGGGCCTCCACCGGCGGCACCGAGGCCATCCGCGAAGTGCTGACGCACCTGCCCGCCGACTGTCCGGCCATCGTCATCACCCAGCACATGCCGCCCGGCTTCACGACCAGCTTCGCGGCCCGGCTCAACAGCCTGTGCCAGATGAAGGTCAAGGAGGCCGAGAACGGCGAGCGCATCCTGCCGGGCCATGCCTATATCGCGCCCGGCGGCAAGCATTTCTCCATTAACCGCAGCGGCGCCAACTATGTCGCCGTGGTGGACGACACACCGCCCGTCAACCGCCACCGGCCTTCGGTCGAAGTGCTGTTCCGCTCGGTGGCGGCCTGCGCGGGCCGCAATGCCGTGGGCGTCATGCTGACCGGCATGGGCGCGGACGGCGCCGTCGCGATGCGTGAAATGAAGCTCGAGGGCAGCTATAACTACGTGCAGGACGAAGCCAGCTGCATCGTCTTCGGCATGCCGCGCGAAGCCATCGCGCACGGCGCCGCCGACGAGGTGCTGCCGCTGGTGCAGATTGCGCCGGCACTGCTGGCGCGTCTGCGCAGCAATCAATCCCACCATCGGATCTGAGCGTGGCGCAAAAAAAAGGAGCCTAGGCTCCTTTTTTGTTTCCGTTCATCCTGAGCTTGCCTGGCCGGCCGCGTCGAAGGATGACGGGCGGCACGGTCAAGTGCAGCCAGCTCCGCCCGGCATCAAGCCCCCAGCTGCGACCAGCGCTCCAGCGCCTGCATCAGCAGCCCGTCGATCTCCGCATCGCGCGCTGCCAGCGTGGCCGCACGTGCCGCATCCTTGGCATAGATGCTGCCGTCGGCCAGCTCCGCCTGGATCGACTTCTGCTCGGCTTCGAACGCCGCGATCTGCGCCGGCAATTGCTCGAGCTCGCGCTGCTCCTTGTAGCTGAGCTTGCGCTTGGCGGGTGCCGCCGCAGGGGCAGGGGCCGCAGCCACGGCAGGCGCCGCCACCGGCTGCTTTGCCGCCTGCTTGGCCTGCGACGCGGCCAGGGCCTTGCTGCGGCGCGACTGTTCCAGCCAGTCCTGCACGCCGCCTTCGTACTCGCGCCACAGGCCGTCGCCTTCATAGGCAATGGTGCTGGTGACCACGTTGTCGAGGAAAGTGCGGTCATGGCTCACCAGGAATACCGTGCCGTCATAGTTGGCCAGCAGGTCTTCCAGCAGATCGAGCGTGTCGATGTCCAGATCGTTGGTGGGCTCGTCGAGCACCAGCACATTCGCCGGGCGCGCAAACAGACGCGCCAGCAGCAGACGGTTGCGTTCACCGCCGGACAGCGAGCGCACCGGCGAGCGCGCGCGTGCGGGCGAGAACAGGAAGTCGCTCAGATAGCTCTTGACATGCTTGCGCTGGTTGCCGATCTCGATCCATTCGCTGCCGGGGCTGATGAAGTCCTCGAGCGTGGCGTCCAGATCCACCGCATGGCGCATCTGGTCGAAATAGGCGATCTGCAGATTGCCGCCCTGGCGGATGGTGCCGCTGTCGGCCGCCAGACTGCCCAGGATCATGCGCAGCAGCGTGGTCTTGCCGGCGCCGTTGGGTCCAAGCAGCCCGACCTTGTCGCCACGCAGGATGGTGCCGGTGAAATTCTTGACGATCACCTTGTCGCCAAAGGACTTGCTCACGTCCTGCAGCTCGGCGACGATCTTGCCCTGATAGCCATCGCCCTTGCCCGACGCGATGTCCATGTTCACGCTGCCGAGCTTTTCACGCCGGCTGTTGCGATTGTCGCGCAGCGCTTCGAGCCGGCCGATGCGGCTTTGGCTGCGCGTGCGGCGTGCCTCGACACCCCTGCGGATCCAGACCTCTTCCTGGGCCAGCAGCTTGTCGGCCTTGGCGTTGATCACCGCCTCCTGTGCCATCTGATCTTCCTTCTGGATCAGATACTGCGCGAAGTTGCCGGGGTAGGAGCGCAGCGTGCCGCGGTCCAGTTCCACGATGCGCGTGGCGATGGCGTCAAGGAAGCTGCGGTCATGGGTGATGGTGATGACACTGCCCTTGAAGTCCACCAGCAGGCCTTCGAGCCATTCGATGGCGTCCAGATCCAGATGGTTGGTGGGCTCATCGAGCAGCAGCACATCGGGGCGGGTCACCAGTGCCTGGGCCAGCGCCACGCGCTTTTTCGTGCCGCCCGAAAGCGTGCCGACCACGGCTTGCGGGTCCAGATGCAGGCGCTGCAGCGTTTCCTCCACGCGTTGCTCCCAGTTCCAGGCATCGTAGGCCTCGATCTGTGACTGCAGCGCATCGAGGTCTTCGTTTTCATCGCCCGACAGATAGCGATCGCGCAGCGTGATCACATGCGCGATGCCGGCCGAAGCCGATTCAAAGATGGTGTGCTCGGCGAACAGCTCGGGCTCCTGCGCCACATAGGAGATGCGCACGCCGGACTGCACCTGCATCAGGCCGTCGTCGGCCTTGGCCAGTCCGCCGATAATCTTCAGCAGCGAAGACTTGCCGGCGCCGTTGCGGCCAATCAGTCCGATACGCTCCCCGGTTTCCAATGAAAGCTGGGCGTGGTCCAGCAGGGCCACATGGCCAAAGGCCAGTTGCGCGTCGATAAGGGTAATAAGTGCCATGGTGCGCGCATTATGGACGCGAGCCCTAAGACCTACAGTTCGCGCCCGTCAGGGCGCGAACCCGCTTGCCGCAGGCAAGCGTGAACCCGGTTCCTGACAAAAAGTTGAAAAATACCCTTTTAGAGCTTTTTCCCTGTGCTACATTTGCACTCCGCTTCGAACCAAGCCCTGCCGGCAACGGCCAGGCTGAAGACGAAACCGGAAAATGGGTCTTGTGGATAAAACGGTTGTAAAACCGGGCTACAATGTAAGGCTGCGCTGCTGAAACAGTCCTTTGATTGAAACGGCAGCAAGAAACTTAAAGTTGACAGGGTCTTTAAAACTGTTGTAGAATTCAAGGCTTCGCTGATCACAGCGGGCCGGCAAGAAAGTCAAACTTCTTGCAGATCTTTAAAAATATACAGCCGATAAGCGTGG
>JBEVDH010000126.1:0-7659 GCA_040514115.1 Comamonas sp. | reverse complement strand
GAAAAACCTTGGGTGCCCCTGGCCTGTGCCCTTGTGGGGCCGGTTTGGGACTTGAGGCCATGGCCATGGGCGAAATGTGTGGACGCCGGACCGTGACCCGTTTGCTTTTTTGATTTGCGCCCGGATTATCGCATTGCAGCGCAAAGGTTGGGGACCGCAGTGCGGCAAAATAATCCTGCGGTGCCATAATTCGCTTCGACCTGTGCTCGCGGGCACCCGGAACCGGGCGCGCCGCAGCCGCCCTTTCCTCGCCCTCGTCGCGCCAGGCTGACCTCTTTGGCAACCGAACAAGAACTCTCGCAATTTCTCAAGGATGTGGAAAAACGCGCTTTCAAGCGCGCGCTCTACCATGTCCGCGATGAGGATGCCGCGCTCGACATCGTGCAAGACAGTATGCTCAAGCTGGCGCACCATTACGGGGACAAGCCGCCCACCGAGCTGCCGATGCTGTTCCAGCGCATCCTGTCGAACTGCACGCTCGACTGGTTCCGGCGTCAGAAGACACGCAATGCGATCTTCTCGCGCATGAGCGATTTCGAGCCGGACGGCGGCGACGGCATGGACTTCGACCTGTTGGAGTCCTATGCCGGCAACGACAATGAACAGACGGTGCAAAGCGCCGAGGAGCACACGCAGCGTGTACAAACGCTGCAAAGCATAGAAAAAGAAGTGCAGGAGCTGCCAGCGCGTCAACGGGAAGCGTTTTTGATGCGTTATTGGGAGGAGATGGATGTCGCAGAGACGGCAGCCGCCATGGGTTGTTCGGAGGGCAGTGTCAAGACACACTGCTTTCGTGCCATTCAGACCCTCAGCAAGGCACTGAAGGCCAAAGGAATCCAGTTATGAACATTGCAGCATCAACCTCTATCGAGCAGGCCGGCGACCGCTTTGCGCGGCGCATCACTGCGCGTCTGAGCCAAAACAACGAATTGCTCGCTTATGACATCAGCGAGCGGCTGCGCGCCGGGCGCGAACGCGCGCTGTCCGAGCGCCGGCGCGAAGTGCAGGTGCACCAGCGCGCGCCCGCCACTGCCGTGCAGCACCAGGGGGGCGTGGCCTCGCTGGGCGGGCCCGGCCGCCAGGGCTGGTGGCGCAGCGCGCTGACGGCGGCGCCGCTGCTCGGGCTGGCCCTGAGCCTGGCGGTGTTCATCACCTCGCAGACCGACTTCGGCACGCACGAGGTGGCTGAAGTCGACGCCGCCCTGCTGACGGACGACCTGCCACCCTCGGCCTATGCGGATCCTGGCTTCGTGCAGTTCATCCAGACGGCGCCTGCGGTTTCCACGCTTTAACCCCCTTGCTCGAAATCTGCCGGTTGCATGCCCCCTGTCCAGCGCCCTGAATCCCGCAACCTGATTGGCGTTGCGCTGGCCTCGGCAGTGCTGCTGGCGTCGGCCCTGCTTGGGATCTGGATCGTGCCGCTGGTGCGTCAGGCGCCCAGCGCGCTGCCCATGGCCGCGGTGGTGCAGGCGCCCGCGCCCGGCTCCGATGCGCCGCGCAATGGCCTGTCGCAGCGCCGCCTGCAGGCCTCGGGGCCCAACTGGGGTGAACTCAGCGCCGCGCAGCAAAGGGTGTTGCAGCCGCTGGAAAATCGCTGGTCCTTCATGGGCGAAGTGCAAAAGAGCCGCTGGATGCTGCTGGCTGACAGTTTCGATACGCTGCCCGCACCCGAGCAGCTCAAGCTGCGCGACCGCATGGTGTCCTGGGCCAGCCTGAGCGCGCAGCAGCGCAGCCAGGCGCGCCTGAACTATGCATTGACCAACCGCATGGCGCCCAAGGACAAGTGGGCGCAGTGGGAGGCCTACCAGGCGCTGACCGAGGAGGAAAAGCGCGCGCTCGCGGCCAAGGCCACGGCGGCCCGCCCGGCGGGTGCCGGCGCCGCACCCGCGCTGCGTCCGGTGCCGGCCAAGAAGCTCGCACGCGTGCCCGCGGCCTCTGCCAGCGCCAGCATCAGCAACGTCGCCAACCTGCCCAAGATTCCCCGGCCCGCGTCCCAGACCACCCATCACATCGCGGCGCCCGCCCCGGTGCCGGCTGCGGCGCCGCTGCCCGTCGAGACGCGTCCGGTATCTATGCCCAATGTGGTGGAAACCGCGCCCGTGAACCTTTCGACCGCGGCGGCACTGCCCCTGCCCCCGCTGGGCGCCGAGGCGCCCGCGCCGGAACATCTGGCGCCGTGATGCCGCCCCTGCCCCCGACTCCCGGCCTGCGCCGGCGCATGGCCTGCTGGCTCTATGAAGGGTTGCTGCTGTTTGGCGTGGTGTTCATTGCCGCCTATCTGTTCGGCACGCTGAGCCAGACGCGCCATGCCATGGACAACCGCCATCTGCTGCAGGCCTTCGTGTTCGTGGTGTTCGGCATTTATTTCACCTGGTTCTGGTCCAAGGGCCAGACGCTGGCCATGAAAACCTGGCACATACGTGTGACCGATCGGGCCGGCCGTCCACTGACCCAGGGCCGGGCGCTCGCGCGCTATCTGCTGAGCTGGCTCTGGTTCCTGCCACCGCTGGCCCTGATCGGCCCGTTCCATCTGCCCGCGGGCGAGACCACGGTGCTGATGCTTGGCTGGATTGCGGTCTGGGCGCTGTTCAGCCGCCTGCACCCGCAGCGCCAATTCCTGCACGACGCGCTCGCCGGCACCCGGCTGGTGCATGACGCGCCCGGCGAAGCCCGCGCGCGCCTCAAGCGGCGCAAGGCCGACGGCCTGGCCTGAACCGGTCGATCCCCATGGCCTTGGAATCCAATCCCCAGAAAAGCCGCCGCGGTCTGAGCCGGGTGTGGCATGCAACCGGCTATTCGCTGCAGGGGCTGCGCGCAGCCTGGGGAGAAAAGGCCTTTCACACCGAGGCGCTGTGCGCGCTGTGCCTGCTGCCGCTGGCGCCCTGGCTTGCCCGCAGCTGGAGCGAAGGCATACTGCTGGTGGCGACGGTGGTGCTGGTGCTGATCGTGGAACTGCTCAACAGCGGCATCGAGGCCGCCATCGACCGCATCGGACCCGAATGGCATGCGCTGTCCAAGCGCGCCAAGGACCTGGGCAGCGCGGCCGTGCTGCTGTCGCTGCTGCTGTGCGCGGGCACCTGGCTGTCCGCCCTTTACCTTAGATTGCTATGACCCACCCTTCAACCCCTGCTTTTTCCCTCTGCGTCTACTGCGGCTCGCGCCCTGGCGTGGATCCGCGGTATGCCGAAGCCGCCATCGAGGTCGGCACCTGGATCGGCGCGCATGGCGGGCAGTTGGTCTATGGCGGCGGCCGCTCCGGCCTGATGGGCACGGTAGCCGAGGCCACGCGCCGCGCGGGCGGCCGCGTGGTCGGCGTGATTCCCCAGGCGCTGGTCGACAAGGAGCATGCCAACCGTGCCTGCGACGAGCTGCACATCGTGCAGACCATGCACGAGCGCAAGGCCATGATGGCCGAGCGCTCGGATGCCTTCCTGGCGCTGCCCGGCGGCATCGGCACCTTCGAAGAGCTGTTCGAAGTCTGGACCTGGCGCCAGCTGGGCTACCACGACAAGCCGATCGGCGTGCTCAACGCCGCGGGCTATTACGACAACCTGCTGACTTTCCTGGCCTCCAGCGTGCAAAGCGGGTTGATGGGCGAGTGGCAGATGGGGCTGATCGAGACGCAGACGGACGCGGCGGTGCTGCTGCCGAGTTTGGTGGAGGCTGCGGGGACCGCGGCGCAGACCAAGGGGTTGCGGGCGGTGATCTAAGAGATCGGCCATGCGTGAAACGCGCCCTGAAACGCCCTTCGACCGGCCCACGCAGGGAGGCTCAGGGCGAACGGGGTTCAGGGGTTCAGGGGTTCAGGGATGAGTGGATTTGAATCCGTTCGTCCTGGGCCTGTCGAAGGATGGACGGCCTGTCCTCAAGATGCCCCACAGGTGGCTAACGCCTCAGCGATCAGATCGCCGAAGCGTCCAGATCCCCCGTGCGAATCCGCACCACGCGCTCGACCGGCGTGACGAAGATCTTCCCGTCGCCGATCTTGCCGGTGCGCGCCACATTGACGATCGCGTCGACGCAGCGGTCGACATCCTCGGTCTGCACCACGACCTCGATCTTCACCTTGGGCAGGAAATCCACGACATATTCCGCGCCGCGGTAGAGCTCGGTGTGGCCCTTCTGGCGACCAAAGCCCTTGACCTCGGTGACCGTGAGGCCGGTGACGCCGCAATCGGCCAGTGCTTCGCGCACTTCCTCGAGCTTGAAGGGCTTGATGACGGCAGTGATCATTTTCATGGGGAACTCCTGGATTGGGAATGCGTTGGCGCCGTGCCCTGGGGCATCATGCGCGAAAGCGGTTGGTGATCGGGTAACGCCAGTCCTTGCCGAAGCTGCGGCGCGTGAGGCGCGGGCCGATCGGCGCCTGGCGGCGCTTGTGTTCGTTGATCTGGATCAGCCGCGTCACGCGCTCGACATCGGCCGCGGCAAAGCCCGCGGCCACGATGTCCTGCACGGACTCGTCATTTTCCATGTATCGCTGCACGATCGCATCGAGCACCTCATATGGCGGCAGACTGTCTTGGTCTTTCTGGTCCGGGCGCAGCTCGGCGCTGGGCGGGCGGGTGATGATGCGCTCGGGGATCGGACTGCTGCCGGTGCCGAACGGGTCGTGGGCATTGCGCCAGCGCGCCAGCGCGAACACCTGGGTCTTGACCAGATCCTTGATCACCGCAAAGCCCCCCGCCATGTCGCCGTAGAGCGTGCAGTAGCCCGTGGCCATCTCGCTCTTGTTGCCCGTCGTGACGACCAGCGCGCCGAATTTGTTCGACAGCGCCATCAGCAGCGTGCCGCGGATGCGCGCCTGCAGGTTCTCTTCGGTCGTGTCCTCGGCGCGGCCCGCAAAATCGGCGGCCAGCGCGGCCTTGAAGGCCTCGAACTGCGGCGCGATGGAAATTTCCTCATAGGCCACGCCCAGGCGCGCGGCCATGTCGCGCGCGTCGATCCAGCTGATGTCGGCGGTGTAGGGCGAGGGCATCATCACCGTGCGCACCTTGCCCGCGCCCAGCGCGTCGACGGCAATCGCCAGCACCAGCGCCGAGTCGATGCCGCCCGACAACCCCAGCAGCACGCCGGGAAAACCGTTCTTGCCGATGTAGTCGCGCACGCCCAGCACCAGTGCGCGCCACAGCTGCTCATCGGCATCGAGCAGCGGCTGCACCGCGCCGCGCAGCACCAGCGCCCCGCTTTGCGGCGTGACTTCCACCGGCATCAGACTTTCCTCGAAGCCCGCGGCGCGTGCCACGACAGCGCCGTCGGCGCCGAGCGCAAACGAGTGGCCGTCAAACACCAGTTCGTCCTGGCCGCCCACCATGTGGGCATAGACCACGGGCAGGCCGGTTTCCTGCACACGATTGCGCAGCATGGCCTCGCGCAGCCCCGGCTTTTCGCCATGGAACGGCGAGGCGTTGATGACGGCCAGCATTTGCGCACCGGCCGTGCGCGCCTGCTGCGCCGGCTCAGGGAACCAGGCGTCCTCGCAGATCAGCAGGCCGATGCGCACGCCGTCGACCTCGAACACGCAGGGCGCCACGCCTGGCGTGAAATAGCGCTGCTCGTCGAACACGCCGTAATTGGGAAGTGCCTGCTTGGCATAGCTGGCCTCGACGACGCCGCCGCGCAGCACGCTGGCCGCGTTGTGGCACAGCCGCGCGCCAGGCGCACGCCGCGGATGACCAAGGACAATGGCCAGGCCCGTGAGCTCGGCGGTTTCCCGTGCTACGGTATGCAACGCCTGCTCGCAGGCATCGAGGAACGCGGGGCGCAGCAGCAGGTCTTCGGCCGCATAGCCGCACAGCGCCAGCTCGGGTGTGAGCAGCAGCCGCGCGCCGGCCGCATGCGCGGCGCGCGCGGCATCAATGATTTTTTGCGCATTGCCAGGCAGGTCGCCCACAACAAAATTGCGCTGAGCAGTGCAGATGGAGAACGTCATGGATAGAAAGCAGGCCGGCAAGGCCCATTGCAAAAGCGCTGGCCCGCAGGCCCGGGACGGCGGGAGCAGGCATGGCTGAAAGCGCAATTATCACCCGCGTGTTCACCGAGGTGCAGCAGATCTGCGCGCAGGCCTGGAACGCACTGCTCGCGCAGCAGCCCGTGCCCACGCCGTTCATGCGCCATGAATACTTCGCGGCGCTCGAATCGAGCGCCAGCGCAACGCTCGAGACCGGCTGGCAGCCCTGCTTTGTCACGCTGTGGGAGGATGAGGAACTGATTGCCGCCTGCCCGCTCTATGCGAAGAACCATTCCTCGGGCGAGTATGTCTTTGATTGGGCCTGGGCGCGCGCCTATGCCGAGCATGGCCTCGACTACTACCCCAAGGCGGTGATTGCCGTGCCGTTCACGCCCGTGCCGGGCTCGCGGCTGCTGGCGCGCGATGCGGCGGTGCGCGCGCTGCTGGCGCAGACCGTGCGCCGCTGGGCGCAGGCGCAGGATGGCTGGTCGTCGATCCACGCGCTGTTCACCGAAGAGGCCGATCTTGCCGCCTGCCGCGCCGACGGCTGGATGCAGCGCGGCGGCGTGCAGTTCCACTGGCACAACCGCACGGCCCCTGGCGCCGGGGCGCAGCGCCCGCTGCACGACTTCGGGGAGTTCCTGGCCCAGCTGCAGCAGGAAAAGCGCAAGAAGATCCGCCAGGAACGGCGCAAGGTGGCCGAGGCGGGCGTGACGTTCCGCGCGCTGCGCGGCGCCCAGATCGAGAGCGCCGACTGGGATTTCTTCTACCGCTGCTACGAGCGCACCTATCTCGAGCATGGCAACGCGCCCTATCTGACGCGCGCGTTCTTTGCCGCGATGGCCGCGCAAATGCCCGAGCACTGGCTGCTGTTCATTGCCGAACGCGAGGGGCAGCCGATGGCCGCGAGCCTGATTGCGCTCAATGCCGAGGCCGCGGCGGGCAGCGCCGACAACAGCGTCGCCTATGGCCGTTACTGGGGCGCGCTCGAGCGCGTCGACTGCCTGCATTTCGAAGCTTGCTACTACCAGCCCATCGAATGGTGCATTGCGCAGGGCATCACGCGCTTCGAAGGCGGCGCGCAGGGCGAGCACAAGATGGCGCGCGCGCTGCTGCCGACTCCGACCACCAGCGCCCACTGGATTGCCCACCCGGCGTTTGCCGATGCCGTGGACCGGTTCCTCGAACGCGAGGGCAGCGGCGTGCAGGCCTATCTGGAGGAACTGCACGCGCACAGCCCGCTGCGCCAGGGCGGCGCGGCGGCCCTGCCTGAGCGGCCCTGCCTGAGCGGCCCTGCCTGGGCGGCCCCGCTTAGAAGCTTTCCCAGTCGTCGTTGGCTTGCGCAGTGCGGGTCTGCGGCGCGGCTGCGATGCGCGGCGCGGGCGCTGCGGGTTTGCGCGCCGGCACGCCAGCGCGCGCCGGCAGGCGCTGCTGCACGCCCGGCACCACGGGGGGCGTGAGCTCGCGGGCCTGCGCACCCGACGTCAGCCGGAACACCGCGACCGTTTCGACCAGATCCTGTGCCTGGCGCTGCAGGCTGTCGGCCGCTGCGGCACTCTCCTCGACCAGCGCCGCATTCTGCTGCGTTGCCTGGTCCATCTGCGTGATCGCCTCGCCCACCTGCGCCACGCCCGTGCTCTGCTCGCTGCTCGCCGCGCTGATCTCGCCCATGATGTCGGTGACGCGGCGAATCGCGCCCACCACCTCGG
>JBEVDH010000082.1:0-6986 GCA_040514115.1 Comamonas sp. | reverse complement strand
CGACCGATTCGTTCATCTCCGCGGCTTCCTTCCAGGAAACCACCCGCGTGCTCACCGAGGCTGCCATCATGGGCAAGCGCGACGAGCTGCGCGGTCTGAAGGAAAACGTGATCGTCGGCCGCCTGATTCCCGCAGGTACCGGTCTGGCCTACCACCAGGCACGCAAGGCCAAGGACATGATGGACGACGCCGAGCGCCGTGCCATTGCCGAAGCCGAAGCGGCCGAGCTGGCTGGCATCATCGAAGAAGGGGCCGAAACCGTTTCGGTCAGCGATCCCTCCGTCGACTGATGAAGCACCCCCTGAGCGGCTCACGCCGGATGGCCGGCCCCCGCTTCCCCCTCTCATCCTTCGGTGGAGGGGGACGGCACCATCGCTGCGGGGGGGCCGCCTTAGGTGCGGCCCTTGCTCGGTGCCCCTGGGCTGGTTCACGCCAGTTTCATGGGCTATGAGCTATGGGCCGTTGATTTGGATTTGAGCCGCGCCCCCGTTCCGCTGTTGGTGGACGGGGGCGTTTTCATTGGTTTTTCACGAAGCGGCCTGCGATCAGCAAAGTGGGCCGGTCCCTGTGCATGTGGTCTGTATCCCTGGACTGGATTGTCCTGGCCGTGCTGGTCTTCTGGGCCGTCGGTGCCTATAACCGGGTCATGCGCCTGCGCTCGGCCTGCGTGCAGGCGTTTGGCGCGCTGGACAGCTATCTGCAGCAGGCCCAGGGGCTGCTGAGCGAATGGAATGCAACGCAGACCGTGGCCGAGGAACCCACCGCGCCGCAGCGGCTGGCCGATGCCGCCTGGCAGCAGAGCCTGGCGGCGATGGGCGCGGCACTGGCCGGGGCCCGGGCGCGGCCCCTGCATGCGCCGACCATGCAACGCTTCGAGCGCGCCCATGCGGCGCAATTCGTGGCCTGGCAAGCCTTGAAGAACCTGCCGGGGGCACCTGACGACCCGGCATGGCGCCTGCGCTGGCAGCAGCAGCAGGCGCAGACCGGACTGGCCGCCGACCAGTTCAACACCGCAGTGGCGCAATACAACGCGGCCATTGCCCAATTTCCAGCGCGCGTGCTGGCGTGGTTCTTCGGATTCCGCGCCGCACGTCCGCTCCATCCGGCCCTTGGGGCCCCGTTATCAGACACCGCCGCATGAGCCGAATCTTTCCTCCTTCTTCCCGAGAACCTGGGCGCCCCGAAGCGCCGGCCGCAGGCGGCGGCGCTCCCGCACTGTCGCAGCAGCTGGCCGAAGTAGCCCAGGCGCTGCAGGCCATCCTGGCTGGCCAGTCGGGCACGCAGGCGCTCGCGGCCGTGCCCCAGCGGCTGCGCCCGGGCGTGCAGGCGTTGCTGTTCCAGGTGCTGCGCCAGCTCGGGCGCGCCCAGGCGCTGCGCGCCGAACTCGCGCCGCGCACGCCGCCGCCGCGCGTGAACGCGCTGCTGTGCACGGCACTGGCGCTGGCCTGGGATGAAGCCCAGGCGCCGTACCCGCCATTCACGCTGGTCAACCAGGCTGTGGAGGCCGCCAAGCGCGGCCCGGCGCAGCGCCAGGCGGCGTTCATCAATGCCTGCCTGCGCCGCTTCCTGCGCGAGCGCGATGAACTGGTGCACAAGACCGATGCCCAGCCACAGGCACTGTGGAACCATCCGCAGTGGTGGATCGCACGGCTGCAGCAGGACCATCCCGCGCAGTGGCAGCAGATTCTCACGGCCAACAACCGGCATGCGCCCATGACGCTGCGCGTCAACCGGCTGCAGGCCTCGGTGGCGCAATACCAGGAGCAGCTGTCGGCGCAGCAGATGGCCGCCACGCCCGTCGGTGAAGACGGCCTGGAGCTGGCCCAGCCGCAGCCGGTGCAGGCGCTGCCCGGCTTTGCGCAGGGGCAGGTGTCGGTGCAGGATGCGGCTGCGCAGCTGGCCGCGCCGCTGCTGCTCGCGGGCCTGGACCTGACGCGGCCGCTGCGCGTGCTCGACGCCTGCGCCGCTCCGGGCGGCAAGACCGCGCATCTGCTGGAATACGCCGGCGCGGCTGCGGCGCTGCAGGTCACGGCGCTGGAGATCGATGCCGAGCGCAGCCAGCGCATCCACGAGACGCTCGAGCGCGTGGGCGTGAAGGCGCAGGTGGTTGTCGCCGATGCTTCGCGCCCCGATCAATGGTGGCAGCAGGCCAGCGGCGGCGCGCAGTTCGATGCCATCTTGCTGGACGCGCCATGCACGGCCTCGGGTATCGTGCGCCGCCATCCCGATGTGCGCTGGCTGCGCCGCGAAAGCGATATCGCGCAGCTCGCGGCCATCCAGTCACGCCTGCTCGACACGCTGTGGCCGCTGCTGCGCACTGGCGGGCGCCTGCTGTACTGCACCTGTTCGGTCTTCAGGGCCGAGGGCGACATGCAGGTCAAAGCGTTTCTTGCGCGCAACAGTCAGGCGCGACTGCTGCCTTCCCCCGGGCATTTAATTCCGGGCAATCTCGCGCAAACCGCGGCTGTCCCGGACAATCAACCGGGTGACCATGATGGATTCTTCTACGCCCTGCTGGAAAAGACCCCCTGAGCGCGCGGGCGCCCGGCCGGGGCGCTGGCAGCACTGGGGACTGGCTTGCCTGTTGTGCCTGTTTGGCCTGGTGGCCTGGGGCGTGCCGGGCGACGCGCGCGCCCAGGGCCATGCCGCCATCACCCAGATGCAGGTCGAGCGCACGCCCGAAGGCATACTGTTGAGCGCGGCGCTGGAGTTCGAGCTGCCCGAGCATGTCGAGGATGCGCTGCTCAAGGGCATTCCCATGCATTTCGTGCTGCAGGCGCAGGTGCTGCGCGAGCGCTGGTACTGGTCCGATCTGGAGATGGCGTACTCCGCGCGCTATATGCGCCTGAGCTATCAGCCGCTGACGCGCCGCTGGCGCTTGCACACCGCGTCCGATCCGTTCACGGGCTCCGGCCTGGGGCTGGCGCTGTCGCAGACCTATGACGAACTGGCCGATGCCATCGGCGCCATGCAGCGCGTGGCGCGCTGGAAGATTGCCGACAGCGCGCAGGTGCCCGAAGACATGCCGGTCACGGTGCACATGCGCTTTGGCCTGGACCTGTCCCAGCTGCCGCGGCCGCTGCAGATCGGCGCCTTCGGCCGCTCGGGCTGGATCCTGCAGATGACGCAAAGCCTGCGGCTTGCGGGCGGAGGCCTGCCTTGAGCATGGACCCGCCGGTGGCGGTTTCACGCTGGACGCGCACCGGGCGCTGGGCCGTGGGCGTGGGCGTGGCGTTGATGTGCGCGATGGGTCTGGTGTTGATGTTCCTGCTGGCGCTGGCCACCAACAACCGCGAGGTCTACGAGCGCAACTACACCTGGCTGTTCACGATGAACGTGCTGGTGGCGGCGGTGCTGCTGGGCATGCTGCTGTGGGGCGGGGTGCGGCTGGCGCTGCGCCTGCGGCGCGGGCGTTTCGGCAGCCGTCTGCTGCTCAAGCTCGCGGGTATCTTCGCGCTGGTCGGGGTCGTGCCCGGCCTGCTGATTTATGTCGTGTCGTATCAGTTTGTCTCGCGCTCCATCGAGAGCTGGTTTGATGTCAAGGTCGAGGGCGCGCTGTCGGCAGGCGTGAGCCTGGCGAGCGTCACGCTCGACACCGTGGCCAACGACATGGCGCACAACACGCGCACGGCCAGCGAGTCGCTGTCCCAGGTGCCGAATGCAGCCGCCGGTTTCGAGCTCGAGCGCATCCGCGAGCAGCTCGGCGCCGTCGATGTGGTGCTGTGGAGCGCCGCGGGCAAGGTGCTGGCCAGCGTCGGGCCGTCGAAGTTCGACCTGCTGCTGCCCGAGCGGCCCAGCGCGCAGCAGATGCGCGCGCTGCGCGAGCAGCCGGCCTCGGCGCGCATCGAGGGTCTCGATGACGTGTCGACCGTGAACGACCCCGAGGCGCTGGCGCGCATGCTGGACGCGGTGCGCGTGCGCACGCTGGCGCTGGTGCCCAATCCCGCCGTCGGCCTGCTGGCCGAGGCGCGCTATGTGCAGGCCACGCTGAAGCTGCCGGTGGCGCTGCTCACCAATGCCATGGCGGTGCAGGAAGCCCACCGCGAATACCAGGAGCGCGCGCTGGCGCGTGAAGGCCTGCAGCGCATGTACATCGGTACGCTCACGCTGAGCCTGTTTCTCGCGGTGTTTGGCGCCATCTTGCTGGCCGTGGTGCTGGGCAACCAGCTCGCGCGCCCGCTGCTGCTGCTGGCCCAGGGCGTGCGCGAGGTGGCGGACGGCGATCTGGGACCGAAGGCCTCGCTGCCCAGCGCCGACGAGCTCAGCGGGCTGACGCGCGCGTTTGCGCTGATGACGCGCCAGCTCGCCGAGGCGCATGCCGCCGTGGGCCAGAGCATGGCCGATGTCGATGCGGCGCGCTCGAACCTGCAGACCATTCTCGACAACCTGACATCGGGCGTGATCGTGCTCGATGAAGCCGGCCATGTGGTGTCGAGCAACCCCGGCGCCACGCGCATCCTGCGCGTGCCCATGGCGGCCTACCAGGGGCGCCTGCTGCAGGAAGTGCCGGGCCTGGCCGAGTTCGCGCAGGTGGTGCGCGAGCAGTTCGCGCAGTTCCTGGGCGAGCGCGGCGCGGCGGCGGGACGCGACCGCTGGCAGAAGGTGCATGAGCTCCACGGCGCGGGTGCGGGCGGTGGCGGAGGCGGCGTGGTGCATGACAGCACCAGCCTGGTGGTGCGCGGCGCGGAGCTGCCCGACACCCAGCGCCTGCTGGTGTTTGACGATATTTCCGAGATCGTCTCGGCCCAGCGCGCGCAGGCCTGGGGCGAGGTGGCGCGGCGCGTAGCCCATGAAATCAAGAATCCGCTGACGCCGATCCAGCTGTCGGCCGAGCGCCTGGCCATGAAGCTGATGGACAAGCTCGCGCCTACCGACCAGGCCCTGCTGGGCAAGTCGGTCAAGACGATTGTCGATCAGGTCAGCGCCATGAAGCATCTCGTGGACGAGTTCCGCGATTACGCGCGCCTGCCCGCCGCCGAGCTGCTGCCGCTGGACCTCAACGGCCTGCTGGCCGATGTGCTGCATTTGTATGGCGAGGAAAATGCAGCCGTGCGAATCAAGGTCCATCTCGACCCCAACTGCCCCTGGATTGCGGGAGATGCGCAGCAAATCCGACAGATCGTACATAACCTGTTGCAAAATGCCCAGGATGCCACCAAGCAGGCCGCGGCCGAAACCGGCGGCGCGCCCGAAGCGGTGGAACTGGCAACCCAATGGAACGAAGTCACCGGACGCGTACAGTTGAGCATCAGCGATCGGGGGACAGGATTTCCCGCCAATATCCTGCAACGGGCCTTCGAGCCCTATGTCACAACGAAGACACGCGGCACCGGTCTGGGACTTGCCGTGGTCAAGAAAATAGCAGATGAGCATTCGGCCCGCATCAACTTGAGCAACCGGGTGGAAAACGGGATAGTGCGGGGAGCACAAGTGTCGCTATCATTTGCCCCTGTAACCAAGGTCCTCGCAGAGGACGCCGCTCAGCGCAGTACATAGGCGTTTCAATACACATGGCAAACATACTGGTCGTCGACGACGAATTGGGCATTCGGGATTTGTTGTCGGAAATCCTCAATGACGAGGGGCATAGCGTCGATCTGGCCGAGAACGCGACCCAGGCCCGTTTGGCGCGCCTGTCCGGCAGCTATGACCTGGTCTTGCTGGATATCTGGATGCCCGATACGGATGGCGTGTCACTGCTCAAGGAGTGGGCCGCGGCAGGGCAGCTGACCATGCCGGTGATCATGATGAGCGGCCACGCCACCATCGACACCGCCGTGGAATCCACGCGCATCGGCGCGTTTTCCTTTCTTGAAAAACCGATCACGCTGCAAAAGCTGCTCAAGGCCGTGGAGCAGGGCCTGGCGCGCAGCACCGCGCAGGCGGCTGCGGCGCCCGGGCATGCCGCGGCCGACGTCGGCAGTGCCGCGGCGGTGGTGGAGTCTGTGCACCACCATCCGATGTCCGCGGCAGTGCGCGTGGCCACCGAGGCCGGTCCCGAGCAGCACCAGGGCTTCGATCTGGACCGCCCGCTGCGCGAGGCCCGCGACGGCTTCGAGAAAGCCTACTTTGAATTCCACCTCGCACGCGAGGGCGGCTCGATGACCCGCGTCGCCGAAAAGACGGGTCTTGAGCGCACCCACCTGTACCGCAAGCTGCGCCAGCTGGGCGTCGATCTGGGCCGGAACAAGCGCGGTTGAGAAATTTTTGAAAAAAATCGCGAATTTCAAATTCGGGTCAAAAAACGCCCCTATAATTTGAGCTTCAGCGGCCCGGTAGCTCAGTCGGTAGAGCAGAGGATTGAAAATCCTTGTGTCGGCGGTTCGATTCCGTCCCAGGCCACCAAGAACATCGTTCAAAAAACGCCAACCTTCACAGGTTGGCGTTTTTTTTGCGTCATGGAAGGTCTCGTGTCCGGTCTATTTCCGGGATTCCGTCGAGCACCCGGCGCGAGACCCGGCGCTCGACAAGGGCGTGCAGGAAGCCGTGCGATCCTGATTGCAGCCTGGCTCAACTCATTGCGTCGCTCATGGCTTGTCGTCCGCGATCGACCTGTTGCGCCGCTGGCCGTGACGCGCAGGCGGGACGTTCTGGTACCTGAAACTGAGGAAAGCATAGCAAATCATGGTAGCGGTCAGGCCAAGCAGGATGTAATCGGTTCTGGGCAAGAGCAGGGCAAACCCGGTCAACACGAAAACGATCAGGGTGTTGACGACCAGGTGGACCCGCAGCTCGGGACGCTCCATAAAATAGGCGTACTGCTTGCCAATGAAAAAGCAGACCGCGCCGATCACCGACAGCACCCTGAAATCGGACAGTGCCATGTCGCCCAGGATCGCGTGCCCGATCAGGGTGGCCAGAATCGACAGGCCGATGAAGACGAACAAGTGCGAGTACAGGATCGAATGGCCGGTCGTGAGCTTCTGTTCCGACAGCAGGTGAAAACTGTCGAAGTAGACCCACCAGATGCTCGATATCATCACGAA
>JBEVDH010000022.1:0-7487 GCA_040514115.1 Comamonas sp. | reverse complement strand
CCCTCTCGCGCCTGCTGTGCAGCTATGACGCCGATGTCGACACGCGGCCGGCCGTGGGCCTGCATGTGGAAATCTCGCAGAACGACGCCGAGCAGCCGATTCACCGCCATCGCAAGGGCCAGCTGGTGCTGGCCTTGCACGGCAGCGTGACCTGCGAAGTGCCCCAGGGGATGTGGATCGTGCCACCCCAGCACGGCGTCTGGATTCCCGGCGGCATGCCGCACAGCAACCGCGCCACCGACAATGCGCGCATCTGCTTTCTGTTCATCGAGCCGGCCGCGGCGCGCATGCCCGAGCAATGCTGCACGCTGGCCATCAGCGCGCTGCTGCGCGAGCTGATTCTTCATCTTGCGGCCGAGGATACGGAGGAAGCCAGCACGCAGGTCGTGGCCTTGCTGCTGGAACTGCTGGTGAAGGCGCCCGTGGAGCAGCTGTACCTGCCGGGTTCCGACCACCCCAAGATAAGGCGCATGGCGCAGGCGCTGACCAAGGACCCGTCGGACCGCACTTCGCTGGCGCAATGGGGCGAGCGCCTGGCGATGAGCGAGCGCTCGCTGGCGCGGCTGGTGGCGCAGGAAACCGGGCTGACGTTCGGCCGCTGGCGCCAGCAACTGCACATCCTCATTGCGCTGCGCCAGCTGTCCGAGGGCGCGAGCGTCCAGCAGGTGGGCGGAAACCTGGGCTACGACTCCGTGACGGCGTTCATCACGATGTTCAAGAAAGCGCTGGGCCAGCCGCCCGGGCGCTACTTCGCGGGGTTGAAGTGAAGCGCGACCACGGCCTGCAGCGCCGCGACCGTCTGCGCCGCATCGCGCGCGAAGTCGGCGCGCCACACGGCGCCCCAATCCGCGGGCCGGCCTTCCCCGTCCCAGCGCTCGAGCGCCAGCGCATTGAGGATTTCGGCGTCGAACCAGGCGGCCCGATACCGGGCCAGCGCATCCGCGTCGCTGGCGCCGTCCAACAGAAACTCCGTTTGCGCGACGAAGCGCGCGAACGCCACGACATCGGCCGTGGCGTTCAGCGCCAGGCGATCGAAATCGCCCGCCCTCATTCGCCGTGCCAGGCGATCACTCCGGTCCAGGCCGTGACCAGCACGATGATGCCGAACGCGATGCGGTACCAGGCAAACGGCACGAAGCTGTTGCTCGAGATGTAGCGCAGCAGCCAGCGCACGCAGAACCAGGCACTGATGAACGAGAACAGCAGGCCGACGGCAAACATCGGAATGTCGGCAGTGGTCAGCAGATGGCGCTGCTTGTAGAGGCTGTAGACGCCCGCGCCTATCAGCGTGGGCATGGCCAGGAAGAACGAGAAGTCGGTGGCCGCCTTGCGCGACAGGCCCAGCAGCATGCCGCCGATGATGGTCGCGCCGCTGCGGCTCGTGCCCGGCACCATGGCCAGGCACTGCGCCAGGCCGACCTTGAGCGCGTCCATCGGCGTCATGTCATCGACGGAATGCACGCGCACGATGGCGTTCGGGCGCTTTTCGGCCCAGAGAATCACGAAGCCGCCGAGGATGAAGGTCGTTGCCACCACGATCGGCGTGAACAGATGGGCCTGGATCAGCCGCCCGAAGAGCAGCGCCAGCACCACGGCCGGCAGGAAACCGATGATCACATTGAGCGCGAAGCGGCGCGCATGCGCGCTGGTTGGCAGCTCGACCACGGTGCTGTGGATCTTCTGCCAGTAGACAAGGATCACCGCGAAGATCGCGCCGGTCTGGATGGCGATGTCGAACACCTTGGCCTTTTCGCCTTCGAATCCCAGCAGGGCCCCGGCAAGGATCAGATGGCCCGTCGATGAGATGGGCAGGAATTCGGTCAGCCCTTCGACCACGCCCATGATGGCGGCCTTGACCAGCAATACGATATCCACGGAGATGTCCTGTTTGGCGATTGAAGCCGGTAATTATGTCGCCTCATACGAGACATTTCCGCTCTGCCCGGGTTTCTCCCCGCTACCCCGACGGCCTGCGCCGCAGCGCCGGCGTTTCGCGCTGCTGCCGTGCAGCCCGTCGCAGGGCGTTGGCGTGAACGCGTGCCGGCGCGCACAGTCGGGCCATCACTGTCAATGAAAGGATCCTTGCCATGGCCACTCACCCTCCTCTGAACGACCAGGCTCTCGAACGGCTTGCGCGTCGCCGTGCAGGCATGAAGCTGGGCTGGGCCGTACACGCCACGGCCTATGTGCTGGTCAACCTGCTGCTGGCCGCGCTGTCGGTACAGCAGGGCCGGCACTGGGCCATCTACCCGGCGCTGGGCTGGGGGCTGGGCTTGCTGCTGCATGGCGCGGCCGTCTGGCTGAACCTGCCCGGCAATGCCATCCATGAACGCATGCTGACGCGTGAGCGCCGGCTGCTGCAACGCGGCCAGGAGTGAATGGCAATACGCGACAATGCGCACGACCATGCGGCCCCACTTCAATGCGCGAACCTTTGCCCTGCACGGCCTGTGGACGGCGGTGCTGTGCTGCCTGGTTGCGCTGACCCTGCAGGCGCTGGGCCGGGGCGCGTGGGATGTGCAACTGGTCTACGCGCTGTCTGCGGGCATGAGCAGCTGGCTGGTCATAGACCTGGGACGTCTGCTGCTGACGCGCCACCAGACCATTGCCTGGCCCGCGGGCTGGCGCGGACCCGCGCTGGTCTGCGCTGGCATCGCGGCCGGAGCGGGACTGGGAGGCGTGATCGGCCACCGTTACCGCGGCGGCGAAGCGCCGCTCTCGCCGGCCCAGCTGCTGACCAGTTCCGCCGGTCTGACCACGCTGGCGCTCACGGCGGCCATCAGCATCGCCATGTGCCTGGTGCTCTATCACCGCGGCAAAGCGCGCGAGCTGCAGCGTGCCGTGGTGCAGGGCCAGCGCGATGTGGCCGAAGCCCGGCTCAAGCTGCTCGAAGCCCAGCTCGAGCCCCACATGGTGTTCAACACCCTGGCCAACCTGCGCGTGCTGATCGGCAGCGACAGCACACGCGCCGAAACCATGCTGGACCATTTCGTCGCGTATCTGCGCGCTACGCTGGACGGCGCCCGCATGCCGCAGCATCCGCTGGAAGTGGAGTTCGCACGCCTGCGTGACTACCTCGAACTCATGGCCGTGCGCATGGGCCCGCGCCTGCGCTACCGGCTGGAGCTGCCCGGGGAACTGGCCAGTGTCGCGGTGCCGGCGCTCCTGCTTCAACCGCTGGTCGAAAACGCCATCCGCCACGGGCTCGAGCCGCAGATCGCCGGCGGTGCCATCGCGGTGCGGGCAGGCACTTCGCACGATGGCCGGCAGCTGGTGCTGGAAGTCATCGATGATGGCGCCGGCCTGGGCGCGGCGCCGGCCGGGCCGCAAAATTCACGGCATTTCGGCCTGGGCCAGGTGCGTGAGCGCCTGCTGACGCTCTACGGCAACCAGGGCGCACTCGCGCTGGAGGCACGCACCGAAGGTGGCACCCTCGCCCGCGTGCGCCTTCCGCTGGCACAGGGCCCGCGATGAACGCCCCGGCACGCGCACTGATTGCCGAAGACGAGCCGCTGCTGCGTCAGGCGCTGGAGCAGGCGCTGGCGCGCGCCTGGCCGGCACTGGAGATAGTCGCCAGCGTAGGGGACGGCCCGGGCGCGGTGCGCGCGGCACTGGCGCTGCGCCCCGATGTGCTGTTCTTCGATATCCGCATGCCGGGCCTGAGCGGACTCGAAGCCGCGGCCGAGCTGGCCGATGCCTGGCCCGACGATGAAGCGCCCTTTCCGGCGCTGGTGCTGGTCACCGCCTATGACCAATACGCAGTCCAGGCTTTCGAGGCGCAGGCCGTGGACTATCTGCTCAAGCCGTTGCAGCCGCTGCGGCTGCAGCAGACTGTGGACCGGCTGCAGCGCCTGTTGGCAGCACGCGCTGGCGCGGTTGCCAGCCCGCGGGATCTCGAAGGCGTCATGGTGCAACTGCGCGGGTTGCTGCCCGGCGTGCCTGTGGTCGGCGCTGCGCCGCTGACCGTGATCCAGGCTGGCGTCGGCACGCAGATCCATCTGGTGCCGGTCGACAGCGTGCTGTACTTCGAAGCTGCCGACAAGTACGTGCGCGTGCTCACCGTGGAGCGCGAATACCTGATTCGTACGCCGCTCAAGGAACTGATGGCCCAGCTCGACCCCCTGCAGTTCTGGCAGATCCACCGCGGCACGCTGGTGCGCGCTACGGCCATTGCCGCCGCGCTGCGTGACGAGGCCGGGCGCCTGCGGCTGCAATTGCGCGGCCGCCCCGAGGCGCTGGCCGTGAGCCGCCTTTACGCGCATCGCTTCAAGGCCATGTAGCGCGCGCCCGGGCCACAATGGCGGCTTTTGCGCGGAGCTGCCATGCCACTGGACTATCTGGATTTCGACTACAGCGAGGACGACGAGGGCACGGCCAGCTGGGATGCGCTGGCCAGCGTCACGGCCGAGCGCCTGCCTGCATTGACCGCAGAAGTCGAGCAGCTGCTGCGCTGGGCCGGCCGCACGTTTGCGGGCCGGCGCGGGCCCATCGAGGAAGGCGGCGACTGGGACTTCGACCTGCAGGCGCAGGAAGACGAGGGCCGGCCGCTGGCCGTCGCTTTCGATGGCGCCAGCGGGCGCCTGCAGCTCGCCGCGCCCCCCGGCCGGCGCATCACCCTGAGCCTCACGCTCAGCGCCAGCGCGGCGTTCAGCGAGGCGCTGCGCAACCACTACGGAATCGACTGAAGAATGCTGGAAAAGCTTCCAAAAAACGACAATCCACTGAACTCAAGGTAAACCCCTATTGCTATGAAAACAATAGCAATATAGCCAAGCAAAACATAGTGAAAGTCCTATCTGCCCAGGTAGCTTTTAAGGGCATTAGCTCCTTAGAATCGGTCCTTGCAAAAAATTACCGCAAGCCTGCTATCCGCGGCCGGCGCGGCATGACAAGCGGCCTTTTGATTGGAGACACCATGCAGGCTTTACTCAGGTTTTCGCGAGGGGTCGACTGGCTTAACACCCAGGTCGGCAAATACGTCATCTGGCTCATCCTGGCCTCCACCGTCATCAGCGGCGTCAACGCGGTGGTGCGCAAGGTGTTCAACACCAGCTCCAACGCCTTTCTCGAAGTGCAGTGGTATCTGTTCGCTGCGTCCTTTCTGCTCGCCGCGGGCTATACGCTGCTGCAGGGCGAGCATGTGAAGGTTGACGTGATCGCCAGCCGCCTGTCAAAACGCAAGCAGATCTGGATCGACATCTTCGGGTTTGCCTGCTTTCTGACGCCCATGAGCCTGGCGGTGCTGTGGCTGGGCATTCCCTTCTTCTGGCAAGCCTTCCAGACCGGGGAAATGTCGAGCAATGCAGGCGGCCTGATCCGCTGGCCGGTCTATCTGATGATGCCGCTGGGCTTTGGCCTGCTGCTGCTGCAGGGCTGGTCCGAGCTGATCAAGCGCATCGCTTTCCTGCAAGGCCTGATCGACGATCCGACCGCCAAGAAAGTGGAAAAGACCGCCGAAGAAGACCTCGCGGAAGCCCTCCGCAACCTGGCTGAAGCCTCCAAGGGCCAAGGCAAGAAGAGCACCTTGGACGCTTGAGCGCAGGAGACATAAGCAATGGAATTCCTGACCCATAACCTGGCCCCGATCATGTTCGCGGGCCTGATCTGTTTTCTGCTGCTGGGCTTTCCAGTGGCGTTCAGCCTTGGCGCCTGCGGAATGTTCTTCGCCTTCGTCGGCGTGGAACTGGGCGTGCTGCCCGAAGCGCTGCTGCAGGCCCTGCCGCTGCGCATCTACGGCATCATGCAGAACGACACCCTGCTCGCGATCCCGTTCTTCACGCTCATGGGGCTGATATTGGAGCGCAGCGGCATGGCCGAGGACCTGCTCGACACCGTGGGCCAGCTGTTCGGCCCGGTGCGCGGCGGGGTGGCCCTCGCAGTGATCTTCGTCGGCGCGCTGCTCGCCGCGACCACGGGCGTCGTCGCGGCTTCGGTGATCTCCATGGGCCTGATCTCGCTGCCCATCATGATGCGCTACGGCTACGATCGGCGCATTGCCTCGGGCGTGATCGCTGCGTCGGGAACGCTGGCGCAGATCATTCCACCCTCGTTGGTACTGATCATCCTGGCCGACCAGCTGGGCCGCAGCGTCGGCGACATGTACAAGGGCGCGTTCATTCCCGGTCTGATGCTGACGGGCTTCTACGCGCTGTTCATCATCGGGCTGGCGATCTTCAAGCCGCACATGGTGCCTGCCCTGCCACCCGAAGCGCGCACGCTGCGCGAAGCCGACGGCAAGTCGGGCATGCCTTCGCTGCTGGTGCTCACGGCGCTGTGCGTGGGCGCGTCGATCTTCGTCGGCAAGCATATGGTCGAGCTGCACACCTGGTGGACCGGCGAGGCCGTGGAAAAGGTGGCACTGGACGAAACCATCGTCGTCGCGATGTGCTTTGGCGTGACGCTGGCGTTCGTCGCCGCATCGTTCAATCGCATCACTCGGCTGGGACTTCTGTCCAAGGTCGCAGAACGCGTGACCTTCGTGCTGATCCCGCCGCTGCTGCTGATCTTCCTGGTGCTGGGCACCATCTTCCTGGGTGTGGCCACGCCCACCGAAGGCGGCGCCATGGGCGCGCTGGGCGCCATGGTGATGGCCATGCTGCGCGGGCGCCTCAACCTTCCTCTGCTGCGCCAGGCGCTGATGTCGACCACCAAGCTGTCGTGCTTCGTGCTGTTCATCCTGATCGGCGCGACCATGTTCGGCCTGACCTTCCAGGGCGTGGACGGCCCGCTGTGGGTGGAACATCTCCTGGCCGGCCTGCCTGGCGGCCAGCTGGGTTTCCTGATCGTCGTCAACGTGATGGTCTTCTTCCTGGCCTTCTTCCTGGACTTCTTCGAACTGTCGTTCATCATCGTGCCGCTGCTCGCGCCCGTGGCCGACAAGCTGGGCATCGACCTGGTGTGGTTCGGCGTGCTGCTCGCGGTCAACATGCAGACCTCTTTCATGCACCCGCCGTTCGGCTTTGCGCTGTTCTTCCTGCGCAGCGTCGCGCCGACCAAAGCCTATGTCGACAAGGTCACGAAAAAGATGGTCGAACCCGTGACAACCATGCAGATCTACGCGGGCGCCATTCCCTTCCTGATCATCCAGCTGGTCATGGTCGCGTTGATCATCATCTTCCCGGGCATTGTCTCTAGCGGCCTCGACGAAAAGGTCGTATACGACCTCGACAAGGTGCGCCTGGAAATGGAAGCGACCATGCCGCCCGCAATGGATTTCGACGACCCCAGCCTGGGCATGCCGCAGGCCGATACGCCGCCCGTGGCGGCGGATGCACCCGCCGCCGATGCGCCGGGCAGTGACAACGACGCACTCAAGGCGATGCAGGAAGCGCTGGAGCGCGAAGGCGCCAAGCGATAAGCCAGACTTGCGCCCTGCCCCAGCCCCTGCCGGTTCGCGCCGCAGGGGCTTTTTTACGTTGAGGGGGGTGGATCAGCTCCTGGAAAGCTCGGGCAGCGCGATCTCGGCGGCTTTGTGGATATGGGACCAC
>JBEVDH010000120.1:0-30698 GCA_040514115.1 Comamonas sp. | reverse complement strand
GCATTCGCCGAGATCCTGCAGGGCATCGACGCCGCGGCAGTGACCTCGCGCGCCGCGCTGGCAAGGCTGCCCGTGACGCGCAAGTCGCAGCTGCTCGCGCGCCAGAACGCGCAGCGCGCCGACAACCCGTTTGGCGGCTTCAGCGCGCTGGCGTTTGGCGCGCAGATGCCGCGCGTGTTTTCCAGCCCCGGCGGCATCTACGAGCCCGAAGGCTGCGGGCGCGATTACTGGCGCATGGCGCGCGCCATCCACGCCGCGGGCTTTCGCGCCGGCGAGCTGGTGCACAACAGCTTCAGCTACCACTTCGTGCCCGCGGGCGCGATGATGGAAACCGGCGCCCAGGCGCTGGGCTGCACGGTGTTCGCGGCGGGCACGGGCCAGACCGAGCAGCAGGTGCAGGCCATTGCCGAGCTGCGCCCGGCGGGCTACATCGGCACGCCCAGCTTTCTGCGCATCCTGATCGAGAAGGCGCAGAGCCAGAGCCAGAGCCTGCCGAGCCTGCGCAAGGCGCTGGTCTCGGGCGAGGCCTTTCCGCCGTCGCTGCGCGACTGGCTGGCCGAGCGCGGCGTCGACGGCTACCAGTGTTATGCGACTGCCGACCTCGGACTGATTGCCTATGAGACCCCGGCGCGCGAAGGCCTGGTGGTCGACGAGAACGTGATCGTCGAGATCGTGCGCCCCGGCACCAACGACCCGGTGCCCGAGGGCGAGGTCGGCGAGCTGGTCGTGACCACGCTCAACCCCGGTTATCCGCTGGTGCGCTTTGGCACTGGCGACCTGTCGGCGGTGCTGCCCGGCGCCTGCCCCACGGGCCGCACCAACACCCGCATCCGCGGCTGGATGGGCCGCGCCGACCAGACGACCAAGGTGCGCGGCATGTTCGTGCACCCGTCGCAGGTCGACCAGGTCGTGCAGCGCTTCGATGAAGTACTGCGCGCGCGCCTCGTGGTGCGCGGCGAGATGGCCAACGACACGATGGAGCTGCTGGTGGAAACGCCCGGCTCCGACGCCGCCCTGCTGCGCCGGATCGAAGACTGCGTGCGCGAGCTCACCAAGCTGCGCTGCGAGGTGCGGCCACTGGCGCCGGGCGCGCTGCCCAACGACGGCGTGGTCATCGAAGACGCGCGCAGCTACCGCTGACGGCTTTTGCGCCGCAATAACGCGCGTTCTGGGCGATTTGCAGGGAAAACACTTATTTTTCTACACAAGCGCTTCACACAAAGCTTCTTATCATGAGCATCCTCTAAGGAGCCTATTTATGCAGAAGTTGTTCAAGCTGGCGACTATCGCCTTGGCCGCCGTGGCAGCCACCGGAGTTCAAGCCCAGGACTTCCCCGCCGCGGGCAAGAGCATCACCATCGTGGTGCCCTTCACCGCCGGCGGCCCGACCGACCGCGTGGCCCGCGATCTGGCCGAATCGATGCGCAAGCATTTGAACAACGCCACGATCGTGATCGACAACTCGGCCGGCGCCGGCAGCGCGATCGGCATTGCCAAGGTGGCGCGCGCCACGCCTGACGGCTACACGCTGCTGCTCAACCACATCGGCATGGCCACCGTGCCCACGCTGTACCGCAAGCTGTCGTTCAACGTGATCAACGACTTCGAATACCTGGGCATCATCAACGATGTGCCCATGACGCTGATCGGCAAGCCCACGCTGCCCGCCGACAACTACAAGGAGCTGATCAGCTGGATCGGCAAGAACCAGGGCAAGGTCAATCTGGCCAACGCCGGTGTCGGCTCGGCGTCCCACCTCTGCGGCCTGATGCTGCAGTCGACGCTGAAGACCGAAATGACCCCCGTGCCCTACAAGGGCGCGGCCCCCGCGATTGCCGACCTGATGGGCAACCAGGTCGACCTGCTGTGCGACCAGACCACCAACACCACGGCGCAGATCGAGTCGAAGAAGGTCAAGGCCTATGGCGTGACCACGCCCAAGCGCCTGACCACACCCGCGCTCAAGGACCTGCCCACGCTGGACGAAAGCGGCCTGAAGAACTTCCAGGTCACCGTGTGGCACGGCCTGTACGCGCCCAAGGGCACGCCCGCCGCCGTGACCAAGAAGATCAACGATGCGATGCGCCTGGCGCTCAAGGAAGCCGACTTCATCAAGAAGGAAGAGCAGCTCGGTGCGGTGATCGCTTCCGACGACCGCGTCACGCCTGCCGGCCACAAGAAGTTCGTGCAGTCGGAGATCGACACCTGGGCCAAGGTCATCAAGGCCGCCGGTGCCTACGCGGACTGATCCCGTTGGCGCATGAAAAAGCCAGCCTTCGGGGCTGGCTTTTTTTTGCCTGGAATGTCGGGTCTGCTTTCAGTAACGGAGAGAGACTGCTCCGTCCTTTGGAACAATCAGGCTTGTTCTTGAGGACAGGCCCTTCACCCTTCGACGGGGCCGCCCAGGCGGGCTCAGGGCGAACGGTGTTGGGTGTTATCCGTTCGTCCTGAGCCTGTCGAAGGATGGACGGCCGGCTCACAAGTACAGCGCCGCACCCTCACCACGTCACGTCTTTACCCTCCGCCGCACTGCGCTTGAGCATGTCCACAAACGGCGCCGTGCGCTGGCGCAGGCTCACCGCATCGCGCGGGCCCGATTGCACTTCGTCTTCATCGTCCTGCGTGTCATCGGCATCGTCCTGGACGTCGCGGCTGGCCGCGCGCTGCGCTTCCTCGCGCTGCACGGCCTGCTCGAGCGCCGCCAGGGCGCCGGGGATCTGCTCGACGGTGATGATGCCGGGGCCGTCGGCATCCTTGCCGACGAGGCCCAGCAGCTGGCGCGCGCTGGCGTCCAGCATGATCAGATCGGCGGTGGCACGGGACTTGAATTTGTAGGGCATGCAATTCCTTCGCTGTACATATATTCGCGGTTGAAAGGGTACTCCGACCGGGCGCCGGGCAGTGCGCTGCTGCCCATCCGGCCATCAGGGCGGGCCACGAGCATCTGGTACAGCGCGACCCAGCCGCGCTCGAAGCCCATGGCGCAGCCGGCCAGGTACAGCCGGTAGGCACGCAGCGCGCGGGCGCCGCGTTCTCCATCGGTCTGTTCCTCGAGGATACGCTGCGCCTCGGGCAGCTGCGCCTCCAACGCGTCGGACCAGGCCCAGAGCGTGCGTGCGTAATGCGGCCGCAGGTTCTCCGTGTCGACCATTTCAAGCCCGCCCTGCGCCAGCGCCAGCAGCACCCGGCTCACATGCATCAGCTCGCCGCCGGGAAAGATATAGCGGCCGATGAACTCGCCCATGCCCGCGCCGACCCGGTCATTGTCCACGCCGCCGGCGGTGATGCCGTGGATCAGCGCCAGCCCGCCGGGGCGCAGCAGGCGGTGCACCGTGGCAGCGTAGGCCGGCATCTGTGCCTGGCCCACATGTTCGAACATGCCGACCGAGGCAATCTTGTCGAAGGCCGCATCGTGCGGCAGCTGGCGGTAGTCGCACAGGTCGATGCGCACCTGCCGGCCCAGGCCGCGCGCCGCGATCCGCTGCGTCACATACGCATGCTGGTTGCGCGACAGCGTGATGCCCCGGGCCTGCACGCCGTAGTGTTCGGCCGCCCAGAGCAGCAAGGCGCCCCAGCCCGCGCCGATGTCGAGAAAGCGCTCGCCCGGGCGCAGCCGCAGCTTGCGGCAGATATGGTCGAGCTTGGCCTCCTGGGCCTGGGCCAGGTCCATGTCGGGGGCGCGGTAGTAGGCGCAGGAATAGACGCGCCGCGGGTCCAGCCAGAGCGCGTAGAAATCATCGGACAGGTCGTAGTGGAACTCGATCTGCTGCGCGTCGCGCGCCAGCGTGTGCAGCGCCATCGAGCGCGTGCGCGCCATGATCTGCGACCACCAGCTGGAGGTGCCGCGCACCGGATCGGACTGCAGCAGCGCCGAGGCCGCGCGCATGATGTCGCGCACCCGCCCTTCGAGCTCCACCTGGCCTTCGACCACCGCCGCGCCCAGCGTGCCGATATGGCCCGCGGCCAGCGCCGCGAGCGGCGCGAGCGAGCGAAAGCGCAGCATCACCTCGGTCGGGGTCCGGCCGAAGCGCTCGCCCGAGGGCAGTTCGACGGCCACCGCGACCGGTAGCGGGGCCAGCCGGCCCTCGAGGGTCTGGATCAGGTGTTTCATGTCGATGCCAATTCTTGGCTATCTGAGACACACCGACAATAGCGTCAAACCTGATTTGAAGATCGGTGCTGTCTGGCACCGATCGGTTGTTTCAGCGTTTGCCGATCAGCCGCAGATAAGCCTCGCGCGTGGCCGGAGACACCGCGGCCTGCACCTGTTCGTAGCTGGTCTGGTGGCGCGCCAGCAGCCGGACCGATGCCACGGTGAGCGACTTGCAGAACCAGTGGCAGCTGTGCTGCATCAGGAAGATCTCGGCGGTGAGCATGAAGGCGCGGCGGCGGCGCTCTTCATCGCCCTCGGCCGCAAACACCTGCGCCGCGGCAATGCCACGCGCATGGATCTTCACCATCTCGCGCATGTCGAAGCTGCCCTGGGGATAGATGCGCTCGACATAGGGCAGCGCCAGCGGCAGCGTGCTCACGCGCGCCTGTTCGGCGTCGACGCGTGCGAAGTCCTCGGCAAAGCGCTGGAACTGCTCGGCCAGGCTTTTTTCCGTGCCTTCGAGCAAAATCCAGATCTGCGTGCGGCGCTGCAGATCGCTCTCGCCGAGCGCGCGCAGATAGCCTTCGATCAGGCTGCCCATGAGCTTCTCGATCTGCTGGCGCCCCAGGTGTTCGGCCAGCAGGCGCGTGCGCCGGCGCTGGTCCTGGCGCTTGAGCACATAAACGGCAATGGTGACAATGATCGCCAGCGTGAAGAAGTCCATCGGATCGGAGGAAACAGCGTGAATGAAGCCATGAGTGTAGTCAGGGCCGGACCACAGCGGGTGCGCCGCGGCGCCAGAGCCCTGGCCGGGGCCGTGCTTTGCGCCCTGCTGGGCGGCTGCGCGCTGCCCGATATCGGTTACTACTGGCAGGGCGCGCGCGGCCAGTTGCAGATGCTGCATGCAGCGCGGCCGGTGGCCGACTGGCTCGAGCAGCCGGACCTCGCGCCCGCGCTGCGCAGCCAGTTGCTGCTGGCGCGGCAGGCGCGCGACTTCGCCAGCCAGGCGCTGGCGCTGCCCGACAACGCCAGCTACCGGCGCTACGCCGCGCTCAAGCGCCCGGCCGCGGTCTGGAACGTCACGGCCGCGCCGCCCGCTGCGCTGGAGCTGCACCAGTGGTGCTTTCCCGTGGCCGGCTGCGTGGGCTACCGCGGCTATTTCGCGCTGGCCGATGCCAAGGCCCAGGGTGCGCTGCTGGCGGCGCAGGGCCTGGATGTGCATGTCTACCCGGTGCCCGCGTACTCGACGCTGGGCTACTTCAACTGGCTGGGCGGCGACCCGCTGCTCGATACCTTCGTGCGCTGGCCCGAGGGCGAACTCGTGGGATTGCTGTTCCACGAGCTGTCGCACCAGCGCGTCTATCTGCCCGGCGACATGGCGTTCAACGAGTCCTATGCCACGGCCGTGGAGCAGCTGGGCACCCAGGCCTGGCTGCGCCAGTCGCCGACCGCGGCCGCCGCGGCAGCAGCGCCGGCGTGGCAGGCGGCGCAGCGCCGGCGCGCGCAGTTTCGCGCGCTCACCCGCAGCACCCGGCAGGCGCTTGAAGCGCTGTATGCGGCGGCGCCGGCCGATGTGCCGGGCGCCAAGGCCGCGTTGCTGCAGGATTTTCGCGCGCAGTACGCGGCGCTGCGCGCGCAATGGCTGGCCACGCCCGAGCTGGCCGCGCGCCCCGAGGCCACCGCGCAGTCGCTGCAGCGCCTGGACCGCTGGGTGGCCGAGGCCAACAATGCCTCCTTTGGCGCGCTGTCGGCCTATGACCTCTGGGTACCGGCATTTGCCGCGCTGTTTGCGCAGCAGTCTGGTCAGCCCGAACCCTGGCCCGCCTTCCATCGCGCGGTCGAGGAACTGGCCCAGCAGCCCGAGCCCGCGCGACTGCAGGTGCTGTGCGCGCTGATGGCGGATGCGCCGCCCGCGGCATGCGACGCGGGCGCGCGCGCGGGCACCGCGACCCTCAGCTCAAGGATTCAATGAGCTCGATGTACTGCTCGCGCGCCGCGTCGCTTTCGGTGCCCTTGAGCTTTTCCCAGGCATCCCACTTGGCGCGCGCCACCATGTCGCTGAAGCTGGGTTTTGCCTCCTCGTTGTCGCCCTGCGTGGCCTGCTTGTACAGGGCGTAGATCCTCAGCAGCGTCGCGTTGTCGGGGCGCTGGTCCAGGTTCTTGGAATGGGCCACGGCGGCGTCAAAGGCGGCGTTCAGTTCGGACATGCAGGTTGCTCCTTAAAATCAGTGGATGCGACAGATCGAGTGTAGCCATCGCTGCGCGCCGCCCTACCTGCCACTTCACCCGGACTAACCCTTGCCTGATATCCAGATTTCCCGCACCCACACGCTCGGCCTGGCCGCCGCCCGCGAACAGGCCCAGCACTGGGGTGACCAGGCTGCCGAGAAATTCGGCGTGCAATGCGAATACGCCAGCGGCGCCACCGAAGACCTGCTGCGCTTCAGCGGCAACGGCGTCGACGGCCAGCTGCGCGTGACGGCCAGCGCGCTCGAACTCCAGGCCGAATTGGGCTTCCTGGCGGCGATGTTCAAGGACAAGATCGAATCCAAGATCAATGCGCAGTTCGATGCGCTGCTGGCCCCGCCGGGGTCCGGCGGCAGTGCTTCGTCGCGTTAGAACACGCCGGGATATTCGCCGCCATCGATCAGCCAGCTTTGTCCATTCACATAGCCCGCGTGGTTGGACGAGAGGTAGGCAATCAGCGCTCCGACCTCTTCGGGTCGGCCAAAACGGCCCGCTGGATTGAGCGCCTGCTTGGACTCGCGGATCTGCGCCATGGTTTTCCCCTGGCCCAAGGCAAGCTTCTCCAGGTGCCGCGTCTGTGCATCCGTGTCAAACGCTCCGGGAAGAACGTTGTTGATCGTGACGTTGTCCCGGATGGTCTGGCGGGCCAGCCCGGCACAGAAACCCACCAGTCCGGAACGCGCGCCGTTGGACAGTCCCAATTCGGCATGGGGCGCCTTGACGCTGCGCGAGACGATGTTGATGATGCGGCCATAGCGGCGTGCACGCATGCCGTCGACCACCAGCCGGATCATCTCGATGGGTCCGACCATCATCATGTCCAGTGCCCGATGCCACACGGCGCTGTCCCAGTCGTGGAAATCCCCCGGGGCGAAGCCGTCGCCATTGGTCACCAGGATGTCCGGCGCCGGACAGGCGTGCAGCGCGGCCAGGCGCCCTGCCTCGGTGGTGATGTCGGCCACCACATGGCGCACCTGCAGGCCGCATTCCTGCGACAGATGCGCGCTGGCGCCTTGCAGCGTGCTTTCGGTGCGCGCGGCAATGACCACCTGTACGCCTTCCAGGGCCAGCTGGCGCGCTGCGGCATAGCCCATGCCCTTGCTGCCGCCAAACACCAGGGCCGATCGTGCGGCAATTTGCAGGTCCATGCGCGGCCTCAGCAGGCTTCTGCCAGGGTGGCGGCAGCGGCATTCTGGAATAGGAAGCTGTCCGTGTAGATCTTGTCCATGGGCGCACCGCACAGCGCCAGCATGGCCCGCGCATCCTCGATCATGCGCGCAGATCCACAAAGGTAGACCGAGTGCTCGGACAGGTCATCGAAGTCTTCGGCGATCGCATCCTGCACATAGCCTCGCCGGCCGGCCCAGCTGTCCGAGGGGCGCGACAGCACGGGAACGAAGGTGAACTCATAGAGCCGGCTGCTCCAAGCCTGGATTTCATCGAGCAGGTACAGGTCCCGTTCGCTGCGCATGCCCCAGTAGAAGTGGATGGGCGGACAATCCTCGTTGTCCAGCAGCGATTCCAGAATGGCCTTGATGGGCGCAAAACCGGTCCCGGTCGCCGCCAGCACCATGGGCTGATCGTCCTTGGCATGGTGGTAGAAATTGCCGTGCGGCAATTCCACCTGCAGCAGCTCGCCGACGCGCATGCCGGCCAGCATCCGGTCGGTGAACTGGCCGCCCGCAATCCTGCGGATCTGCAGGCTCACGCGGTTGCCCTGGACGGGACTGGCCATGGAGAAGCTGCGCGCCTGGCCGTCGGCCAGCAGAATGTTCAGGTACTGGCCGGGCACATAGCGCACGTCATGCCCGTCGGGCAGCTCCAGCACCAGGTGATGGATGTCGGGGGTGTGCAGCCCCAACTCTGCCACGCGGGCTGGGAGGGTCTGCGGCGGCGAGCATTCGGGGCCGAGCGCGACGCTGATCATCAGGTCGGATTGGGGCCGGGCCTGGCAGGCCAGCGCATAGCCTTCGGCATGCTCCTCTTCGGTCATCGACAGCGGCAGCTCGCCATCGACATAGGCAAAGCTTCCCGACTCGACCTTGATGCGGCAGGTGCCGCATCCCCCGAACGTGCATTCATGCGGCAGATCGACCCCCTGGCGGGTCGCCGCGTCCAGCACGGACTCGTCGGCTGCGACGTCAAACGCCTGCTGCGTCTGCATCCAAAGTATCTGATAGGTCACGCTGGTTCTCCTGATGGACGGGCGGTCTGGCGCCGACGCCATGCATGCATGGCCCGCTCTTGCTTACTTCTTGATATCGGCCTGCACCATGACTGCGGCCTGGGCGCCCAGCAGATCCTGCAGCGCCTGCAGCGCGGCCAACCCGCAGGCCGTGTCCTGTTCGCCGTTGCCGCCCGACAGGCCGACGCCGCCGATCACTTCACCGTTGACGACAATCGGAAATCCACCGACGAACACGGCAAACTTGCCCTCAAAGCTCCACTGGATGCCGAAGGCCTCGTTGCCGGGCAGCGCCGGGCCGTTGGGCGCGGTATTGAACAGGTGGGTGGAACGCTTGTGGCCGGCAGCGGTAAAGGCCTTGTTCCAGGCAATCTGCGGCCCGGTCACGCGTGCGCCGTCCATGCGTTCGAGCACCAGCGGGAAGCCGCCTTCGTCGGTGATGCAGACGGTTTCGGGCACGCCAATGGCCTGGGCCTTGGCCAGTGCGGCATGGGCCATGGCCCGGGCTTCTTGCAGTTCGAGTTTCAGTGCGCTTTTCATGATGGAGTCCTGGTGGAGGGGAAAAAGGAGCGGGCGCGTCAGATGCCGCGGTAGACCGTCTTGATCTGGGTGAAGAACTCCAGGCCGGCACGGCCGGACTCGCGGAAGGTCGAGGTGCTGGAGTTTTTCAGGCCGCCAAACGGGGCGTTCACCAGGTTGCCGGTGGTGGTGCGGTTGATCTTGACCGTGCCCGACTGGATCTCGTTGGTGAAGTGGTGCATGTAACGCGGGTTCATGGTCACCAGGGCAGCCGACAGGCCGTATTCGCTGTCGTTGGCCTGGGCCAGCGCATCGTTGAAATCGACGGCCTCGATGATGGCCAGCACGGGACCGAAGATTTCCTCCTGGGCAATCCGCATATCGCTGCGCACATCGGTAAAGACCGCCGGGGACACGTAGTAGCCACTGTCGAAGCCTTCCCCTTGCAGGCGTTCGCCGCCGCACAGCCAACGCGCTTCCTGCTTGCCGATCTCGACGTACTTGAGCACGGTCTGCAGCTGCTTTTCCGTGGCCAGCGGGCCCAGGTCCATGCCGGGGGTCATTCCGCTGCCCACCTTGAGCGCCGCAACGCGTTGCAGCAGTTTTTCCGTGAAGGCCTCCTTGACGCTGGCGACCACGATGATGCGGCTGGTCCCCGTGCAGGCCTGGCCGGACAGGGAAAAGCCGCCCTTGATGGCCAGGTCCACCGCCAGGTCCAGGTCGGCGTCTTCCATGACGATGAGCGGGTTCTTGCCACCCAGCTCCATCTGCAGGCGGGTGGTCATGTGCACCGTGCGATGGATCTGGGCGCCCGCCGTCGTCGAGCCGGTGAACGAAATCGCGCGAATGGTGTTCGAGGTCGTGATCACGGGGCCGACATCGCCGGCGCGTCCCGTGACGCAGTTGACGACGCCCGCGGGCATGCCGGCCTTTTCCAGCGCCTCGACCAGGCGCAAACCGCTCAGCGGCGCATCGGACGATGGCTTGAAGACCACCGTATTGCCGGTGATCAGCGCCGGCGCGAGCTTGCGCGCGGGGATCGAGGCGGGAAAGTTCCAGGGCGAAATCACCGTGACCACGCCGAGCGGCTCACGATGGCTGAACACATGCATGTTCGCGTCATCCTGGGGATAGGTCTCGCCGCCGTAGGTCTGGCCTTCGGTGGCGTAGAAACGAAAAGTCTGAGCGCTGCGCAGGAACTCGTCCTTGGCCAGGCTCAGGGACTTGCCTTCCTCGCGCGTCAGCTCGCGCGCAAACTGGTCGGCGTTCTGTTCCAGATACAGCGCAGCGTCATTGAGGATCTTGGCCCGCTTGCCAATGGGTGTCTTGCGCCAGACATCGAACGCCTTCTGCGCGGCCGCCACGGCGGCTTCTGCATCGGCAGAGCCCGAAGCCTGGAACTGACCGATGAGGTCCGTCGTGTCGGCCGGGTTGGTGTTGTCGAAGCTGCGGCCTGATTGACAGGGCACCCATTGGCCGTCGATGTAGTTCAAAAACTTCTGCACTGTTGCGTTCATGGCGGTCGAGGAAGGTAAGAGGAAAGCGGGGTTGAACCGCATGCGCCACGCGCGGCGCCATGCGGCATGGACAGGGCCATGCGGCCCGGCCCTTGCAGGTCTTAGGCGGCCACCATTTCTTCCGCGGACATCTGCAGATCCTTGGCCACATAGTCGTGGTAGAGCGCCGTGGTGTAGAGCAGGCGCATCTCGGCACCGATTTCGCAGATGCGCAGGCACTTGGCTTGCAGCTCCGGGGTGTTGGCGTGCTCGAGCACGATCTGGTAGCCGCGTTCGCCGTGGATTTCGTCCGAGACGATATGCAGGTCGAAGAACTCGACTTCCTCGTCGGTGAAGCCATATTTCTCGCGCAGCGTCGGGGTCTGCTTACGATAGATCGAAGGCACCTGCGATTCCAGGCCCACCACCAGGCCGGCCACCGCGACCACGGGCTCCTCGCGCATCGCCACGGAATAGCACCACGCCTGCAGGCCGCGGGTCGTTGGCGACATGTTGTCGGGGTCGACCACGCGCTCACGGGTGGTGCCGCAGGCTTGCGCAAAACGGATCAGCAAGTCGGTATGGCGGTCGCCGCCGATCTCTTCCTCGTACATGTTGGCCAGCAGGAAATCCTTGGCTTCGGTCATGTGGTGGGGCGTGCGCGCATACAGATAGCCCAGATAGTCGGCAAACGGACCGACGTAGTGGTAGTGGTTCTCGGCCCAGCGTGCCAGGTGCGCACGGCTCAGGCGGCCGCTCGCCCAGGCCAGGCTGAAGGGCGCCTTGTTGGCACTCTTGCCCTTGATGGCGTTTTCCAGGGCGGTACGAAATTCATCGCGGTTCATCAGCTTGTCGGTCATGGCGGCTCCTTGTCGGTGGAAATTTGATCGCGTCGCAGGTGCATCAGGGCAGCGACAATTCAGAATACTGTATACAAATTATTTGTCAACCTCCATTTCCCCACGCTCGAATAGCCAATTACCCAGGGAAAACCGGCGACATCTAACAAAATCCGCAGAAACAATCGCCTTGGCGCCAAAAAATGTATACAGTATTCATATTGATCAATGGAGTCCGTTCATGCCTCGCATCACTTTTCACAAGAACGGCCAAGTCTTTGAAGATGAGGTCAAGCCCGGCGCGAACCTGGTGGTTCGCGCCGGCATCAAGCAGTACCCCTTCCCCCATCTGAGCTACGAATGCGGCATGGGCAAGTGCGCCAAGTGCGCCTGCAAGGTGCTAGCCGGGGCGGAGCATCTGCCGGCACCCAACTGGAAGGAAAAAAAGCAACTGGGCGCACGCCTGGACGAAGGCTTTCGACTGGTCTGCCAGCTGTGGCTGGAGCACGACCTGGAGTTGGAACAGATCCCCGAAGGCACCTGAGAGAAGGAACTCCCCATGTACGTCATCCTGACCAGCAAGCCTGGTCAATACATCACCCATGCCAATGCGGACATCGAACTGCTGCAGGCCTGGGACTATGTGTTCTACGGCCGCCGCAAGGCGCAGTTCGTGATTGGCCGGATATTGCGCGAGACCAAGGTGCGCGTGGCGGACGACAGCGGTGGCGGCCAGGACAACTGGGTCCCCTCCAAGTTCCTCGAGCGTTTCGACACCCTGGAGGGCGCCAATGCCGAGCTGGCCCATCTGTGCAATTTTGGCTCCCTGGACGCCAAGCTGGTCGAGGTTGCCTTGACCGCCACTGAATCAAGGAGCGCGTGATGCCCCAAGTGACCTTTGTGAGCAATGGCGGCAAGGCCGTCGAAGCGCCCGAAAACAGCAATCTGCTGCGTGTCTCGCTGCGTGAAAAGGGCGGCATTCCCTTCAAGTGCGGCGGCGGCCTGTGCGGCACCTGCAAGTGCCGGATTGTCGAAGGCCTGGCGAACACCGACGCCATCAAGGCCAAGGAGCGCAAGCATTTTTCCGAGGAAGACTTTGCCCAGGGCTACCGGCTGGCCTGCCAGACTTTTGTCAACGGCGACGTCAGCGTGACATGGTGATGTGGCAAGCGTGGCTGGCGACCCTGTCGCTGCCCGCCTATCTGTGCATGGGACTGATGGTCCTGCTGGGCGCGGCGATGCAGGGGGTGGGCGGACTGGGCTATGCCATGTTCTGCGCGCCGCTGGCAGCCATCTTCTTCCCGGAGCTGGTGCCCGGCCCGTTGCTGGCCGTCGGCGCGCCGCTGGCCCTGCTGGCCTATCTGCGCGAGCGCCAGGCCGTGGATGTGCGCGTCGCGGTGGCCGCCCTGGGTGGGCGCATCGCCGGCACCCTGGTCGCCGCCGGCCTGCTGGGCCATTTCACGGGCCGGGGCCTGTCGATCTTCTTTGCCCTGCTGATCCTGACGGCCGTGGCGCTGAGCCTGGGCGGCTGGAAGGTCGCGCCCACGACCAGGAACCTGTCGGTGGCCGGCCTGGCCTCGGGCGTGATGGGCACGATCACCGCAGCCGGTGGTCCACCGTTTGCCATCGCCATGCAGCAACTCCCGCCCGCATGCATCCGCGCCACCCTGGGCGTGGTCTTCTTCGTTGGCACCCTGGTGTCCCTGCTGGCCCTGACGGGCGTCGGCCAGATGGGCACGGTGCAGTGGCTCTACAGCCTGGTATTGCTGCCCTGGATGCTGGCGGGCTTTGCGTTTTCATCGGTGCTGGCGCGCAACGTCGGTCGCCAGCGTATCCGTCACTGGCTGCTGGGGACGGCGCTGGTGACCGCCCTGGTCATCCTTTGGCAAGCCTGGACCGGCTGATCCTGTTTCCTCCTCCTTCATCACAGAGAAAGACCCCTATGCTGCACATCACGGATGGCATGATCGATGCACTGATTTCGCCCGATGAGGCGCTGGAGGCCATGCGCGCCGCCTTCGTGTCGTTCGGACGTGGAGAGGCGGCCATGCAGTCACGTGAACGCACGGATGCCGGCGGCGTCAAGCTCTCGACCCTGGGCGCGGTGATCCCGGCCCTCGGAGTGACCGGGGCCAAGGTGTACACCACCCTCCAGGGGCAGTTCAATTTCGTGATCTTGCTGTTTTCCACGGAGACCGGCGCCCCATTGGCCACCATGGAGGCCAATGCCATCACACGCCTGCGCACGGCCGCCACGACCCTGCTGGCAGCCGAGTACCTGGCCCCCAGCCAGCCGCAGCAGCTGTTCCTGTGCGGCGCCGGTGTGCAGGGGGCAGCCCATGCGCAGCAGCTGGCGCGGCATTTCCCCCTCAAGCGCATTCAGGTCTTCGACCCCTATGCCGATGACGCAGTGGTTGCGCGCCTGCAGGCCACCTGCGGAGTGCCGGTGATCCGCGTGAAGGACACCCAGGCGGTCGGGGATGCGGAGATGGTGGTGACGGCCTCGCGTTCCACCACCCCTTTGTTTGCCGGCGAGCGCATTGCCGACGGGGCCTTTGTCGCGGCCATAGGCTCGAGCCTGCCCCATACCCGTGAACTCGACGATGCGGCCCTGCAGCGGGCCAGCGCCATTGTCGTGGAGTGGCGCAAGCAGGCCGCGGTGGAAGCCGGCGATCTGGTCCTGGCGTCCGCCGATGTGGACGTATCCGGCAAGCTGGTCGAACTGGGTGCGCTGCTCAACGGCCAGGCGCCGCAACGCCCCGCAGGTTCGCAGATTTCCCTGTACAAGGCGGTGGGGGTCGGCCTGGAGGACATTGCCCTTGCCGGACTGGCCTACCGCAAGCATGGGGCGCGGGCGTGAAACCCGCGGGATTCAAGGCTCGATGCCGGCGGCGTTGTAGATATGCCGCGCCGCCAGCAGGCCGGCCAGCTCCGGATCGCCCTTGATGACGGCGCGCAGGATGGCTGCGTGCTCTTCCCAATTCTGCGGCGCGCGGTCCTGGTTCAGCGGGGAGAAGAAAATCGCCGTGCGATCACGCAGCGACGACATGACCTCCTGCAGCACGGAGTTGGCTGCCACCTCACCCAAGGCCACATGGAACTTGGTGTTGAGATCCCCCAGCACCTCGGCATCGCCGCTGTGGGCGCGCTGCATGCCTTCGTCCAGCAGGGTCTGCAAGACGGCGATCTGCTGAGGATCATGGCGCTTGGCGGCCAGCCGCGCGTTCAGGGCTTCGAGCGTGGCCCGCACCTCGACCAGTTCGCGCAGCTGATCGATGTGGAACTGTGCCACGGAGGCGCCCTTGCGCGGCTCGATGATGACCAGGCCGCTGGCTGCCAACTGCCGCAGCGCCTCGCGCACGGGCATGCGCGACACCGCGAACTCTTCGGAAATGCGCTCTTCCACCAAGCGCTCACCGGGACTGAGCTCTCCCGAGAGAATTTTTCCCCTCAAGGCCTCCACCAGCTGCTGTGTCAGCGGCGAATGGTTCAGCCGGGTCTTCATCTTCTCCGGAAGCGCTTGGTGCATAGCAGGATGTCAAGGTAATTGAATTGGCGGTGGCAAACGACGGCACCCAAACAGCAAACGCGGCACAAGGCCGCGTTCACTGGCAAGACAATTTTAACGCCTGTCTACAAAAGACATCAGCCGCGGCTGCGGCGGATTTCCGCCAGCGAGCGCGTGTCCTGCAGGGCCTGGGCCCACAGCTTGCCGGCGGGAATTTCCTGCAGGCGCACGGCTTGCCAACGCACGAATGCCTGCTCAATGCCAGCCAGCCAACCGGCGAACATGCGCACGCCGGGGACGACGGTGGAGGATTGGAGGGTGTGATCAGTCATGGTCATCTCTTCTTTCTATTTCTTACCTAGTGATAACCCTGATTTTACCCGCCTCCCTGAATTGGTGCTCGCGCCGACCCAATCCCTCGACCGGCGCATGCGCATGCACCAAAACAGAATTTTGTATACAGATTTACCTGTTACGTCGCTTGGCACGGCTTTTGCACAGTAGAAAATGATGGAAATCAGGGTAAATCCAGTTCATTTTCATTAGATTGTATGTAGTATACAAAATTCACAAACTTAGCCATCTCTCGGGAGTAGCCGTTATGGACCAGTCAGTTTCTGTGGGACTTGCACATTGGGCCTATTTGGTCGGCGTGCTGGTCATCATCATCACCATGGCTTTTCGCGCCAATGTGGTGGTTCCCTCGATCATCGCCACGGCCGTGGTGGCCCTTGCCTGGAGCGGAAGCTGGGTGACCGGTATCGGCAGCGTTTTCAGCGCGAGCATGGTGGCCGCCAAGGAGCTTTTCAACATCTTTCTGATCATTGCGCTGATGACCGCCCTGCTCAATGCGCTGAAGGCGCTGGGCTCGGACATACGCATGGTCAAGCCCTTCCGGGCGGTGATGAAAAACGGCCATGCCTCGTTTTTCATCCTCGCCCTGGTGACCTATCTGATCTCGCTGTTTTTCTGGCCCACGCCCGCCGTGCCACTGGTGGCTGCAGTGCTGCTGCCGGCCGCCGTGGCCGCGGGGCTGCCGCCGATTGCCGGCGCCATGGCGATCGCCATTGCCGGCCAGGGCATGGCACTGTCGTCGGACTATGTGATCGGCGTGGCGCCAGGCATCAGCGCGAAGGCCGCCGGCGGCATCAGTGCCGCGCTGGTGGGCGAGCGTGCCCTGCTGCTGTCCTGGATCGTGGGGATGATTGCGTTGTTTCTCTCCTATGCCAAGATCCGCAAGCTGGTGGTGCCGGGCAGCACCGCCTTGCTGGAAAACTGGGAAATGAAGCCCGTGGGCATCGACTCCAAGATCGAGGGCGCCGGCCCCTATGACAAGGCCGAGATCGCCCGCGGCACGGCCCATGACACGGACCTGGGCACCAACTCGGAGCTGGAAGCCGAGCTGCACAAGACCTCCAGTCGGCAGTCCGCCTCCAAGCTGTTTGCCGTGGTCACCCCAGTGGCTTTCCTGGCAGTGATCTTTACCATGGTGGCGCCCAAGTTCATTGACGGCGCGCCCGACCTCAAGGGGGGCGACGCGGCCATGCTGATCGGCGGGGTGGCGGCATTCCTGATGATCTGGGCCACCACCGCGACCATGGGCTTTCGCAAGATGCTCGATGGCGCCGCCGACCATGTGACCGACGGCTTCGTGTTTGCCTTCAAGGCCATGGGTTCGGTGCTCCCGATTGCCGGATTTTTCTTTATTGGTGGCGGTGAAACGGCAGGCGCCATCCTGGGCGTGCCGGCCGGCACCCCGGCTCCGAGCCTGCTGTTCGAACTGGTGCAGGCCGGCCAGCACATGATTCCCGACAGCCAGTTGCTGGTGTCCTTCGGCGTGCTCATCATGGGCATGATCACGGGCATCGATGGATCCGGCTTTTCCGGCCTGCCGCTGACCGGCACGCTGGCGGGCGCTCTGGGCCCGACCTCCGGCATGGAAGTCGCGGCGCTGGCCGCCATTGGCCAGATGGGTGCGGTCTGGACCGGCGGCGGCACGCTGATCGCCTGGTCCTCCCTTATCGCGGTGGCCGGCTTTGCGCGCGTCAACGTGCTGGAGCTGGCCCGGGCGCTGCTGCTCCCGGTGCTGGCCGGGTTGACGGTGGCCACCGTCTGCGCCGTGGTGCTCTGGGGGACTTGAGATGTACGCCGATCTGCCGAAGTCCGCGAGCGGCCGGGACGCCATGGTGGCCACGGGGCATCCCCTGGCCGCAGCGGCCGCGCGGGCTCAGTTGCTGGCGGGCGGATCCGCGGTCGACGCGGCAATTGCCGCAGACGCCGTGCTGGGGGTGGTCGAGCCCATGGCCACCGGCATCGGCGGCGATCTGCTGGCCATGCTGGTGCCGCCGGGCGCGGCGCCCGTCAGCTACAACGGCACCGGCCGCGCGCCCATGGGGCTGACCGCCGAACACATCCGGGGCCTGCCGGGCCAGAAGATTCCCGAACGCCATCCGCTGGCCGTCACCACTCCGGGGGTGGTGCAGGGCTGGCATGACCTGCACCAGCGCTATGGCCGCAGCCCTTGGCAGTCGCTGTTCGCGCAGGCCATCGAACTGGCCAGCGAGGGTTTCGCGGTCGCGCCCGTATGCGCCAAGGAATGGGCGCTCTTTCAGCCGGTGCTGACACGCGACCCGGCCGCGGCCCGCTTGTACCGCGCCGACAACGTGCCCCAGGCCGGCGAGATGTTTTGCAACCCGGCACTGGCCGACCTGCTGCGCCAGATTGCCCGGCACGGCCCCAGCGCTTTCTACCAGGGGGCTGTTCCCGCGGCCGCCGAGCAGGCCATGCAGCGCCATGGCGGAGTGCTCGCTGCCAGCGACTTCGCGTTGCACCGTGGCAATTTCTGCACGCCCGTGCAGGCGCGTTTTCGCGGCGTCGATGTCTACGAATGCCCGCCCAATACGCATGGCGTGGCGGTGCTGCATGCGCTGCAGGCGCTGGAGACCCAGACGCTGGAGCACGGCAGCGCGGCAGCCACACTGGCCATGGTGCGCGCCATGGAGCAGGCCATGGAATACGCCAAGCGCACCGTCGCCGACCCCGCCGGCAATACCGTGTGCACGACCGTGGTGGACGGCAAGGGCCTGGCCATCACGCTGATGAGCAGCGTGTTCAAGCGCTTTGGCTCGGGATTTGCAGTCCCCGAGGGTGGCTTCGTGCTGCAGAACCGGGGCCATGGCTTCTCCGAGCCCGGGCACATCAACGGGCCGGCCCCTGGCAAGCGCCCCTACCACACGGTGGTGCCCGGCGCAGCGCAGCGCGATGGACGATTCCTGGCGGTGTTTGGCGTGGTCGGCGGCGCCATGCAGCCCCAGGGCCAGGTGCAGCTGCTGCACCGGATCCTGGCCGGCGCACAGGCGCCTGAGGTGGCACTGGACCAGCCGCGCTGGCGTCTCGAGGGTCAGGGCATCCTGGCCACCGAGCAAGGCATGGCCGAAGACGTCGTGCAGGCGCTGCGCGCTGCGGGCTATCGGGCACCAAGCCACGAGGGCGAGCTCGGCGGTCGCAGCGATTTCGGCGGTGCGCAGCTGATCATGCGCCTGCCCGATGGCAGCCTGGTCGGCGCCTCCGACCGACGCAAGGACGGCATGGCCCTGGCCGTTGCCGCGCAACCCACCCTTTCCCCGACCGCATCATGACACTGAAAATTCACGGGATTGCCGCCTCGCGTGCGATCCGGCCCCTGTGGGCGGCCGAAGAATTGGGCCTGCCCTATGAGCACATCCGGGTGCATTTCAATGCGCCCGAGATCAAGCAGCCGACCTACCTGGCGCTCAATCCCAATGGCACGGTGCCGGTCATGGAGGACGACGGCCTGGTGCTGTTCGAGTCCATGGCCATGACACTGCATCTGGCGAAAAAGTACGGCCAGGGCACGCTGTGGCCCGTGGACGAGGGCCAGCAGGCCCAGGTGCTGCAGTGGACGCTGTGGGCGGCCACCGAGGCCGAGCCGCCGGCACGCCAATGGTTTCAACACACGCAGTTCCTTGAACCGGCGCAGCGCGATCCGGGCCTGGCGCAGGCGGGCCTCGGCAAGGCACTGGAAAAGATCCTGCTGCTGGACCGCCTGTTGTCGCAGCGTGACTATCTGGTGGGCGATGCCTTCACGGTCGCGGACCTGAACGTCGCGGCCGTCCTGCAACGCCTGGAAGCCATTGCCGGCGGCCAGGCGCCCCACGCCCTGGCATGGCACCAGCGCTGCCTTGGCCGGGCCGCCGCCTTGCGGGCCTTTGCGCTGCGCACGGCATGACTGGGCCAGCCGGGGCGCTGACCGGGGCCTGCGCGGTCGCGGCCGGGCCGGCTCAGCGCGTCGGGCGGGCCAGCCATTCCCTGGCCAGCTCCACCCAGAACGTCGCCCCCAGCGGGATCAGCCGGTCGTTGAAGTCATAGCTCGGGTTGTGCAACATGCAGGGCCCGGCGCCATGGCCGACGGCGCGGTGCTCGCCCGTCCCCTCGCCGTTGCCGATGAAGCAATAGGCGCCGGGCTTTTCCTCGAGCATGAAGGCAAAGTCCTCGGCGGTCATCGTCGGCTCCTGCTCCAGCACCTGGTCGCTGCCGATGATGCGCTGCATCACCTTGCGCGCGAGCACGGCCTCGGGCGCGGCGTTGATGGTCGGCGGATAGTCGCGCTCGAACACGAACGCCGACTGCACGCCCTGCGCCGCGCAGATGCCTTCGACGACCTGCTGCATGCGCCGCTCGATCATGTCGAGCACGGCCACCGAGAAGGCGCGCACCGTGCCCTCGAGCTGCACGCTGTCGGGCACGACATTGTTGGCCTCGCCGCCATGCACCATGGTCACCGAGATCACGCCCGCGTCGACCGGCTTGAGGTTGCGGCTGACGATGGTCTGCAGCGCCAGGATGATCTGCGCCGCGACCGGCACCGGATCGAGCACCAGGTGCGGCATGGCCGCATGCCCGCCCTTGCCGCGCACCGTGATGCGGAACTCGTTGCTCGATGCCATGACGGGCCCGGGGCTCACCGCCATCTGGCCTTCGGCCATGCCGGGCCAGTTGTGCATGCCAAACACCGCCTGCATGGGAAAGCGCGTGAACAGCCCGTCGCGGATCATCTCGCGCGCGCCGCCGCCGCCCTCCTCCGCGGGCTGGAAGATCAGATAGATCGTGCCGTCGAAATCGCGCTGGCGCGCGAGGTGCCGGGCCGCGGCCAGCAGCATCGCGACATGGCCGTCGTGGCCGCAGCCATGCATCTTGCCCGCATGCCGGCTCGCATGCGCGAACTGGTTGCCCTCCTGCATCGGCAGCGCGTCCATGTCGGCGCGCAGGCCCAGCGCCCGCCCGCACGCGCCGGCGTCGCGCCCGTGCACGATGCCGACCACACCGGTCTTGCCCAGCCCGCGGTGCACGGCAATGCCCCATTCGGTGAGCCGCGCGGCAATCACGTCGGCGGTACGCTCCTCCTCGAAGCTCAGTTCGGGATGGGCGTGGATGTCACGGCGCAGCGCCGCCATCTCCTCGGCCTGCGCAACAATCTCTTGAATCAGTGGCATCGAAAAACCTCCTGCGGCCATTGTGGCGGCAAGCGCGGCGCCGATCCCGATTTCCGACAGCCGCAACCCCGGCATGCGCCCCAGGTTGGGCCCCATGCGGGACAATGGAGCGTCTTCGACCGCCCCCACGCCTGCGCACCATGTCCCTACTCGAGCTCACTTCCACCGTGCGCGGCGCCTGCCCGCATGACTGTCCCGATACCTGCGCGCTGCTGACCACGGTGGTCGATGGCGTGGCCATCAAGGTCCAGGGCAACCCGGGCCACCCGCAGACCGATGGCGTGCTCTGCGCCAAGGTCAGCAAATATCCCGAGCGCACCTACCACGCCGAGCGCGTGCTGACCCCGCTCAAGCGCTCGGGCCCCAAGGGCAGCGGGCAGTTCACGCCGGTATCGTGGGATGAAGCGCTGGGCGACATCGCGCAGCGCCTGCATGCGATTGCGCAGCGCGCGCCCGAGGCCGTGCTGCCCTACAGCTACGCCGGCACCATGGGGCTGGTGCAGGGCGAGAGCATGGACCGGCGCTTCTTCCACCAGCTCGGCGCCTCGCTGCTCGACCGCACGATCTGCTCCAGCGCCGGCGGCGAGGCATTGGTGCAGACCTATGGCGGCAAGCTCGGCATGCGCGTCGAGTTCTTTGCCGAAAGCCAGCTGATCATCATCTGGGGCAGCAACAGCATTGGCAGCAACCTGCATTTCTGGCGCTACGCCCAGGCCGCCAAGCGCGCCGGCGCGCGCCTGATCTGCATCGACCCGCGCAAGACCGAGACCGCCGACAAGTGCCACGAACACCTGCAACTGCGCCCCGGCACCGATGCCGCGCTGGCGCTGGCGCTGATGCACGAGCTGATCCGCAACGACTGGCTCGACCATGACTACATCGCGCGCCACACGCTGGGCTGGGATCTGCTGCGCGAACGCGCGCTGCAATGGCCGCCCGAGCGCGCGGCCGAAGTCTGCGGCCTGCCCGTCGAACAGATCATTGAACTGGCGCGCGAATACGGCACGACGGAGCGCGCCGGCATCCGCCTGAACTACGGCGTGCAGCGCGCGCGCGGCGGCGGCAACGCGGTACGCGCCATTGCCTGCCTGCCCGCGCTCACCGGCGCCTGGCGGCATCGCGCGGGCGGGCTGCTGCTGTCGTCATCGGCCGCCCTGCCCGCGCGCCGCGCCGCGCTCCAGCAACCCGAGCTGCTGGGCGCACGCCGCCCGCGCACGGTCAACATGAGCACCATCGGCAACGCGCTGCTCGAACCCGGCGGCGGCGCGTTCGGCCCGCGCATCGAGGCCCTGGTGGTCTACAACAGCAACCCCGTGGCCGTCGCGCCCGAATCGGCCAAGGTGGCGGCCGGCTTTGCGCGCGAGGACCTGTTCACGGTGGTCATCGAGCATTTCCTCACGGACACCGCCGACCACGCCGACTACGTGCTGCCGGCCACGACCCAGCTCGAGCACTGGGACATCCACGGCAGCTACGGCCACACCGATGTGCTGCTCAACCGCCCCGCGATCGCGCCCGTGGGCGAAGCCAAGAGCAACGCGCAGATCTTCCGCGAACTGGCCGCGCGCATGGCCGCATATGACCCGGCCTTTGCCCAGCCCGGCTTCGCCGACAGCGACGAGGCGCTGTGCCGCCAGGCGCTCGACCCGGCGCAGGTTGACTACGACGAGCTGCTCGCGCATGGTTTCGCCCATCTGCGCGTGCCCGATGCGCCCTTTGCCGAGGGCGGCTTTGCCACGCCTTCGGGCAAGTGCGAATTCTTCAGCGCACGCCTCGAGGCCCAGGGCATCAACCCGCTGCCCGACTACCTGCCCAACCACGAGCTGCCCGACCCGCAGGGTCCCTACCCGCTGGCGATGATCTCCCCGCCGGCGCGCAATTTCCTCAACAGCACCTTCGTCAACGTGCAAAAGCTGCGCAACGCCGAAGGCCGCCCGCTGCTGGAGATGCACCCCGACGATGCGGCCGCGCGCGGCATCGCAGATGGCGCGCTGGTGCGCGTGTTCAATACGCGCGGCGAGCACCTGTGCCACGCCAGCATCAACGGCCGCGCCCGCGCGGGCCTGGTCATCGGCCTGGGCATCTGGTGGCGCAAGGACGGCGCCAACGGCACCAATGTCAATGAGCTGACGCACCAGCATCTGACGGACCTGGGGCGGGCGCCGAGTTTCTATGACTGCGTGGTGCAGGTGGCGGCGGCCTGAGCACCCGCAGCCTCGGCGCCGCGGCTGCTCAATCGAGCTTGATGCCCGCCTGCCGGATGATCTCGCCCCAGCGCTTCGATTCGGCGCGCGCAAAGCTGCGGAATTGTTCCGGCGTGCCGGGCAGCGCCTCCATGCCGAAGTCCTGCATGCGCTTGGCCACCGCCGGGCTGGCCAGCGCCTTGTTGAGCTCGGCGTTCAGGCGCTGCACGATGGGCGCGGGCAGGTTCCTGGGCGCCAGGATGCCCTGGAACGCAAAGACTTCCGTGTTGGCGACGCCGGCCTCGGCCAGCGTCGGCAGCTGCGGCAGGCTGGCGATGCGCTGGGCCGAGCCGATGGCCAGCGCGCGCAGCTTGCCCGACTGGATGATCGGCAGGCCCGCCGCCAGGTCGATGAACATGCACGCCACCTGGCCGCCCATCACGTCGGCGACGGCCGGGGCCGCGCCGCGGTAGGGAATGTGCGTGAGAAAGGTGCGCGTGCGCGCCTTGAACATCTCCATCGCCAGGTGGTGCGGCGAGCCGTTGCCGGGCGAGGCGTAGTTGACCTTGCCGGGATGGGCGCGCACATAGGCCACGAACTCCTTCAGCGTCTTGGCCGGGAACTCAGGGTGTACGACCAGCGCCAGCGGAAAGCGGCTCATGCCGCCGACATAGGTGAAGTCCGTCTCGGGGCTGAACGGCAGCTTGCTGAACAGATGCTCGTTGTAGGCCAGCACGGCGTTGTCGGCCGACATGATGGTGTAGCCGTCGGGGCGCGCCGTCGCCACCTGCTGGGCGCCGATGTTGGTGGAGGCGCCAGGCTTGTTCTCGATCACGATGGTCTGGCCCAGGCTCGGGCGCATGGCCTCGGCCACGGTGCGCGCGAGCACGTCGGTGCCGCCGCCCGGCGGGTAGGGCACGACCCAGCGGATCGGCTGGTCGGGCCAGCTCTGTGCCTGCGCCAAGGTCGCGAGCGGCGTGGCGGCGGCGGCCGTCAGCGCGGCCAGGAAATGTCTGCGTTGCATTTTTTGTCTCCTCAAGAAAGCTCCGGACGCGCGCGCAGCGGGCCGGGGGATGCGGGGTTGGTGCTGCGCGGGCCGGCACTCTGCGGTGCCGGTCCTGCGCGCCCGCGCGGTGTCAGTCGGCGCTGTCGCCGGATTCAGGCGCGACGATGGTCTGATCGATCGCGCCAAAGATGCTCTGGCCGTCACGGCCCTTCATCTCGATGCGGATGGTGTCGCCAAACTGCATGAAGCCGGTCACGGGCTGGCCGGTCTGGATGGTTTCAATGCAGCGCTTCTCGGCAATGCAGCTGTAGCCCTTGGGCCACTGCATGGCGTTGCCCTCGCCCACGCCCTTGTTGCTCACGGTGCCGCTGCCGACGATGCTGCCGGCGCGCACGTTGCGCGTCTTGCAGATATGCGCGATCAGCTCGCCGAAGTGAAAGGTCATCTCGGGGCCGGCCTCGCACATGCCGACCTTGCGACCGTTCCAGATCGACTCCAGCGTCAGATGCAGGCGGCCCGCATCCCAGGCGCCGCCCAGCTCGTCGAGCGTCACCGCCACCGGGCTGAAGGCCGTGGCCGGCTTGCTCTGGAAGAAGCCGAAGCCCTTGGCCAGCTCGGCGGGAATCAGGTTGCGCAGCGAGACGTCATTGACCAGCATCACCAGCCGGATGCCCTGCAGCGCCCGCGTGGGGGTGCTGCCCATCGGCACATCGGCCGTCACCACGGCAATCTCGGCCTCGAAATCGATGCCCATCGCCTCGCTGGGCACCACCACGTCGTCGCAGGGGCCGATGAAGTCGTCGGCGCCGCCCTGGTACATCAGCGGGTCGCTGTAGAAAGTCGCCGGCACCTCGGAGTTGCGCGCCTTGCGCACCAGCTCCACATGGTTGAGATAGGCCGAACCATCGGCCCATTGGTAGGCGCGCGGCAGCGGCGCCATGCACTGCTCGGGGTTGAACGCAAACGCATGCGGCGCCTTGCCGGCGTTGAGCTGTTGGTACAGGTCCTGCAGCTGCGGCGCCATGAACGCCCAGTCGTCCAGCACCTGCTGCATGCGGCTGGCAATGCCGGTCGCATAATGGGCCAGGCCCAGATCGCGGGAGACGACAACCAGTTGGCCGTCGCGCGAGCCGTCTTTGTAAGTAGCGAGTTTCATGGGACTGAACGTGAATGGGCAGGGACAGAAAACGCCGTCTGCAAGGGCGGCGATCGAATTACGATAGGGTAAATCAGTTTACCTAAACAAAACGAGTGGATTTTAGTGCAATGGAAAAGGAACGCGCGGGCATACAGTCGGTAGAGGTCGGTTTTGCGCTGCTGCAGGGGCTGGCGCAGGCGCGCGCGCCGCTGATGCTCAAGGAAGTGGCGGCCGCGGCCGGCATGAGCGCCGCCAAGGCGCACCGCTACCTCGTGAGCTTCCAGCGCCTGGGCCTGGTGGCGCAAGACAGCCGCACCTCGCGCTATGACCTGGGCCCGGCGAGCCTGCAGCTGGGCCTGGCCGCGCTGACCCGGCTCGACCCCGTGCGCCTGGCGCGCGAGCGCCTGCCGGCGCTGCGCGAGGCGCTGCAGCACACCGTGGCGCTGGCCGTCTGGGGCAACCACGGGCCGACCATCGTGCACTGGGAGGAGTCGGCGCAGTCGGTCACTGCCAATCTGCGCCTGGGCGATGTGATGCCGCTGCTGTCGTCGGCCACGGGCCGCTGCTTCACGGCCCATCTGCCCGCCGACATCACCGCGCGCATGCTGGAAGAAGAGACCCAGCGCGCGCGCCGCATCGGCCGCCGCGACCTGCCGCTCACGCCCAAAAGCCTGCAGGCCATGCTCAATGAAGTGCGCAGCCAGGGCACGGCGCGCGTGGTCGATACGCTGCTGCCGGGCGTCGTCGCGTTCTGCGCGCCGGTGTTCGACTCGTCGGGCCATATCGTGATGGGCATCACCACGCTGGGCTCGGCGGCCACGTTCGACGCGGCCTATGGTGGCGCGATCGACGCGCCGCTGCGCGCGGCGGCGCAGCAGCTCTCCAGCGACCTGGGCCACGACGGCCTTTGATCAGCCCTGCATGCGCGCGCGTGTCCTGCTGCCCCTGACTGCTGCCATGCTGGCGGCGCATGTCTGGGTGCTGTGGCAGCTGCCAGCGTGGTCCGGAGCATCCGCAAACACGGCCCGTACAGATGCCCCGGCTTTCATGACGCGCAGCATCGTGCTGCCACCCCCGCCACCGCCTGCGCCGCCAGCGCCGCCCCCGGCACCCGCCCCGCGGCCGCAGGCCAGGCCGCGGCCCGTGCCAGCCCCGGCTGCGCCCGTCACGGCTGCGGCGCCGGCCGAGGAGGCGCCCGCCGCACTGCCCCCGCAAGAGGCGCAGCCAGTGGCAGAACTCGCGGTCGCAACGGCACCCGCCGAGCCCACTGAAGCTCCCGAAGCAGCCGCCACTCAAGCAGCGCCCGTGGCGGCCACCGAGCCCCCGGCCGCGCCGGCGCCCGAAACCCTGCAGGGCGTGCAGCTGGCCGCGCCCGGGGGCAAGCCCGAGCCGCTCGATGCCGCGCTGCAGGTGCAACTGCCCCCACCCGCGCGACTGTCCTTCGAGGTATCGGGCCAGGCCAAGCGCTTTGACTACCGCGCCAGCGCCGAGCTGCTGTGGCAGCACGACGGCCACAGCTACCAGGCAAGCCAGCAGATCAAGGCGTTTCTGATCGGCACGCGCGCCCAGGGCAGCCGCGGCCAGGTCACGGCCGCGGGCCTGGTGCCGCAGCGCTTCACCGACCAGAGCCGCAGCGAAAAATCCGCCGAGCTGGACTTCGCGGCGCAGCAGGCGCGCTTCACGCCCGCCGCCGCGCCCGCGCCCATTGGCGCCGGCGCGCAGGACCGGCTCAGCGTGTTCTTCCAGCTCTCGGCGCTGCTGGCCGCGGCGCCCGAGCGCTACCCGCAGGGCAGCGAAATCACCTTCACCACCGTCGGCAGCAACGACGCCGAACGCTGGACCTTCCGCGTGCACGCGCTGGAAAACCTGGAGCTGCCGGTGGGCGCGCTGGCGGCGCTGCACCTCGAGCGCCTGCCGCGCAAAGCAGGCGACCAGCAGGCGGCGCTATGGCTGGCGCCGTCCCTGGGCTACCTGCCGGCGCGCATCCGCCTGACCCAGGCCAATGGCGACTTTGCTGACCTGCGCCTACAGGCGCATGCGCCGCCCTGATACGTGCTTGACCACACGCCGCTTCAATCCGTGGAATACTGAGCTCAAGCGCCTTTTGCCGGCGACCCGCCGGCGGTAGCTTGAAGTCTGCCGTTTTGCAGCCATATGACTGTCATACAGCCAGACTTTGCAACCAGGGGGAGATCACCATGCAAACGCTTTACGACTCTGACACTTTTGCGGTGCTCCATATCCGGCCCGACCTGCCGGCCATGGCCGACGGCGAATCCGCCCCCGCAGAAGCGCTGCCCCACGCGCAGATGCAGATGCCACGCCACGGCTTCGAGATCGTGGACAAGCGTTCGGGCAAGGAGGTCTACCTCGACGGCTCCTGGGCTGAGATGTTCCAGAAGATCATCCTGGGCTGGCAGCAGCAGACACCTACGCAGGAAGAGGTGGAGAACATGCTGGACAGCTATGCGGGGCTGGCGCAGAACCCGGTTTTGGTGCATTGAGCGAGCGATAGGATTGAGAGCGGCGCATCCTTTTTGACGGAGGCCGTCCATCCTTCGACAGGCTCAGGACGAACGGTGTTTTTGGCGCAGCGCCTCCTCATTCGTTCGTCCTGAGCCTTTCTCCAAGCTAACCAGCGACAGTACGAAACCGTTCGTCCTGAGCTTGTCGAAGGATGAAGGTCCTGGCCCCAAGTTACCGCCGCTGCCTTTCCCTGCCGCCGTGTAACCACCGGTACACCGGCTCCACCAGCAGCAACACCGCCATCAACCGGCACACCTGCAGCGCCGTCACCACCGGCACGCCCAGCTGCAGCACCTTGGCGGTAATTGCCATCTCCGCAATGCCACCCGGCGCCGTCGCCAGCACCATCGTCACCCAGGGCTGACCCGTGGCCCAGGCCATGGCCGCGGCAAAGGCCGCGCACAGCGCCATCAGCACCAGGCTGCCGATGGCCACCGTGCCCAGCCAGAACGGCGCGGTGCGCAGGAAGTCGCGCCGAAAGCGCACGCCCAGGCTCACGCCGATCAGCAGCTGCGCGGCATTCATCATCGGCTGGGGCACGGCCGACAGATCCAGTCCGCACATCGCCAAGCCCATCGAAGCCAGCAGCGCGCCCAGGAACCAGGGGTTGGCGCGGTCCAGGCGCAGCATCAGCCAGGCGCCCAGACCCGTGCACAGCGCCAGCAGCGCCAGGCCCGGCCCATGCACCACGCGCGCCGCCGCGCCCCATTCGCCCGAGCCATGCAGGCCGCTCCACTGCAGCGCAAAGGGAATCACCAGCGTGACGATCACCAGCCGCAGGCTGTGGCTCGATGCGACCAACTCGGTGAGCGCGTTCTCGCGCTCGGACAGCAGCGTCATCTCCGAAGCCGCGCCAATCGCGCCCGCGAAATAGCAGGTGGCGCGTATCCGGTGCACCGGCACGCCCGGCATGCGCGGCGCATGCACGCGGTACAGCCACAGGCCGAAAAGCCAGCCCAGCAGCAGCGCCCAGGCGATGCCCAGCACGATCACCCACCACATGCTGCCCACGAGCGCCGTGACGGCCGGCGTGAAGTAAAGCCCGAGCGCCGCGCCAATGGTCCACTGCGCGGTATTGCGCGCCACACCCCAGCTCGCGGTCTGCGCACCGCCTATCGACCACAGCGAGGTCGCGATCAGCGGGCCGAGCATCCAGGGCAGCGGCATATTCCACCAGCGAAACAGCTCGGCCGCGGCCCAGGCTCCGGCCACGGTCAAAACCACGCGCAGCGCGAAATTCACGCGCATGGCGGGTCTACCAACGCCGCGTCGCGGCTCTTGCGCAGCAGCTGCTCGAAATCTTCGGCCGGCAGCGGCCGGCTGCACAGATAGCCCTGGAAATGGTCGCAGCCGCGCGCGCGCAGGAACGCGAGCTGTTCGGCCGTCTCCACGCCCTCGGCCAGCACCGTCAGACCCATGCTGTGGCCCATCGCGATCACGGCCGCGCTGATCGCCATGTCGTCGGCGCTTTGCGGAATGTCGCGGATGAAGCCCTGATCGATCTTCAGCACGTCGATGGGAAAGCGCTTGAGATGGGCCAGCGAGGAGTAACCGGTGCCGAAGTCGTCGATCGCCAGCCGCAGGCCCAGCTGGCGCAGGCTGAGCAGCACCTGCAGCGCCTGCTCGGGCTCCTGCGCCAGCGCGCTTTCGGTGATTTCGAGTTCGAACTGCGCGGCCGGGAAACCGGCATCGGCCAGCGCCGCCTGCGTGCTGCCGACGATGTCGGTGAGCAGGAACTGGTGCAGCGACACATTCACGGCCAGCGTGATCCCGGGCAGCCCCAGCGCGCGCCAGCGCTGGCCCTGCGCGCAGGCTTCGCGCATCACCCATTCGCCGATCGGCCCAATGACGCCCGAGCTTTCGGCCACGGGAATGAAGCGCGCGGGCGAGATCAGCCCCTCGACCGGATCGAGCCAGCGCAGCAGCGCTTCGGCGCCCGTGAGCCGGCCGGTGGCGATGTCGATCTGCGGTTGGTAGTACAGCCGCAGGTGGCCTTCTGCCAGCGCCTGGCGCAGCCGCGCCTCGAGCTGCAGGCGCTCGCGCGCCGAATGCGTCATGTCTTCCTGGAAGAAGCACCAGGCGTCGGGCCCGTTGTGCTGGCGCGCGGCATGCACCGCCGAGTGCGCGCCCTGCAGCAGCGCCTGGGCCGTGCCCGCATGGTGTGGATAGAGGCACATGCCGACGCTCACGCCGGCCACCACCTCCACGCCGTCGGGCGCGTGCCAGGGCTGCGCGGCGGCGGCGATCAGCCGCTGGGCCAGCTGCGCGGCATCGACCTCGCTGCCCAGGCCGGGCGCGGCCACGGCGATCTCATCGCCGGTCATGCGCCCGATCAGATCGCCCGGGCGCAGCACTGCCTGCACGCGCGCCGCCACATGGCACAGCACCTGGTCGCCCATGGTATGGCCGTAGCTGTCGTTGAAGTCGCGAAAGCGGCGGATGTTGACCAGCATCACGGCCAGCGGGCTGGAGGCGGCCGCGGCGCCCTGCAGCGCCTGGTCCAGCCGCTGGCCAAACCAGGCACGGTTGTCCAGCCCGGTCAGCGGGTCCGTGTGCGCCAGGTACTCGAGGCGCTGCATCTGGGCCTTTTCCGCGGAGATGTCGGTGAACATGCAGACGTAATGCGTCGCGCGCGCGGCGCTGTCGTAGACCGCGCTCAGCGACATGCGCTCGGGAAACGCCTCGCCGTTCTTGCGCCGGTTCCAGATCTCGCCCTGCCAGTGGCCGGTGCGCTGCATGCTGTCCCACATCGCCGCGTAGAAGTCCGGGCCATGCCGCCCCGACTTGAACAGGCGCGGCGTCTGCCCCAGCACTTCCTGCTCCGAATAGCCCATGAGGCGCGTGAAGGCCGCATTGACCGACAAGATGGTGCTGTTGGCATCGGTCACCATCACACCTTCGATGGTGTTGTCGACCACGGTGGCCGCCAGGCGCCGGCGTTCCTCCTCCTCGCGCTGCAGCGCCGCGCGGCGCTCGAGCTCGGCGCGGCGCACCGCCTCGGCGCGCAGCAGGCGCTGCAGCAGCCAGCCGCCCATCAGCGCGTTGAGCAGGATCGAGACATAGCCCTGCCACTCGCGCCAGCGCGCGACCTGCACCGCGTCCTGGGTCCAGTGCATGAGCAGTCTTTCGCTGCCCGCGAGCCACAGCAGCGCCGTCAGCGTGTACAGCGCCAGGAGCCAATAGGGCCAAACCGGGGGCGCCGTGCCCTTTTTCTGCATGTATTTCCTCACTCCACATCCAACGGCCCTTGCTGCGACAATCGCAGGGCTATGACCCAAGCCTATATTCTTACCCTATCCTGCCCCGACCGCCGCGGGCTGGTGCATGCCGTTTCCGGCTTCCTGCTCGAACAGGGCGCCAATATCGAGGAAGCCGCGCAATTCAACGACGGCGCCACCGGCCTGTTCTTCATGCGCGTGCAATTCGTCTGCAACGATACCGACGC
>JBEVDH010000160.1:0-16486 GCA_040514115.1 Comamonas sp. | reverse complement strand
GCTGGAGCTCGGCCACGTCGCGCGGGAAGTCCTGCTCGGTTTCCACGCGATCGCGGCGCAGCGCGCGCATCGTCGGGCCGTCGGTGCCGGGCGCGCGGCCCAGGCCCAGGTCGATGCGGCCCGGATAGAGCTCTGCCAGCGTGCCGAATGCCTCGGCCACGACCAGCGGCGCATGGTTGGGCAGCATCACGCCGCCCGAACCCACGCGAATGCTCTTGGTGCCGCCGGCGATATGACCGATCAGCACGGCCGTCGCCGAGCTCGCGATGCCCGGCATGTTGTGGTGCTCGGCCAGCCAGTAGCGCGCAAAGCCCAGTTCCTCGGCCTTCTGCGCGGTGCGCAGCGCGATTTCTAGCGAAGCGCCCACGCTCATGCCTTCGCGCACGGCAACGAGATCGAGCAGGGAAAGGCGGATGTCTTGAAGGTTCTTCAGCATGCGACAGATTCTGTCAGTTATTCATCGAACTCGCATGGGCCGGCAAAACTGACATGCTTCCCATCAGGGGCGAAGAGCCGCCGTGCCCTCGGCCAAGGCCGCGCCGTAGCGGTTCAGGGAGTGCTTCCAGTCCTTCGGGTTATTTCGTTCTTGCAGGTAATCCCCACGACGATGCACCAGACAAAGGACAGCACCGCAATGCCCCAGTTCTGGCTGCCCATTTCCATGGCGATGAAAGACAGCGGCAGCGCGACCAGCGCCGCCAGCCGGATGCAGCGGCGCAGCTGGCTTTCCGTCAACCGGATCTTGTAGAACAAAAGCAGCCCGTAGCTGGCGATTGCCAGCAGGACCAACAGCAAAAGCGTCTCGCCGCCGTAGGGCGCGCTCCAGGTACGAAGGTTTTCGATCATGGCGAGCATTGTCGCCGCAGCCACATGACCTTTCAGGTGCGGCCGCTCGCCGCGGCGCCCCGCGCTGCACGCTTCAAGGAATATTGAGCGCGGCCTTCATCGCGTTCCAGGCCGTGGCATTGATGGACTGTTTCATGCGCAGCGGCTGAGCCGTGGCGGCCAGCACGGACGCGGGTCGGGGCAGATCGTTGTCGCGCGCGCAGCGCATGCTGGTGCGCCAGGCGGATGTCACGGGGGCGGCGCCGGCATTGGCGAAATGGGTCTGCAACCGGGTGTGCGAGCGCGAACCGGGAGGGAAGGTGGCCGCGCCCAGCGCCAGGGGGTTCATCGTGAACAGGCTCTGGTGCATGATCGATCCGGGCTCCCGCTCGCGGGCCTGCACTTCCTGCACGAAAGCCGCCATCGACCGGTGGGACAGGTCCGTGGCTTCGAACGTGATCTCGAACAGCGCGGCCTTGGGCTCGGGTGGCTGCGTCACGCCCAGCTGCAGCCGTATCCGCGGTCCGATCTTGTTTCTCGCGGCAATTTCAATGCGCGCCGGGTTGCCTTGGCTGCGCCGATATTCCTCGCGCCCGGTGTAGATGAATCCATTGGCAACTTCAAGGCACAGCGGCGCATCGGAGGGGGCGCGCGGGTTGCCCTTGATCAAGCCGCCGTAGACCGGGTCCCAGAGCCATTGGCCGGCCGCGTTGGCCACGCCGTCGGTGCTTTCCAGGTAGAAGTCGTAGTTGGTGGGATTGACGAAGTTGAACGCCGTCAGCCGGGGGGATTCATCCACCTCGTCGCTGGCCACGCGCAGCAGCGGCTCGGCGCCCCGCTTCAGGCCCTGCTCCAGCAGCGCGGCAGCAGTGCGCGCATTGTCGGCAATGCCCTCCAGGCTGGTCAAGCTCACCTTGGGTTGCTGGCGGTGGTCACGAATCTGCTCGACCGTGATGCCCAGTTGCCGGGCCACGGCCTGTTCGGCATCGGCCTGCGAGGCGCCCGAACGCGCGCGGTGGCTTTGCACCAGGATTTCCAGCGGATTGCCGGGCGTGGAAGCGGCTGCCGGCGGCGCCGCGCCGCAGGCGCTGCGGGGTTTGGCATGGTCCTCGCCCACGCTGCAGCCGGCAAGCGCCAGGGGCGCCAGGGGCAGCATCCACATCACCTTGAGGAGGCGGGACCCGAGGAGTTTGATATCGGCCATGGCGTTCATGTTGACGCCAGCCCCGACTTTTCAAAGCGCAGCAAGCGCCTTTGGCTGGATAGGACCTGGCTGCACCGCCATGCCAGCGCCTGACCCAACTCAATCGCGCGTGACGCGCAGCACTTCCTCGGGCGTGGTGATGCCCGAGCGCACCAGCCGCTCGCCATCGTCGCGCATCAGCGTCATGCCGCTGGCCAGCGCCGCGGCGCGGATGTCGGCCTCGCTGGCCTGGGCGTGGATCTGGCTGCGGATCGCGTCGTCCACGACCAGCAGCTCGAAGACGCCGGTGCGGCCCTTGTAGCCGCTGGGCTCGGTCGTGTCGATCTTGCGCACCAGCCGCTGCGCCAGCACGCCGAGCAGCGAGCTGCTGAGCAAGAAGGGCTCGACGCCCATGTCGATCAGCCGCGTGACGGCGCTGGGCGCGTCGTTGGTGTGCAGCGTGGCCAGCACCAGATGGCCGGTCAGCGAGGCCTGGATCGCGATCTGCGCGGTCTCGAAGTCGCGGATTTCGCCGATCATGATCACGTCCGGGTCCTGGCGCAGGATGGCGCGCAGCGCCTTGGCGAACGTCAGGTCGATCTTGGAGTTGACCTGCGTCTGGCCGATGCCGGGCAGCTCGTACTCGATCGGGTCCTCGACGGTCATGATGTTGCCGCTGGTCGCATCGAGCCGCTGCAGCGCCGCGTACAGCGTCGTGGTCTTGCCCGAGCCCGTGGGGCCGGTGACCAGGATGATGCCGTGCGGCTGGCGGATCAGCGCTTCGATGCGCGTGAGCGTCTCGCCCTGCATGCCCACGGATTCGAGCGTGAGTTTGGAGCCGCTCTTGTCGAGCAGGCGCAGCACGGCGCGCTCGCCATGGGCGCTGGGCAGGGTCGAGACGCGCACGTCGATGGCGCGCGTGCCCAGGCGCAGGCTGATGCGACCGTCCTGCGGCAGGCGCTTTTCCGAGATGTCCAGGTCGGCCATGATCTTCAGCCGCGAGATCAGCGCCGCGTGCAGCGCGCGGTTGGGCTGCACCACTTCGCGCAGGTCGCCGTCGACGCGAAAGCGCACGCTCGAATGGCGTTCATAGGGCTCGATGTGGATGTCGCTGGCGCCGTCGCGCGCGGCCTGGGTCAGCAGCGCGTTGAGCATGCGGATGATGGGCGCATCGTCGGCGGTCTCCAGCAGAGCCTCGACGGCCGGCAGCTCCTGCATCATGCGCGACAGGTCGGCGTCGGACTCGACTTCGCTGACGATGCGCGCGGCATTCGATTCGCCCTGGGCATAGGCGGCGCTGATGCGCTGGGCCAGCAGACTGGCGTCAATGGCCTGCCACTGCGGCACCGCGAACTTGCGCTGCACTTCGGACAGCGCCTGGAAGTCGGGCGCGGGCCCATGCCAGAGCACGGGCTGCAGGCCGTCGTCTTCGATCAGCAGCTGCGCGCTGCGGGCATAGGCGTAGGGCAGGGGGTAGCGCATGGCGGGAGCTCAGGGCGCGCTGTAGGCGTTGTCGGTGTCGGAGATCGGCTGGATGCGCGGGCGTGCGGCCTTGGGCACTTCGGGCGCAAACGGCACGGTGGCCAGCGGCTGGCCCGGGCCGCCCGGCTGCAGCGTCGGCAGCACCGGAGCCCCGGTCACGCTGTCGAGCACGACGCTGGGCGCCGGCTGCAGGCCCTGCTGCGCCGCGCGGATGACGTCGTAGCGGTCCGTCATCAGCGCATCGGCGGCGGCCGCGTCGCGCACCACCACCGGGCGCAGGAACACCATCAGATTGGTCTTGCGGCGCGAGCGGTTCTCGCTGCGAAACAGGTTGCCGATGCCCGGAATGTCGCCAAACAGCGGCACCTTGTCCTCGGACTGCGCGTAGTCATCCTGCAGCAGGCCGCCGAGCACGATGATGCTGCCGTCCTCGACCAGCACGTTCGATTCAATCGAGCGCTTGCTGGTGGTGGGGCCGTTCATGTCCTTGAGCGTCGAGGCGTCGATCTTCGAGACCTCCTGGTAGACCGACATCTTCACCGTGCCGTTCTCGTTGATCTGCGGGCGCACGCGCAGCATCAGGCCCACGTCCTTGCGCTCGACGGTGGTGAACGGGCTCACGCCCGAGGTGCCGGTGGTGCTGGCGTAGGAGCCGGTCACGAAAGGCACGTTGTTGCCGATGATGATCTTGGCTTCCTCGTTGTCGAGCGTCATCAGGTTGGGAGTCGACAGCACGTTCGCGTCACCGCTGTTTTGCAGGAAGTTCGCCAGCGCCCCGAGGTAGTACTTGCCGTTGATGCGCGGCGCGATGCCGATGTTCAGGCCCGCGCCCAGCGCGCCCAGCGCCGTGGCCTGGGCCGCGGCCGTGCCCGAGGCGAGGCCGGCCGCGAGGCCCAGGATGTTGGCGCCGCTGTTGCCCGAGTTGGTGCCGATCACCCCCATGGTGCTGCCGCTGTTGCCCAGCAGCGACTGCCACTGCACGCCGAACTGCGCCACCTTGTTGGCCGAGACTTCGACGATCAGGCTTTCGACGAGCACCTGCGCGCGGCGTCCGTCGAGCTGGTCGATGACCGCGCGCAGCTGGCGGTACAGCGGCGGCGCAGCGCTGATGATCAGCGAATTGGTCGAGGGGTCGGCCTGGATCTGGCCTCCTGTCGACGGCTGGTTGCTGCTGCCCAGATTGCCGCCGCTGCTGTCGCTGCCCAGGCCGCCGCCCATGCCGCTGCCGGAGCCCGAAAGGCCGCTGGCGCCGGACTGCACGCCGCCGGTATTGGTGGTGGCCGAGGTGCGCGTGGCGCCGCTGGCGCCCGTGGCCGCGCCGGCGGCGCCCGTCGTGCCCACGCCGGCGTCGCTGGCCATCGCGGCGCGCAGCGTGGTGGCCAGCGTCACCGCGTCGGCGTTCTTCAGGTAGACCACATGGATATTGCCACTGCTCGCGCCCGAACTGGCATAGGCGGGCTGGTCGAGGCGGGCGATCAGCGAGCGCACCTGCGCCAGCCGCGCGGGGTTGGCGGCGCGCACCACCAGCGCATTGCTGCGCGGCTCGGCCATCAGCGTGGTCTTGAACGAGGTGTCGGTCTGGCCCTGGGCCACGGCGCCGGGCACCGCGCCCGCGCTGCCGCCTTCGATCAGCCGGCTCACCAGCACCGCCATCTCGGAGGCCACCGCATGCTGCAGCGGAATGACCTCGATGTCGGTGGCGTTCGACACGTCCATCGCGGCGACGATGCGCGACAGGCGCTGCACGTTGTCGGCGTAATCGGTGATGACCAGCGAGTTGTTGCCCGGGTTGACGTTGATGGTGTTGTTCGGGCTGATCAGCGGGCGCAGCACCGGCACCAGGTTGGCCGCGTTCTCGAAGTTGAGCTTGAAGATCTGCGTCACGATCTGGCCGCCGCCCGGCGCGCTGCCGCGCCCGCCCTGGGACACGGCCACGCTGCCCGACTGCAGCTTGGCATCGGCCTCGGGAATCACCTTGTACAGACCCGCGGCCTCGACCACGGTGAAGCCCTGCAGGCGCAGCGCCGCGAGGAACTGCTGGAACGCCTGGGCCGGCGCCAGCGGCTTTTCGCTGATCAGCGTCATCGTGCCCTTGACGCGCGGGTCCACCACCACGTTGCGCCCGGTGATGGTCGCCATGGTGCGCGCCACGGCCTCGATCTCGGCGCCGGCGAAATTGAGCGTCACCGGCTCGTTGCTGCGCGCCATGGTCTGGGCCGAGGCGCCGCCACAGGCCAGCAGGGCCGCGGCGGCAAGGGAGTGGAGGGCGACGCGCAGGCCGCGTGCAGTGAGGAACGTCATGGAATTTAGCCCAGGGAAATGATGGAGCGCGCGCCGCTGCGCCGCCCGATGATATTGAGAAAGTTGGCCAGCGCCGCTTCGCGCTCGGGCGTGGCCGTGGCCTCGCCGTTGAAGCGCAGGCGCTGCCCGACCCATTGGCCCGTGCCGCTGAGCTGCAGGTCGCCTGCGAGCGTGCTCAGCGTGAGCTGCGGGGCGTCGCCGCCCGCGAAGACCAGCCGGTAGCTGCCCATCGGGCGCAGTGTCGAAAGCCGCGAAGACACGCCCAGCGCGTCCAGCTGCACCTGGCCCTCGCTGCGCAGGCGGCCCGCCACCCACTCCAGCCGCAGCCCCTGGGTGCGCAGCAGCAGCTGACCCTGGATCTGCGCCGTGTTCCACGGCGTGCCCAGGCCCGTCAGCAACCCCGCGGGCCACTCGCTTTGCTGGTCCTGCACCTGCGCTTCGACGCCCTGCCAGTGCAGCAGGATGCGCGCCTGCAGCGGCTGCGGCGTGCAGCATGCGGTCTCGAGCTGCAGGCGCATGCCGCGCCAGGCGGGGCGCAGCTGCCACTGCACGCGCGAGGGCAGCGCCAGCGGGTCGCGGCTGCCCGCGCCGCCGCTGAGCACCAGGCGCGCCGAGCCGGTCCAGACCGTGCCGCGCGCCTCGCGCAGCTGCAGCTGGCCCGCGGTGGCGCGCTCGATCCCCGTCGCCAGCCAGTGCGCGGGCGCGCACAGCACCAGCGTCAGCGCGCCGCCCAGCAGCGCGCCCGCCACGGCCCAGGCCCCCGGCGAGCCGGCGGGCGTGGCCGTGCGGCCGCGGCGGCCCAAGCGCATGCCTTTCATGGCATCGCTTCCGCGGGCGGCAGGGCCAGCACCAGGCTGCCATCCCACCGCTGATCGCTGGCGCCGGTCTGAGGCGTGCCTGTCGCGGCCGTGAGGCGCATCTCCACCGCGCCGACCCGCAGGTTCTGGCGCGCCTGGCCAAGCCAGGCGGCGAGCGCCGGCGCCGGCACGTTCTTGAGCGTGAGCTGCGCGCGCTCGCCCTGCAGCACCAGCCGCGCTCCCGCGCCAAGCTGGGTGCTCACCGATTCCTGCAGGCTGCGCTGCAGGTCGGGGCGCGGCGCCGCCAGCGCATTCGGGCTCGTGCTGGAGGGCGGCGGCAGATCGGCCTGCAGGCGCTGGGCTTCGGCCTGCAGGCGCTGCATGCGCTGCAGCTGCTGATCGAGCAGCGCATGCCGGGCCGGCGCTGCGCGCAGCGTCTGCAGCGCCGGCGCCAGCAGCACCCACCAGAGCACGGCCAGGCCGACCGTACCCGCGGCCAGCGCCAGCGCCCGGCGCTCGCGCGGCGCGAGGCTGGACCAGCGGGCGCGCCAGGCAGCCAGGGGGGCATTGCGGGGGGGATTCATGGTTGTTCCTTTGCATGCAGCACCAGGCCCTGCGCGTCGACGCGCGCGGCGTAGCCCTGCGCCGCCAGTTTCGACTGCAGCTGCTGCTGCGTGGCGGCATCGAGGGTGAGCCCGCGCAGGCGCAGTTCCTGGTCGAGGTAGTCAATGGCCTGTGGCCGCAGGCCCCTGGGCAGCGCCTGGCCCGCGGCCGACAGCATCGGCTCGAGCGCCTGCGCCGACAGGCTGCCGGTGCGCTGGCGCAGCTGCGCGACCTCGCGCTCCATCTGCGTGGGCGCATCGACCACCAGCTGGATCCTGGGGAAGGCCTGCAGCAGGCTCGAGCGCACCGCGGCCTGCTTGGCCGCGAGCGCCTGGCGCTCTTTCCAGGCCCAGGCATTGAGCCCGGCCAGCTGCGCCACCACCAGCACGCCCAGCGCCCAGCGCGCGGCGCGCCACTGCGGCGCGCGCAGGAACGATTGAAGGGCGCTGGCCACGCGCCGCAGCGCATGGCTGCGCCCGCCCACCGCCAGATCGAACTGCGCGAGATCCCAGGGGCTGCGGCAGGCCTCGAGCAGGCGCTCGGCCGTGCCCGACAGCCGCACCGGCCGCTGCAGGCGCTCGGCCAGTGCCGAAACCGCGGGGGTGGTATCGACGGGCAGATCCTCGGGCATGCCCAGCAGCGCCAGCCCTTCGGCACTCAGCGGCGCGCAGGCCACGCCCTGGTCGGGGCCGGCCCCCGTCGCCAGCAGCCAGGCGGACTCGGGCGTGCCGACGGCCCACAGCTGCGGCGCGGCGCCCTCGTCGGCGGGCGTCACCTGGGGCACGATGCGGTCCACGCGCCGGTCCACGCCCTCGAGCGCCTGCAGGTGCGAGCGCAGCCAGGCACGGTCGCAGACCGCGACCCAGGCGCTCTGACCGGCGCGCGCGCCCGGCTGCAGCGCGAAGTGCAGCTGCTCGGGCTCGTCAAGAACATGTTCCTCGACCAGCCCTTCCACAACCGAGCGCAGCCGGGCGGTGTTATTGCGCGTGCCCACGGCAATGCCCGCGGGCAGCGTGATGCGCTGCCATGACAGTGCCTGGTGCGGCACGACGGCCACCACTTCGACCGCGCGTCCGGCGGCCGGCAATTCGGCGGCCACCGCCGCCGCATGGCGCGCGATGGTCTGGCCGTCGAGGCTCAGCGCAAAGGCGTATTGCCATTCGGGGCCCGCGGGCGCCAGCGGCAGTTGAAGTATCAGAAGGCTCATAGGGCAGAGGTACGTGCCGCCAGTTCCGGCAGCGGCAGATTCGGGGAGGTCCAGTGGCCGCGCTCGCGCCACAGGGTGACGACATTCATGCCGTTGCGCCGCACCAGCGAGCGTTCGCTGACCAGCGTTTCGCCCAGCCGCAGGCGGCCGCGGATCTCGAAGTATGACGTGGAGAATGCCAGCAGGCCTGACGCCGTGCTGGCAGGCATGTTCAGGCGCTGCAGCGCCTCGGGCACGGTGCGCACGGGGCTGGCCTCGCGCGCCTGGATGAACTGGTTGGCCTTGGCCCAGTCCAGCCCTTCGATGCAGGCCCAGATCACTTCGGGGCTCGCGGTATTGAGGTTGATGGGGGTGGCCGTCGGCAGCAGCGTCGCATGGGGCTCGAGCCGTGCAATGACCTCGGGGGAAATACCCAGCCAGCCGAGCTGGGCCAGCGTGCGCGGCATCAGCGGCGCCGTGCTTTCATCGTTGCTGCCCGCGGTCTGGGCCATGCGCAGGTTGACGGCAATCTGCTGCAATGCCGAGGCCGGCAGGCCCAGGCGCTCGAACAGGCGCGAAAACGCCAGATCGACCTCCTCGTTGCGCTGCAGCAGGTTGCGCAGGTTCATGCGCGACTGCAGGTCGATGATCTCTCCCGACAGGAAGGCGTTGGAGGTTTCGCTCGAGGCGTCATCGACCTGACTCACATTGGCTTGCGCGGCCAGGAAGCTCGACAGCTTGGCTTCCTGGAGCGGCACCGCCCAGGGCTCGGCCAGGTGGTCGGGTCCGCCCGAGCGCCCGTCCTCGCGCAGCACGACGCGCGACCAGTCCAGCGCGCCCAGCAGGATCCAGCCCGCCTGGCTGCGCGCGCGTTCGGCGGTTTCCACCTCCACCGAGCGCCACTGCTGCCACAGCGCCGTGGCGGCAAAGGTCGCGACCAGCGTCACGGTCAGCATGGCCGTGAGCAGCGCGGCGCCACGCGCCGGGCGGCGCGCTGCACGGGGAAGGGGGCGCGCCGCACTCATGAGCGGATGTTCTGGCGCAAGGGGTTGACCCAGTCGCGTATCAGGCGTCCGGTGAGGCCGGCGGCCGGCGGCAGATCGAGCTGGAGCCGCACGCCATTGGGAATTTCGGTCGATCGCGCGGCGCTGTTCGCAGCGGCCGTCGCCCCCGTGGCGGCCGTGCCAGCGGCCGCGGCGCCAGCCGTGCTGGTGCTGGCGGTACCGGCGGCAACTGCCGCTGCCGCCGCGGCACTCTCCATCTCCGCGGTCGTGCTGCTTGACGCATCGCTGGACTGCGGATTGCTCCAGGCGCCGTCGCGGTGGAAATAGATGGCCCAGCCGTTGAGTGGAAACAGCGTGGTCTCGCGTCCACGCTGCTCCTGGCTGGGGTTGCGCGCCCACTGCGCCGCCTGGCTCCAGGCCTGGCTCCATTCGGCGCGCGTGCGCACCGGCGGCGACTGCCAGCGCAGCCATTGGTCGCGGCCCTGGCTGGTGCGCTGCGCCCAGGCCACGACCAGCGCCCCGGCCTCGGGCGCGGCGGTATTGCGCCGCGTCATGCGCAGCACCAGTCCATCCCAGGCAATGGCCTGGGTGTTTTCCAGCGCCATCAGGCCATCGAGATCGGCGCTCCATTGGGCCAGTGCGGTCTGCAGCACCGCATGCGCATCGGTATGGGCCTGGGTGTACTGCTGCGAGCGCACCATGCTGTCGAGCCCGCGCCAGCCCATCAGCGCCATCAAGGCCATTGCCACCAGCGCGACCAGCAGTTCCACCAGCGTGAAACCACGCGTCGATGGCAGAGGACGGCGTGCGCGCGGGTGCATCTCAATAACGGCCCACGATGGACGTGATGCTCATCACCGGAAATTGCCCGTCGCTGATGCGCACATCGGCGCGGCGAAAGCTCGGGTTGGGCGTGGGCCGCACGACCAGCGTCACATTGAACACCTTGCCGGCCTGCTCGCAGGTCGCGCTGCTGTCGCCCACGGGCGGCATCTGCGCCGACAGGCGCATGCGCACCAGCGCGTTCTCGGCGCACAGCTGGCCCAGCAGCATGTCGGTCTGGCGCTGCGCATTGCGGGTCAGCGCCGAGGTGGCCTGCGTGCCCGCCATCAGTGCAATGGCGACAATGCCCAGCGCCACCAGCACCTCGATCAGCGTGAAGCCGCGCGCGGCCCGGCCGCGTGCCGGCCATGAGAGCCGACGGGGGAAGGCGGCCCTCATGGCCGGCCCTCGGGCGCAAAGGGCCGCAGCCCGTCGGAAGCCACTGACAGGCGCAGTTCGGGGGTGTCGACATGGGTCAGCAGCGTGCGCTGCGGCGCCAGCAGCGGCTCCGGTCCGAGGATCAGCACCGCGCCATCGGCCACGCGCGTGCCCGGATCGAGCCACTGCGTCGGCAGTGTGTTGCCCGCAGGCAGGCCCTCGAAGCGAAAGCCCGGGCCCAGCGCCTGCCAGCGCACCAGCGTGCCGCTCGCGCGCGCCTGCGCCCGGCCGGCTTCAAGCAGCGCCGCGAGCCGCTGGCCTTCGCGCTCGAGCCGGCCCTGGCCGGTGTCGCGCAGCGACAGGGCCACGCCGGCGGTCGCCAGGGCCATGATGCTGATGACGACCAGCAACTCCAACAGGGAAAAACCGCGTGCGCGTTTCATCACCGGATCCGGTCAAGCAAGGTAGGGGAGCCAGGGCGTCGGCGGCGCGCGGCGGCCGCCATGCCTACTGCCAGCTGCCAATGTCGGCGTTGTTGCCTTCTCCGCCGGGCTGGCCATCGGCACCCAGGGACATTACATCGACCTCGCCCTTGATGCCAGGGTTCAGGTACTGATAGGGGTTGCCCCAGGGATCATTGGGCAGCTTTTCCACATAGGGCTTCCAGTTGTTGGCCTGGGGGCCGGACGTGGGGCGCGCCACCAGCGACTGCAGGCCCTGCTCGGTCGTGGGATAGCGCTGGTTGTCCAATCGGTAGAGCTTGAGCGCCTGCATGATGTTGGTGATGTCGGTGCGCGCAGCCGTGCGGCGCGCGTCATCGGCGCGGTCCAGGAGATTGGGCACGATCAGCGCGCCGAGCACGCCGATGATGACCAGCACGACCATCAGCTCGATCAGGGTGAAACCACGCTGCACGGCCTGACGCAGCGGGTGCTTGCGTGCGTCACGTGGAGCCGGGATGGAAGTTAATAGCTGTAACGTCATATGACTTCATGATAATGCGTCATGGTGACAAATTCGCTTCAAACTTGGCGCGTGCGTGCGGGCACGCTGATTCTGTGGGCCGTCGCGGCTGCTTGCGTGGTGTTCTGGGCGCTGCGCCTGACTACCCCCGCAGGCGCGGCAGTGGTCGCCGCCGCCGCGCCCGCGCCCGTCTCGGTGGACCTGCAGGCGCTGGCCCAGGTGCTGGGCGCCGGCCCCGCACTGCCGGTGGCCCAGGCCCCGGCCGCGCCCAGCCGCTATGCGCTGCAGGGACTGTTGGCCGGGCGCTACAGTGGCCGCGGCGCCGCCGTGATTGGCGTCAACGGCCTGCCGGCCAAGGCCTTTGCCGTCGGCGCGCAGGTGGACGAGGGGCTGGTGCTGCAATCGGTAGGCGTGCAGCAGGCGCGGCTGGGGCCGTCGCGGCAGGGCGAGACCACCGTGACGCTGGAATTGCCGATCAAACAATAAGCCATTGGCCCGGCGCCGGCGCGGGCTGGGTCCATTGCGCGGCAGTGGCCGTCTGCCCCGGGTGCGCGCGCAGCCAATGCACGCAGCGCGCCACGCCCGCATGGGTAATCCACACCACATCATTTTCTTCACTGCCGTGGGCCTCGAGCGCCGCGCCAACGCGCGCCAGCATCCGGGCCAATGGCTCGCCGCCGCCGGGCGCATGGCCCTGCAGATCCCCGGCCCAGGCATCGAGCTCGGCGCGCGGCAGCGCCTCCCAGGCCCGGCCTTCCCAGACGCCAAAATCCATTTCCTGCAAACGCGCATCGGGCTGGCTGCACAGTTCGGGGCGCAGCGCCTGCAGTGCCTCGGCCAGCTGCACGCAGCGCCGCAGCGGCGAATGCCGCACGGCCACGCGCGCCGGCAGTGCCCGGGCCAGCACCTGCGCCGCTTCCTGCGTGGCCTGGGCATCGGCCGCCACATCCAGCCGCCCGTAGCAGATGCCCGGCGCCACCAGCGGCGCCGCATGGCGCACCAGCCACAGCCGCGCCGTCATGCCGCGCCGCGCAGCACGGCCGCGGCCGCGCCGAGGTAAAACGCGATCTCGCAGACCTGCTGGGTCGCGCCCAGGCAGTCGCCCGTGAAGCCCTGCAGGCGCTGCGCGAACCAGCGCCCCATCCACAACGCCGCCAGCGCGCTGCCCAGCAGGCCCAGGGCCAGCGCCAGCGGCGGCTGAACCCACACATACAGCGCCAGCGGCGCCAGGCACCACAGCAGCGCGGCGCCCAGCGCCGGCGCGCTGATCCGGTCCGCGAGCGGCTTGCTCTTGGAGCGCGCGGTATCACCCACATGCGCCAGCGTGCGCACCAGGCACAACGGGAAGAAGCGCGAGACGACATGCGCGAGGGCCACGGCGGACGCGGCCGCCGCCAGGCTGTGGCTGCCCAGCACCGCCAGCAGGCTGATCTTGGCCAGCAGCGCCAGCACCAGCGCCAGCGCGCCATAGGCGCCCAGGCGCGAATCCTTCATGATGTCCAGCGCGCGCTCGCGCTCGACGCTGCCGCCCAGGCCGTCGGCCACGTCGGCCAGCCCGTCTTCATGGAAGCCGCCGGTCAGCCAGGCCGTCGCCACGCAGCACAGCACCGCGGCGGCCAGCGGGGCAAACGGGCTCGGGGCCAGCGCCGCCTGCACGGCCGCATAGGCCGCCGCGCCCACCGCGCCCACGATCCAGCCGATGCCGGGAAAGTGCGCGGCGCTGGCGCGCAGCATTGCCGGGCTGAAGCCTACCCAGCCGGCCAGGCGCCCGGTCACCGGGATGCGCGTGAAGAACTGCAGGGCCAGCAGGAAGTGGCGCAGGGCTTGCATGCCGCGCGCTGGTTATTGGAGGAACAGGCGGTAGGCCGGGTTGTGCGTTTCCTCGACCCAGGGATAGCCCACCGAAGCCAGAAACGCATCGAACGCGGCTGCGTCCTCGGCGGGCACCTGCATGCCCACCAGGATGCGGCCGTAGTCCGCGCCCTGGTTGCGGTAGTGGAACAGCGAGATGTTCCAGGTCGGCGCCATCATGCTCAGGAACTTGAACAGCGCACCCGGGCGCTCCGGGAACACGAAGCGCAGCAGCCGCTCCTCCTGGGCCAGCGGCGAGTGGCCGCCGACCATGTGGCGCAGATGCTCCTTGGCCATCTCGTCGAAAGTCAGGTCCAGCGCCTCGAAGCCGTTCTTCTGGAAGTTCTTCGCGATCTTTTCCGACTCGCCCTTGGCCGCCGTGGTCAGGCCGACAAACACATGCGCGCGCTGCTGGTGGCTGATGCGGTAGTTGAACTCGGTCACGTTGCGCTGGCCGCCGGGCAGCCGGCCGACGACTTCGCAAAAGCGCTTGAAGCTGCCGCGCTCCTCAGGGATCGTCACCGCGAACAGCGCCTCGCGTTCCTCGCCGACCTCGGCGCGCTCGGCGACGAAGCGCAGCCGGTCGAAATTCATGTTGGCGCCGCACAGGATCGCGGCATAGGTCTCGCCGCGCGTCTTGTGCGTGGCCACATACTGCTTGATCGCGGCCACGGCCAGCGCGCCCGAGGGCTCGACGATGGCCCGCGTGTCGATGAACACGTCCTTGATGGCCGCGCAGACCGCGTCTGTATCGACCACCACATATTCGTCCACCAGGTCGCGCGCGATGCGGAACGTCTCCTCGCCCACGAGCTTCACCGCCGTGCCGTCGGCAAACAGCCCGACGTCGCTGAGCTCGACCCGCTTGCCGCTGCGCACCGACTGCACCATGGCATCCGAGTCGCGCGTCTGCACGCCGATCACCTTGATGTCCGGGCGCACGGCCTTGAGATAATTGGCCACGCCCGAAATCAGGCCGCCGCCGCCAATGGCCACGAACACCGCATCCAGGCGCTGGCTGCCGAGCTTTTGCAGCTGGCTCAGCATTTCCATCGCGATCGTGCCCTGGCCGGCAATCACGTCCGGGTCGTCGAACGGATGCACGAAGGTCAGGCCCTGCTCCTGCTGCAGCAGCAGCGAGTGCTTGTAGGCATCGGAATAGCTGTCGCCGGACAGCACCACCTCGCCGCCCAGCGCCTGCACGGCATCGACCTTGAGCTGGGGCGTGGTGGTCGGCATCACGATCACCGCGCGGCAGCCGAGCTTGCGCGCGCTCATGGCCACACCCTGGGCATGGTTGCCGGCCGAGGCGCAGATCACGCCGCGCTGCAGCTGCTCCTGGCTCAGATGGGCCATCTTGTTGTAGGCCCCGCGCAGCTTGAAGCTGAATACCGGCTGCTGGTCCTCGCGCTTGAACAGCACCTTGTTGTGCAGGCGACGGCTCAGGTTCCTGGCGGGCTGCAGGTCCGATTCGACGGCCACGTCATAGACGCGCGCGGTCAGGATGCGGGTAAGGTAGTCGGCGGGGGTCAGGTGTTGTGTCATGGTCGGCAGGAAAGCATGCCCAGGGGAAGGCTGGGCCGCCATCATAGGCGTTCGATCGCTGGTCGGGGCGCCGCGGGACGCGCGAACGCAGCAGACGAAAAAAAGCCCCAGGCGGTAAGGCCTGGGGCTGAATCCACCATTAGAGGAGGTGGAGGAGACAAAAGGTGCGATGCAGGAAGCCCTGCGGTCCGCCTGAAAAATACAATCACATCAGGTAACGCTTGCCGCAATTGTAGCGCAATTGATGCTGCGTTGCAGCAAAATCAGGGTTTACCGGAATGGCGATGCCATTTCACAACAGTTAAAGCAAAGGAAACAGCATGGAATGCACAGTGAGTTGGACCGGGGCGAGCGGCACCCGCTCGGGGATGGGTTTCATCGCAGAGACCGGCAGCGGCCATGTCCTGGCCATGGACGGCGCTCCCGATGAAAAGAACCCGGACAACGGCGGCCGCAACCTCGCGCCGCGGCCGATGGAAGCGCTGCTGGCCGGCACCGGCGGCTGCACCGCCTATGACGTGGTGCTGATCCTCAAGCGCGGCCGCCACGATGTGCGCGGCTGCAGCGTCAAGCTCAGCTCGGAGCGCGCCGACACCGAGCCCAAGGTGTTCACGAAGATCCACATGCAATTCACCGTGACCGGCAAGGGCGTGCCTGCCAGCGCCGTCGAGCGCGCCATCGCCATGAGCCACGAAAAATACTGCTCGGCCAGCATCATGCTGGGGAAGACCGCCGAGATCACTACCGGTTTTGACATCGTCGAAGCGTAGAAAGAGGCACTCCCTGAGCCGCTAAAGCGGTTTCCCCTTCTCCTCCTGCGGTGGAGGGGGGCCGGCCAGGGACGGCAGCTCCGGGGCGGGGAGGCCTTTACTCACTGCCGCTGAGATGTGCTGCGCCTGTTTCTAAAGTAATTAGATGTAATGCGCAGTGGTGGTCATGACCCGGGCCGCAGCGCGCATCAGACCCTGAACTGGCGCGGGCAGCACCACGGCGCCGGCTGCCAGCGCTTCGGCCGCATGGCGCTCCTCGTCCTCCTTCATGCGCTGCACCACGGCGCGCGAGGCCAGGTCTTGCTCGGGCAGGCGTCCCAGATGGCTGCCCAGATGCGCCGAGACCTGGTTCTCGGTCGCCACCACGAAACCCAGGCTGACCCGGTCGCTGATCCTTGCGGCAGCCAGCCCGATGGCAAAGGCCCCGGCAAACCACAGCGGGTTGAGCAGGCTCGGGCGCTGGCCCAGGGCATCAAGGCGCGCACGCGACCAAGCCAGGTGGTCGGTTTCCTCGCGCGCCGCTTCAAGCAGGTGCTCGCGCAGCTGCGCATCGCGCGTGACCAACGCCTGGGCGCTGTACAGCGCCTGGGCACAGACCTCGCCCACATGATTCACGCGCATCAGCGCGCCGGACAGACGCTGGTCGGCTTCGCTCAGTTCGGCCTCGCGCAGCCCTTGCGCGGGCGAAGGCTGGGATGCCGCGGGGCGGGCAAAGAGGGTGCGAAGCGCAGCGTCCGCTGCCGTCAATAACTTGTCCATAGATGAAAAACTGCTGC
>JBEVDH010000152.1:0-38145 GCA_040514115.1 Comamonas sp. | reverse complement strand
GGCGCGTGGCCGCTTGGCTGCGCTGAATCACTGGTAGCTCAGAGGAACACAACATGACGGAGACAACGGCGCTGGTCCTGACCGAAGTGCGGGGCCGCATCGGCTGCATCACCCTCAACCGCCCGCGCGCGCTCAATGCGCTGTCGCTGGAGATGGTGCGCGAATTGATGGCCGCCCTGCTCGAGTGGCAGAACGACCCCCAGGTGCTGGCGGTGGCACTGCGCGGCAGCAACAAGGAGGGCGTGTTTGGCGCGCTGTGCGCAGGCGGCGACATTCGCTTCCTGCACCAGGCGGGAAGCACGGGCAACCCGCAGCTGGAAGACTTCTTTACCGAGGAGTACGCGCTCAACCACCTGATCCACCACTATCCCAAGCCCTACATTGCGTTCATGGACGGCATCGTGATGGGCGGCGGCATGGGCATCAGCCAGGGCGCGAGCGCGCGCATCGTGACCGAGCGCACGAAGATGGCCATGCCCGAGACCGCGATCGGCCTGTTCCCGGATGTCGGCGGCGGCTATTTTCTCAGCCGCTGCCCGGGCCGCTGCGGCGAATGGCTGGGCCTGACGGGCGACATGATTGGTGCGGGCGACGCCATTGCGCTGAATCTGGCCGATGGCTTCATTGCATCGGAGCAGCTGCCCGCGCTGTGGGAGTCCTTGACGACCGAGGCATTTGCCGACGGCGCCGCGGTGCAGCAATGGATCGATGGGCAGTTGGGCACCGCCGAAGCCCATCACGCGGACCGGCAAGCGCAAATCGACCATTTCTTCGCGCTGCCCACGGTGGCGGCGATCGTTGCCGCGCTCGAGGCCGACGGCAGCGACTGGGCCTTGGCAACAGCGGCCACGCTGCGCAAGCGCTCGCCGCTGATGCTGCATGTGGTGCTGGAACAGGTGCGACGCGCGCGCGGCATGGGCCTGGCCGATGACCTGCGCATGGAGCGCGACATGGTGCGCCACTGCTTTTACCTGCGTCCAGGCCAGAGCGAAACGCTCGAAGGCATACGCGCGCTGGCCGTGGACAAGGACCATGCACCGCGCTGGAGTCCAGAGCGCATTGAAGATGTGCAGGAAGCTGACTGGCAGGCGTTTTTTGTCAGCCCCTGGCCGGTGCATGCGCATCCGTTGGCGGGGCTGAGGGACAAGTCTTGATGGGGTGGATCAAGCGCTTGCCGCTTGTCGTGGGGCCGTGTGCCCTTCGACAGGTTCAGGGCGAACGGTTCAATTTCCATCTGACTTTGGCTCGGCGCAGGGCGCAACAAAACCGTTCGTCCTGATCCTGAGCTTGTCGAAGGATCGAAGGATGACCGGCCTTCCCTCGAAATGAGGGGGCTTACGCTCTACGGCTCCTCACCGATTGCGCCCCTTCATGGCCCGTTCCACCTCGCGCTTGCCCTCGCGGTCCTTGATGGTGTCGCGCTTGTCGTGCTCGCCCTTGCCCTTGGCCAGCGCGATCTCGGCCTTGACCAGGCCGTTCTTCCAGTGCAGGTTCAGCGGCACCAGGGTGTAGCCCTTTTGCTCGACCTTGCCGATCAGCCGCTTGATCTCTTCCTTGTGCAGCAGCAGCTTCTTGGTGCGCGCGGCATCGGGGTTGACGTGGGTCGAGGCGGTGCGCAGCGGATTGATCTGGCAGCCGATGAGGTAGAGCTCACCGTCCTTGATGACGACATAGCCATCGGTCAGCTGCACTTTGCCTTCGCGCAGCGACTTGACTTCCCAGCCGTGCAGCACCATGCCCGCCTCGTGGCGCTCCTCGAAGAAATAGTTGTAAGCCGCTTTTTTGTTGTCGGCGATGCGGGACGCTGAATCAGTTTGTTTTGCCATGTATGAATTGAGAGCGCCTATCAAAACCCTTGAGACGTCGTTGCAGTGACTTGCCGTGCTACTTGCACTGTCTGCGCCACCGCGCCTAGTCTCAACCGCAACTCTTCGATTTGCTGGGTTTTGTTAGGCGCTCTAAGTGCGGCGCAATTCAGGAGATAAAAGCTCTCCCTACAATGTCGTTTGTCGTCTCGCTGCAGAGATTCTAGTTTCCATCGGCCCCGGATGCCGCGATGGCCTTCGCAGCATCCCTATTCAGGCCTTTTTTCCATGAAAACAGTCAACAAATCCGTCCTCATCTGGTACTCCCCCGAAGAAATGTATGCGTTGGTGACGGATGTGGACCATTACGCCGATTTCCTGCCCTGGTGCGACCATGCGCGCATCCTGGAGCAGGATGAGCGCGGCATGACAGCCGAAGTCGGCATGGCAATGGGCGGGCTGCGCAAGTCCTTCGTGACCCGCAACACCCACGAGGCGGGCCGGCGCGTGACCATCCGCCTGGTCAAGGGGCCGTTTTCGCATCTCGAGGGCGACTGGCTTTTTCATCCGGTGGGCGATGGCTCGCAGCGTGCCTGCAAGGTGGAGTTGCGCCTGAGCTATGGCTTCGACAACATCGCGCTGGCGGCGCTGGTCGGGCCGGTGTTCGACCGCATCGCGGCCTCGATGGTCGATGCGTTCATCAAGCGCGCGGAACAGGTCTATGGTTGAAGTGGCGACCGCCGAAGCGCCGCTGTGCGTGGAGGTGGTGTTCTCCGCCGAGGCCGGGCAGACGCGGGAATGGTCGCTGCGCCTGCCGCCAGGTGCGCGCCTGCAGGATGCGCTGCGCGCCGTGGGGCTCGAAGCCAATGCGTGCGCTGCGGGCATCTGGGGGCGGCGCGCCGAGCGCGAGCAGCTGCTGCGCGAAGGCGACCGGGTCGAGCTGTACCGGCCGCTCCTGGTGGACCCGAAGGTCGCGCGGCGCGAGCGCTTCGCGCGCCAGGGCGCGCGCGGTGCGGGCCTGTTCTCGCGCCAGCGCCCCGGCGGCAAGGCCGGTTACTGAATCGTCGGCGGGCTGGGCTCGTCGGGGCGACCGGGCCGGGATGCGCCAGGGCGTGCGAGCTCTGGCGGCGTGGGGTCGCGGCGGGACACCGAGGGTGGCGTTGCATCGGGCCGGGGCAGCGCGGAGGGTATTGCCGTTGGCGCGATGCCGCGCGGCGCGGCGTTGGTGGCAGCCGGCCCGCAATCGCTGGCAATGATGCCTTGCGCGCGCTGGCGCTCCTGCGCCCTTACGTTCTCATCCATATAGGCGCGTTCACCCTGGGCATTGGTGTGCGCCACCAGACGGCCATCGACCAAAGTTGCCAGCGTCCCGCGGGCGCGCACGCAATTGTCCTGGCGTTGCTGCGCCAGCTTCTTTTCCTGCTCCTGGGTCAGCAGTTGTTCGCGCCGCGCCGCTTGCGCTTCCTCGGCGGTCTTTCTCGACTGCAGGTCCCGGTCGACACCGCGGCCGTCGGCCGCAGCAGCGGGCGCGGCCGGGGCCGGGCCCGAGGGCGCGGGGATCGCGGCGGGCCGCACATTGCCGGGCCGCTGCAGGATGCGGTCGGCCGGCACCTGGTTGGAGGGGGGCAGGTCGCTGAAGACCTTGCGACCCTGCGCGTCGAGCCACTGCCACTGCGCCAAGGCGTTGGTGGAAACCAGGCTGCTGGCGCACAGCAGGGCAAGGGTGTAGACCTTCATGGGCAGTGGGGGGTGTGAGGTGGTTGAACAGGGGACGGTCGCCGGGGAATCTTCGCACTTCGCGCGCTGCCTGCCAAGGCAGGCGGCAAAAACCGGGCAGTGCCTCTAAGAATAGCCTGCGCAGGTACAATCGTTTTTTTGGAGCTTTCACATGCGCCTTCTTGGAAAAGCACTGACCTTCGACGATGTGTTGCTGGTCCCCGCTTACTCCCAGGTCCTGCCCAAGGACACGTCTCTCGCGACCCGTTTCTCGCGCAATATTTCCCTGAACATCCCCCTGGTTTCCGCCGCAATGGATACCGTGACGGAAGCGCGCCTGGCCATTGCCATCGCGCAAGAGGGCGGTATCGGCATCATTCACAAGAACATGACGGCCCAGGAGCAGGCGGCCGAGGTGAACAAGGTCAAGCGCCATGAATCGGGCGTCGTGATCGACCCCGTGGTCATCACCCCCGAGCACACCGTGCTGCAGGTGCTGCAGCTGTCGGAAAACCTCGGCATCTCGGGTTTCCCGGTCTGCGACGGCGGCAAGGTCGTCGGTATCGTGACCAGCCGCGATGTGCGCTTCGAGACGCGCTACGACGTCAAGGTCAGCCAGATCATGACGCCGCGCGAGAAGCTGATCACCGTCAACGAAAAGGCCGGCACGACGCCTGCCGAAGCCAAGACGCTGCTCAACAAGTACAAGCTCGAGCGCATCCTGGTCGTCAACGATGACTTCGAGCTCAAGGGCCTGATCACCGTCAAGGACATCAACAAGCAGACCACGTTCCCGAACGCCGCGCGCGACAGCGCCGGCCGGCTGCGCGTGGGCGCTGCCGTGGGCGTGGGCGCGGGCACCGAAGAGCGCGTCGAGCTGCTGGTCAAGGCCGGCGTGGACGCGATCGTCGTCGATACCGCGCATGGTCACAGCCATGGCGTGATCGAGCGCGTGCGCTGGGTCAAGCAGAACTACCCGCAGGTGGATGTGGTGGGCGGCAATATCGCCACCGGCGCGGCCGCCCTGGCACTCGTCGAAGCCGGCGCCGATGCGGTCAAGGTCGGCATCGGCCCGGGCTCGAGCTGCACCACGCGCATCGTCGCCGGTGTGGGCGTGCCCCAGATCATGGCCATCGACAGCGTGGCCACCGCGCTGCAGGGCACGGGCGTGCCATTGATTGCCGACGGCGGCGTGCGCTTTTCGGGCGACATCGCCAAGGCGCTGGCAGCGGGTGCTTCCTCCATCATGATGGGCGGCATGTTTGCCGGCACCGAAGAGGCGCCTGGCGAAGTCATCCTGTACCAGGGCCGCTCGTACAAGAGCTACCGCGGCATGGGCTCGATCGGCGCGATGCAGCAGGGCTCGGCCGACCGCTACTTCCAGGAATCGTCGACCGGCAACCCCACGGCCGACAAGCTCGTGCCCGAGGGCATCGAAGGCCGTGTGCCCTACAAGGGCTCGATGGTTTCCATCGTCTACCAGATGGCTGGCGGCGTGCGCGCGGCCATGGGCTACTGCGGTTGCTCGAGCATCGAGCAGATGAACAACCAGGCCGAATTCGTTGAGATCACCACGGCCGGCATCCGCGAGAGCCACGTCCATGACGTGCAGATCACCAAGGAAGCCCCGAACTACCGCGCCGACTAAAATCGGTTCATCGCAATCCATGGCCCGATCCGCTGCGTAAGCAGGCAGGTCGGGCCTTGCCATTTTCCAGACCATGCAACACGACAAGATCCTCATCCTCGACTTCGGCTCCCAAGTCACCCAGCTGATCGCGCGCCGCGTGCGCGAAGCCCATGTCTACTGCGAAGTCCATCCTTGCGATGTGAGCAGCGACTGGGTGCGCGAGTTTGCCGCCGACGGCAAGCTCAAGGGGGTGATTCTTTCGGGCAGCCATGCAAGCGTCTACGAAGTCGATGACCGCGCGCCCGACGCCGTGTTCGAGCTGAACATTCCCGTGCTCGGCATCTGCTACGGCATGCAGACCATGGCCATGCAGCTTGGCGGCAAGGTCGAAGGCTCGGACAACCGCGAATTCGGCTACGCCGAAGTGCGCGCCCACGGCCAGACCAAACTGCTCGAAGGCATCGAAGACTTCGCCACGGCCGAAGGCCACGGCATGCTCAAGGTGTGGATGAGCCACGGCGACAAGGTGACCGAGCTGCCCGAGGGCTTCAAGGTCATGTGCTCGACGCCATCGTGCCCGATCGCCGGCATGGCGGACGAGTCGCGCCGCTACTACGCCGTGCAGTTCCACCCCGAGGTCACGCACACCGTGCAGGGCCAGGCGATGCTCAACCGCTTCGTGCGCGACATCTGCTGCGCCGCGCCCGACTGGATCATGGGCGACTACATCGAAGAAGCCGTGGCGAAGATCCGCGAGCAGGTCGGTGACGAGGAAGTCATCCTGGGCCTGTCGGGCGGCGTGGATTCGTCCGTCGCCGCGGCGCTGATCCACCGCGCGATTGGCGACCAGCTGACCTGCGTTTTCGTCGATCACGGCCTGTTGCGTCTGAACGAAGGCGATGCAGTCATGGAAATGTTCGAAGGCAAGCTGCACGCCAAGGTGGTGCGCGTCGATGCCGCCGAGCTGTTCCTGGGCGAGCTCGCCGGCGTGTCCGAACCCGAGCAAAAGCGCAAGACCATCGGCCGCCTGTTTGTCGACGTCTTCAAGTCCGAAGCCAGCAAGCTCAAGGCCGCGAACGCCGGCAGCAAGGGTGCGACCTTCCTGGCCCAGGGCACGATCTACCCCGACGTGATCGAGTCGGGCGGCGCCAAGAGCAAGAAGGCCGTCACCATCAAGAGCCACCACAATGTGGGCGGCCTGCCGGAGCAGCTGGGCCTCAAACTGCTCGAGCCCCTGCGCGACCTGTTCAAGGACGAAGTGCGCGAGCTCGGCGTGGCCCTGGGCCTGCCGCGCAACATGGTCTACCGCCACCCGTTCCCCGGACCGGGCCTGGGCGTGCGCATCCTGGGTGAAGTCAAGAAGGAATACGCCGACCTGCTGCGCCGCGCCGATGCGATCTTCATCGAAGAGCTGTACAACTTCGTCGACCCCGCCACCGGCAAGAACTGGTATGAGCTGACCAGCCAGGCCTTCACCGTGTTCCTGCCGGTCAAGAGCGTGGGCGTGATGGGTGACGGCCGCACCTACGACTATGTCGTGGCGCTGCGCGCGGTGCAGACCAGCGACTTCATGACGGCGGACTGGGCGGAGCTGCCCTATGCGCTGCTGAAGAAGGTGTCCGGGCGGATCATCAACGAAGTGCGCGGCATCAACCGCGTGACCTACGACGTTTCGACCAAGCCGCCCGCGACGATCGAGTGGGAGTGATCCCGCGGATTTGAGGCTGCTGCGCAGCTTCTGATCCCGCAAACCCCGCAGGGCATGGGCGCTGCGGGGTTTTTTCATGGCCGGGGCCCGGGCTGACGTGCTGTGCGGGTGGGGTGGAAGGTCATTGCCGGCAAGCAAGGAATTGACGCTGGATTTCCCGGACAATCGCGAACAATTTATTTGAATCGTGATGTTGGAGTTTTCCCATGGAAATCAAGGTCAATTTTCTCGACAAGCTTCGCCTTGAAGCCAAGTTCGATGACTTTACGGTGGTGGCCGATCAGCCCATTCGCTACAAGGGCGACGGCTCGGCGCCCGGGCCATTTGATTATTTTCTGGCTTCATCGGCTTTGTGCGCAGCGTATTTCGTGAAGCTGTACTGCACCACTCGAGATATTCCCACGGAAAATATCCGGCTGTCACAGAACAATATCGTCGATCCGGAAAATAGGTACCAGCAGATATTCAAGATTCAGGTGGAACTGCCGGCCGAAATCTCCGAGAAGGATCGCCAGGGAATTTTGCGTTCCATCGAGCGCTGCACGGTGAAGAAGGTGGTGCAGGCCGGGCCCGAGTTCGTGATCGAGGAAGTGCAGAACCTGGATGCGGATGCCCAGGCGTTGCTCACGCTCAATCCAGATTCCGACGCAAGCACCTATATCGCCGGCAAGGATCTTCCGCTGGAGCAGACCATCGCCAATATGTCCGCAGTGCTGGCAGGCCTGGGCATGAAGATCGAGATCGCCTCGTGGCGCAATATCGTTCCCAATGTGTGGTCGCTGCATATCCGCGACGCGCATTCGCCCATGTGTTTCACCAACGGCAAGGGGTCGACCAAGGAAAGCGCATTGGCGTCGGCCCTGGGAGAGTTCATCGAGCGGCTCAGCTGCAACCATTTCTATGCGGGCCAGTTCTGGGGGGAAGAGATCGCCAACGCGGCCTTTGTGCATTACCCGAACGAGCGCTGGTTCCAGCCTGGTCCTTCGGACGCGCTGCCGAGCGAAATTCTCGATGAATATTGCGTGGAGATCTACAATCCCGATGGCGAATTGCGCGCCTCGCATCTCCACGATACAAACTCCGGCAATGTGCAGCGCGGCATATGTTCGCTGCCCTTTGTGCGCCATTCTGACGGCGAGTCGGTGTATTTCCCATCGAATCTTGTCGAGAACCTGTATGTCAGCAATGGCATGAGCGCCGGCAATACGCTGGCCGAAGCACAGGTGCAATGCCTGTCCGAGATTTTCGAGCGGGCCGTGAAGCGCGAGATTCTCAATGATGAAATCGCGCTGCCCGATGTACCCCAGGAGGTATTGGCGAAATACCCTGGTATCGTGGCCGGCATCAAGGGGTTGGAGGAGCAGGGATTTCCGGTGCTGGTGAAGGACGCGTCGCTGGGTGGCAAATATCCCGTGATGTGCGTCACCTTGATGAACCCGCGTACCGGGGGCGTGTTTGCGTCCTTCGGTGCCCATCCGAGCCTGGAAGTGGCGTTGGAGCGCAGTCTCACCGAGCTGCTGCAGGGACGCAGCTTCGAAGGCCTGAACGATTTGCCGCGACCGACTTTCAACAGCAACGCGGTGACCGAGCCCAATAACTTCGTCGAGCACTTCATTGATTCCAGCGGAATCGTGTCATGGCGTTTCTTCAGCGCCCGGTCCGAATACGAATTCGTCGAATGGGACTTCTCGGGCAAGGGCGAGAATTCCAATGCCGACGAGGCGGCCGGGTTGTTTGGCATCCTCGAGTCAATGGGCAAGGAAGCGTACATGGCGGTATATGACCAGCTGGGTGCGATTGCTTGCAGAATTCTGGTGCCTGGTTATTCGGAGGTCTATCCGGTGGAAGACCTGGTGTGGGACAACACCAACAAGGCTTTGTTGTTCCGCGCCGATATCCTGAATCTGCATCGCCTGGACGATGCCGGTCTGGAATCGTTGCTCGAGCGGCTGGAGAACAACGAGCTCGACGATTATGGCGATATCGCCACCTTGATCGGCATCGAGTTCGACGAGAACACGGACTGGGGCCAGCTGACGGTGCTGGAGTTGAAGCTGCTGATCCATCTGGCCCTGGAGCAGTTCGAAGAAGCAAACGAACTGGTGGGCGCCTTCCTGCAGTACAACGACACCTCGGTCGAGCGCGGCTTGTTCTATCAGGCGTTGAGCGCCGTGCTGGAAGTGCTGCTCGATGACGAGCTTGAGCTGGACGATTACGAAGTCAACTTCCGCCGCATGTTCGGCAACCCGCGCATGGACGCGGTGATGGGATCGGTCGATGGCAGCGTACGCTTCTTCGGTCTGACGCCCACGAGCATGCAGCTGGAGGGGCTCGACCGGCACCAGCGCTTGATGGACAGCTACAGGAAACTGCATGCGGCGCGGGCCCATGCCGGGGCTGCGGCCGGCTAGAACCTGGGAATTGCAGGTCTCGGCCCCAGGCCGCGCGGGTTCTGCCGCTCATGTGCGGGAACATATGAAGCGGGCCACTCCGGTATAGAGGGTGCCACCAGGCAACTGGGCCCTGTATCCCACGGCCAACCCAGGAACTGCGTCGCCTTGATCTGCGAGTGCAAGTGCCGTACCGGGGCCGTAGGCCAGCGGATTGCCTGTGGCAGTCACAGGGCCTGCTTCCTGGAAGTGCTGGGTGAAATTCACTGTGGCGCTTTCTGCGTCCGCGCGCACCTGCACCGACCCCTGGATGGATGCACCCTCGGCATCGAAAGAGATGCTGGCGGAACCGCTTGCCGAACCCACTCTCGAACGGGTGTCGGAAAGGGCGGTAGGCGCCGTGGCAGACGTGGTGACGCGCTGCAGCTTGCCGCTGGAGGGCATCGCATTCAGTCCGTTGAGTGGTTGAATATTCGATCCTCGCAGTGATCGAGTGCTGAATGAATATTGATTATCCAGTTATCCATCACAGGCCAGATTGCACGCATTGCAATGCTCTTCGGAATATCCTGCCGGTTGAAAAAATTCTGAAACGCAACCGCGCGCCAGTCATCCATAACCGACTCGCCAGTGAATGGTGAGCAGAAATTTCAGCAATGATGAAGCGTACTGAATATGACCGAAGTTTTATTTTGGTGGCTTCGCCAGCGATCGATCCGTTTCTGTCACGCTGATGGCTTATAGGAATGTGGCAGGAGTGAGGATAGGAATTGCGGTCGCAATCGGTCGGCTGCGTCAGCTTGTCAACGGGGCCTCCTCTGGAAGCCATGCGCCTCTGTGAACTCCTTGAAAACCCTTGGCTTTTCAGATGAATTGGTTATTAAAAACGAATTTTTCTGTCTTTTCGGGGGAGACTCCTGCATTGCGACGGGTCGCCATAATGGAGGCAACCAAGGTCGGCTGGCACTGTGCCGGGCGGGGTGGACCGCATTGCAGCACCCACCCGCATCCACCCGAGCAGCAGAAACAACAAGGGAAATCCGATGGCGAATTTCGAAGTGGCCGAGATCGTGCGCGCGCTGCGCACCGCACGCGAGGAATGGCGCGACCAGCAAAAGCGCGCGCGCGACCCGGGCGGGCGCGAGTTTCCATCGCGTGATGCGCTCGAGCACATTGTCGAGGGGCTCAAGGGGGCGCTGTTCCCGATGCGCCTGGGTCCTACCAATCTGCGCCATGAGGGCGAAGACTTCTATGTGGGTCACACCTTGGATGCCGCGCTGCAGGAGCTGCTGGGCCAGGCGCGGCTGGAATTGAATTTCAACGCCCGGCATGCGTCGCTGCCGGCGCAGGAGATCGAGTCGCAGGCCACGCAAGCCGTGCGCCAGTTTGCCAATGCGCTGCCCGAACTGCGCCGCCTGCTAGACGCCGATGTACTCGCCGCCTACCAGGGCGACCCGGCCGCGCGCAGCGTTGATGAAGTGCTGCTGTGCTATCCGGGCGTGCTGGCAATGATCCATCACCGGCTCGCGCATGCGCTGTATCAGTTGGGACTGCCTTTGCTCGCGCGCATCGTGGCCGAGCTGGCGCATGCGCAGACGGGCATCGACATCCATCCGGGCGCGAAGATCGGACCGAGCTTCTTCATCGACCACGGCACGGGTGTCGTGATCGGCGAAACCGCGGTGATCGGCAGGCATGTGCGTCTGTACCAGGCGGTGACGCTGGGCGCCAAGCGTTTTCCGATCGACGGCGAGGGCCAGTTGAAGAAGGGTCTGGCGCGCCACCCGGTTGTCGAGGACGATGTGGTGATCTATGCCGGCGCGACGATCCTGGGCCGCGTGACGCTGGGCCGGGGCGCGACCATTGGCGGCAATGTGTGGATCACGGACGATGTGGCGCCCGGTGCCAGCGTGACGCAGGCGAGTCTGCAGAAGGCGCCGCGCGGCGGCGCCGGGCCGATCGACGCTTGATCGGCGGGGTGGGGCGTTGTGCCCGAAGGCTGCAACCGGCCTGCAAAAAAGCCCCGGCATGCAGGCACGCCGGGGCTCAGGCCCCTGTGGATCCAGGGAGCGTGGCCTTAGAGCGCCGAGATATTCTTGTCCTTGGCAATCTTGCTCCAGCGCGTGTAATCGACCGCCAGGCGCTTGCGCATGGTTTCCGCGTCCTGGTAGCTGGCAACGGCACCCGCACCGATCAGCTTCTTTTGCAGCTCGGGATCGGCCAGGATCACCTTCAGTTCTACATTCAGGCGGTCCAGGATGGCACGCGGCGTGCCCAGGGGCGCGATCAGGCCGCCCCAGGTGTCGGCATCGAAGCCGGCAAAGCCTTGCTCGGCCACGGACTTGATGCCCGGCAGCAGCAGCTTGGCCTTGTTGGAGCTGCCCGCGATGGCGCGCAGCTTGCCGGCCTGGATGTGGGGCAGGGCGGCAACGACATCGGCAAACATGACCGGGATCTGGCCGCCGATCAGGTCCGTGACGGCCGGGGCGCTGCCGCGGTAGGGAATGTGCTGCATGTCGAAGCCGCCCAGGTCCTTGAGCTGCTCCATCGACAGGTGCCCGAAGCTGCCGGTGCCCGAGCTGGTGTAGTTCAGCGGCGTCTGCGCGGCCTTGGCGTGGGCAATCAGCTGCTGCAGGTTGGTGACGTCGGGCAGCACGCGCGGGTTGATGACGATGGCCATGGGCAGGTCATAGACCGTGGCCACGGGCAGGAAGTCCTTGCGCACGTCGTAGGCGTTGTTGTTGAACAGCAGCGGCGCGAGCAGCGCCGGCATGCCGAACATCGACAGGTTGTAGCCATCGGCGGGGGACTTGATGAACGCGGCCGTGCCGATCGAGCCCGAAGCGCCGGGACGGTTCTCGACGATCATGGTCTGCCCCAGGCGCTCGCTGAGTTTTTGCGCGACGATGCGTGCAGCCGTGTCGGTGGGGCCACCGGGCGGGAAGGCGACGACGATCTTCACCAGCTTGTTGGGCCAGGCCGGATCGGCGGCAAAGCTGATGCTGGAGAAGGCACCGAGCGCGCCGGCGGCGCCAGCGGCCAGAAGGTGGCGGCGGTTGAGGGTGGATGCGGGCTTGGTCATTTCTTGTGTCCGTTGAAAAATAATATTTAGATGATGTTCTGTGCGCGCAGGGCGGCAATCGCCTCGGGACCCAGGCCCAGCTGCTCGCTCAGCACGGCGTCGGTGTGTTCGCCCAGGTGGGGCGGGGGCAGGCGCACGGGCAGGCGTTCGCCGTCCATGGCGTAAGGGGGCGCGAGCACGGCTTGCGCGCCGGCTTCGGTGTCGTCGTAGTGGTGCAGCAGGCCTGCGGATTGCGTGCGTTCGGACTGCAGCGCGTCGAGCAGGCCCAGCACCTCGCCGCAGGGGATCTGCGCGGCCGTGAGCTGCGCCAGCAGCTGGGCACGGGGCTTGTCGCGCAGCGCGGCGTGGATCAGCGGCATCAGCACATGGCGATGGGCCGAGCGCGCGGTGTTGGTGGCAAAGCGCTCGTCGGTCGCCCACTCGGGGTGGCCGACGATCTCGTTGCAAAAGCGCTGGAACTGGCCGTTGTTGCCCACGGTGATCACCAGCGGGCCGTCGGCGGCTTCAAACACGCCATACGGCACGATCGACGGATGGGCATTGCCGAACTTCGGCGGATCACCGTCCTTGAGCAGCGCTTCCATGCCGTAGTAGCTGGTGATCATCAGGCCGCAGTCGTAAAGCGCCATCTGCACATGGCGGCCGCGCCCGGTGGTGTGGCGCTCGTACAGCGCGGCAAGAATCGCCTGGGCCGAGTACATGCCGGTGAACATGTCCACCGCGGCAATGCCGAACTTGAGCGGGCCCTGGCCTTCTACGCCGTTCATGGCCATCAGGCCGGCTTCGCCTTGCACCACCAGGTCGTAGCCGGGGCGTTTGGCTTCGGCGCCCGAGCGCGAATAGCCGGAAATCGAGCAGTACACGAGGCGCGGGTTCAGGGCGCTGAGCTGTTCGTAGCCCAGGCCGAGCTTTTCCGCACCGCCGACCTTGAAGTTCTGGATCACCACGTCGCTTTTCGCCGCCAGCTGCAGCGCGATCTCCTGGCCCTGGGGTGACTGCAGGTCCAGGCTGATCGAGCGCTTGTTGCGGTTGGCGCTGTTGAAGTACGAGGTGTTGCGGCTGCCCACGCGCACGCCCCAGTCGCGCGTGTCATCGCCACGGCTCGGATGCTCGACCTTGGTGACGTCGGCGCCGAGGTCGGCCAGCGACATCGCGCACATCGGCCCGGCCAGTACGCGCGACAGATCGAGAACGCGCAGACCAGCCAGCGGCTGGATGGGGAGAGAAGCGGTCATGCAAAGGCCTTGTCCAAAAAATCAAAACGAGGCACGCGGACCCCTGCTTCAAAAGCGTGCGCAGCGGCGCGCCAATCTGGTGCGTATTTTGATATGTTTAGAAAATTTATCAATTGTGATAAAAATTGAACATTGTGTAATCGAAAATTTGACAATGAACCTTGCCACCCTATCCCTGCTGGTGGACATCATCGAAGCCGGCAATTTGAGCAAGGCTGCCGTGCGCCTGGGTGTGAGCCGCGCCAGCGTGAGCCAGCGGCTCAACCAGCTCGAGCGCGAGCTGGGCCAGCAGCTGCTGCGGCGCACCACGCGCCAGATCGAGCCGACCGAGCTGGGCTGGAAGCTCTATGAACACGGCCGCGCAGTGCGCCAGGAGCTGCAAGCTGCCAATGAATCCGTGAGCAGCCTGGGCCAGCGCCTGCAAGGGACGGTGCGGCTGTCGGTGCCCAGCGGCTATGGCCAGTTGACGATGTCGTCGTGGCTCACGGAGTTCATGCAGCTGTACCCTGACGTCACGCTGGAGGTGGTCTTTGACAATGACATCGAGGACCTGCTGGAAGGCGCGGTGGATTTCGCCATGCGCGTGATGACCGAGCCGCCGCCCAACCTGGTGGCGCGCAACATGGGGCCGGTGCACTACGTGGCCTGCGCGGCGCCGGCCCTGGTGCGGGAGCATGGCATGCCGAGCAGCCTCGCCCAGCTGCATTTGGTGCCGCTGATCACCTCGAACCTCACGGGCCAGAAGCTGCGCCTGGCCGGTCACCGCGTGGGCCCAAGCGCCGAGCTGCGCATCAAGCCGCGGCTGATGTCGGCCAACTTCTACTTCCTGCGCGATGCCATCCTGCAAGGCCTGGGTGTGGGGGTCGTGCCGGACTACATGGTGCACGAACCGCTGCAGCGCGGCGACCTGGTGCGATTGCCGTTCGCGCCGGGAAGCCTGGATTTCCTGTCCAAGACCAAATACCTGCTCTACATGCCGACGCGTTATCAGACCAAGGCCATTGCGACGCTGATCGATTTCCTGTTGGACAAGGCCGGCGCGCAGGACGCGGCGGCTTCACAGCCGCTCAACCGTCCGACTTGCGCACCATCCGCAGCAGCCCCATCTTGTCCGTGAGGAAGTCGATGAAGGTGATGGTGGCGCGCGACTGGTAGCGGTTGGGCATGTACATCAGGTACATGTGGTTGCGGTTGATGCCGAACTGGTACTCGGCCAGCACTGGCACCAGTTCCCCGGCCTGCATGCGCGCCCGGGTCATGTAGTCGGGCACCAGCCCCACGCCCAGGCCGCCCAGGATGCAGTCCAGCACGAAGGGGTAGCTGCGCGACATCAGCGTGGGAACGAACGCGATTTCCTCCGCCTGGCCGCTGTGGGTCGCCGTCATTCGCACCTGGCCACTCACCCCGCCCGAAGTGATGATGGGGGTGCGCCTGAGCTCCGCCAGCGTCTGCGGCACGCGGTGGTGCGCGGCCCATTCGGCGCTGGCGCACAGCGTGTACTGCACCGGTCCCAGGTCCCGTGCGACCACCATGGGCGGCGGCTCCTGGGTGACGCGGACGGCAACGTCCACCCCGTCCTTGACCAGGTTGTCGATGAAATTCTCCAGCCGCACTTCCAAAATGATGCCGGGGTACTTCTTCTTGAACTCGATGAGCCAGGGCCCCATGACCAGCTGTCCGAAGCCGGTCGGCGCGCTCAGGCCGATCTTGCCTGTCAGCCGGTCTTCGTTGGCACTCGCCTGCACGGCCTCGCGCATCAGCGCCGACTCCTGCACGATGTTGCGCGCATGCGCATAGACCTGCTGTCCCATGCCGGTCAGCTCGATGCCCTGCGGGGTGCGGCGCAGCAGCTCGGCGTCCAGCGATTTTTCCAGCTGCGCGACGTGGTAGCTGACATTGGCGCGCGACATGTTCAAGGTCCGTGCCGCCTGGCTCAGGTTGCCACGGTCGACGATTTCCACAAAGATGGTCAGTGCCTGCAGGTCCATTGAGCCCGGTGCCTTCATGTCAAATATTCTTGACCATGATGTACATGGAAGCAGTCGTTGTCAACGCTGGCGTTGGGTGAAAGAATGAGCTAAAGCCCAGTCGATGGGATAAGAAGAATGCACCAGCAAGGAGACAAAATGGCCATCACACGTTCAAAATTCCTACGCGCCCCGGCGCTCGTTGCCGCGGGCCTGCTCATGGGTCTTCCCGGTCTGCAGGCAGCGGCGGCAGGCTGGCCCGACCGCCCCATCAAGCTGGTGGTGCCGTTCCCCGCTGGCGGCCCCACCGATGCCGCTGCGCGCGTGTACGCCGAGGCGCTGGGCAAGCGGCTGGGACAACCCATCGTGGTGGACAACAAGCCCGGCGCCTCGGGTGCGGTGGCGGCGGGCCAGTTCGTCGGTGCGCCGGCCGATGGCTACACGTTCATGATGATGGTCACCCCGACCATCCTGGCGCCGCATTTCTTCAAGACCGCCACCTTCCATCCGGCCACCAGCTTTGCGCCTGTCGTCAAGATCTATGACCTGCCCAATGTGATTGCGGTCAACAGGAACGCGCTGCCTGATGTGACGGATCTGAAGTCGCTGTTCGCCAAATCCAAGGCCAGCGCGCAGGCGCTGATGTACACCAGTTCGGGCGCCGGCAGCTCGGGCCATCTGAGCATGGAACTGATGAAGTCCAAGGGGCTCACCAACATGCAGCATGTGGCCTACAAGGGCAGCGCGCCCGCGATGAACGACACGCTGGGTGGCGTGGTGCCGGTGATCTATGCCGACATGGTCACGGCGCTGCCGCAGATCAAGGGCGGGCGGCTCAAGGCCTTGGCCGTGGGCACGCCCCAGCGCGTGAAGTCGCTGCCCGATGTGCCGACCATGGCCGAGCAGGGCTTTGGCGGCAACGAGGCCTCGTCCTGGGGCGGTCTGGTGGCGCCCAGGAACACCCCGCAGGGCATCATCGACCGCGTCAGCGAGGAATCGCGGCAGATCCTCGCCAGCGACGAGATCCACCAGCGCTTCGAGCAGATCGGCGTCCTTGCCGCCTACCTTTCTCCGGCCAAGACGCAGGAATTGCTGCAGTCCGACTTCACGGGCTGGGGCAAGGTGGTCAAGGACAACCAGCTGACCCCCGAATAAACCGCCCCCCGCCCCGAGACAAGACAGACCTCCCGGGCGCGGGCACGCAAACCCGCTGCCGCGTACCGCCCGGAACATGTGCCGCACCATGAAGGCTGGTGCTGCGCAGCCTGAACAACACATCGCGCGCGCTCAAAAGCCGCGTGACGCAGCAGGTCGTGGACCTTGAGCGCCACCCCGGCTGCAGCCCGTTCGAGAACCTGCGCCACCTGGTCACCGGGCAGCGCGGCAAGGCGGCGCTGCAGTCGGGCGATATCGATGACGCCGTGATTGCCGCGGGTCAGTGCGTGGGGCTGATCGACCACGTTCCCGCCTGCGCGGCGCTGATCGACCGCATGGCGCGCGATTGCTGCGCCGCGTTCGAGCGCGGCCGCAGCCTGTTTGTTGCTTGATACCCTTTCTGAAGACGCCATGTTCCATCCCATTCGCCCCATCCGCAGCCTCGCGGACATCGAAGCCATCGAGCAGACGCCGCTCGATGCATTGATTGCGCCCCGGTCCACCCATGCGCTGTTCGAGGCTTCGGCCCGCGGCCATGGCGCGGGCGCGGCGCTGACCTTTCTCAAGACCGCCGATGTCGACGCCGACGCCGAGCACTATACCTATGCGCAGTTGCTCGGGAAAATCAACCAGACCGCGAACGCCCTGCATCGCCTGGGACTGGGCAGCCAGGACACAGTGGCCATCATGCTGCCCGGCTGTGCCGAATACCACTTCGCGCTCTGGGGCGGCGAGGCCGCGGCCATCGTCCAGCCCATCAACCCGCTGCTCACGGCGCAGAAGATCTCCTCGCTGCTCAATGCCACGCAGGCCAGGGCGCTGATTGCCTGGGCCGACGCCGACGATGCGGGCATCTGGCGCAAGGTGGCGCAGCTTGCCACCCGCATCGAGCATGTGCTGTACGTAAGCCATGCAGGCGCCGCGCCGGATACCGCAGGCATCGGCGCCCGCGTGCACAGCTTTGCCGAACTGGTGGCGCGCGAGCCCGCGCACCGGCTGCTCTCGGGCCGCGTGATCGAGCCGGGCGATGTCGCCGCGTATTTCCACACCGGCGGCACCACCGGCTCGCCCAAGCTCGCGGCGCAAACGCATGGCGCCCAGGTCTATACCGCCTGGGCCAGCGTGCAGATGCAGGGGCTGACGTCGAACGACCGCACCATCAACGGCTATCCGCTGTTCCATGTCGCCGGGGTGCTGCCCGGGTCGCTGGCCTGTTTTTCCGCGGGCGCGCAAGTCATCATTCCGACGACCGAGCTGTTTCGCAACCAGGCCGTGATCGGCAATTTCTGGCGTCTCGTGGACCGCCACCGGCCCACCGTCATGTCGGCGGTGCCGACGGTGCTGGCCATGCTTTCGGACATCGATCCGGCGGGCGCGGACCTCTCCTCGATCCGCTATTTCCGCACCGGCGCCGCGCCGCTGAGCGAGGAAACGGCGCGCCGCTTCAAGCAGCGCACGGGCCTGCATGTGCATGAAAGCCTTGGCATGACCGAGATGACCGGCATTTCCACCATCACCCCCTCAGGCGTGCATGCAGGCGTGGGCCATGTCGGATTCCGAACACCGCATGCGCGCATCCGTATTGCCCGCATGGACGCGGGCGGCAATCTCACGCCCTTCAACGCTGCGCCCGGCGAGATCGGCATGGTGCTGTTCCAATCGCCGAACCTGTTTGCCGGTTACCTGGGCGCGATCGCGCAGCGCAGCTATCTCACCGAGGACGGCTGGCTGATCTCGGGCGACCTGGGCTCGCTGTCCACCGATGGCCTGCTCAAGCTGCAGGGGCGCGCGAAGGACCTGATCATCCGCAGCGGCCACAACGTGGATCCGCAAGTGATCGAGCAGGCCCTGGAAAGGCATCCGGCCGTCAAGTCCTGCGCCGCGGTGGGCGCGCCGGACCCTTATGCGGGCGAAGTGCCGGTGGCCTATGTGACGCTCGAGCAGGGGCAGACGGTGGACGTGGAGTGCCTGCGCAGGTTCGCCGCGCGCCACGTCGACGAGCCGCCCGCGCGGCCGCGCTACGTGGAGATCCTGCCCGCACTGCCGACCACCAATGTGGGCAAGGTCTTCAAGCCCGAACTGCGCCGCATGGCCAAGCAGCGCTATCTGGAGACAATGCTGGCAGTGGTCATGCAGCGCCATCCACAGTCTGGCGACTGCTGGCCGCAGGTGCGGTTCGACGAGGTGCAGGGCTTCGTGCTCAGCGATCCGCACGGCTGCCTCTGCGATCACGATCTGCAGACGCTAGTGCGCGACGTGAAGTTCATCGGCGCGGCCATCCGGGTCGACGCCTGAACCATTCATTGCCCGCCGCCCGTCACTCGGCCTGGATATTGGCATCCTTGACCACTTTGGCCCACATGTCCCAATCGCGCTTGACCATGGCGCCCAGCGCCTTGCTGTCCTTGAAATCGGCGGTCGCGCCCTGGTCCAGCGCCTTCTTCTGGAACGCCGGGTCGTTGAGCATGTTGCGCACGTCCGCTTCGAGCTTGCGCACGATGTCGCCGGGCGTCTTGGCGGGCGCAAACAGCGCGAACCACGAAGTGGCGTTGACGCCGGACAGGCCCGCTTCCGCCGTGGTCGGCACATTGGGCAGGCTGGGCAGGCGCTCCTTGCCGGTCACCGCCAGCACCTTGAGCTTGCCCGACTGGATATGGGGCATGAATGGCGGCGCGGTGCCGAACGTCAGGTCCACCTGGCCGCCCAGCAGGTCCTGCAATGCGGGGCCCGTGCCCTTGTAGGGCACGTGCACCATGCGGATGCCCGCGGCCTGTTCGAGCTGCACGCCCGTCACATGCTGCAGCGAGCCATTGCCCGAAGACGCGTAGTTGAGCTTTGCCGGGTTGGCCTTGGCATAGGCCACCAGTTCCTGCATCGTGTTGACCGGCAGTTCGCGGCGCACCACGACGATCTGCGGCGCCGACAGCACGTTGGCCACCGGCACGAAGTCGGCCGGCTCCCAGGCGCTCTTGGCCAGGTGGGGCGAGATCACATGGAAGCCCGAGTACTGCATCAGCAAGGTATAGCCATCGGCCTCGGCACGCTTGGCCTGCGCCGCGGCGATGTTGCCGTTGCCGCCGCCCTTGTTTTCGACCACGATCGACTGCCCCAGCACCGGGCCCAGCGCCTGGGCGGTCATGCGCGCGGCCAGATCGGTGGTGCCACCGGCCGCTGCCGGCACGATCATGTTGATGGGCTTGTTCGGGTAGTCGGAACGCGCGGCGGCCGGGCCGGCAACGCTCAGGGCCAGGCCGGTCGCGAGGGCGAGGCGGGAAAATTGCTGACGGGTCATTTTCATTTCTTGTCTCCTTGGTTTTTGTAATGCGGGCTTCAACGCCCAAGTTCCGCGGCCTGCAGCCGCTCGAGCGCGCGTGCGCGAACCTCTTGCAGCGATGCGGGCGCGGGGTGCAGCTGGTGCACCGGTCCGGCCTTGACGATCGCACTGGGAATGTCGTGGCCGATCCATGCGGGCAGGCCTGCGGCCACCTGCGTCAGCGCGGCCAGATCCACGCCGGTGTCGTAGCCCATGAGCTGCAGCGCATGCACCAGCTCCTCGGTGCAGGCATTGCCGCTGGCGCCGGGCGCGTAGGGGCAGCCGCCGAGGCCGCCCACGGAGGCGTCGAAGCGGTCGGCGCCGGCCGCGATGGCGGCCAGCACATTGGCCAGGGCCATGGCGCGCGTGTCGTGGAAATGCAGGGTCAAGGGGATCTGCGGCCAGCGCGCCCTGAAAGCGGCCACCAGCGCATGCACCTGTGCAGGGTGGGCCATGCCGGTGGTGTCGCACAAGGTGATGCCTTGCACGCCCAGGTCGATGAAGCGCTGCGCCCAGTCAAACACCACATCGGCCGGCACATCGCCTTCCATCGGGCAGCCGAAACTGCATGACAGCGATACGTTGACCGGCACCCGGCCCTGCTGGGCGACGGCTATCACGTCCTGCAGGCCGGCAAACGACTGCGCTCGCAGCATGCGCAGATTGGCCAGGTTGTGCGTCTCGCTGACCGACATCACCAGGTTCAGTTCGTCGGCCCCCGCGCCCATCGCGCGCTCGGCCCCTTTGACATTGGGCACCAGGCAGGTCATCACGGTGCCGGGGCGCCGCGCGATGCCGCGCAGCACCTGTTCGGCGTCGGCGAGCGCGGGAATCGCCGCTGGCGAGACGAATGCCGTGACTTCCACCTTGGCCATGCCGGCCGCCGACAGCGCATCGACCATGGCAATCTTCTGCGCCGTGGGCACGAAGACCTTCTCCATCTGCAGGCCGTCGCGCGGTCCGACTTCCTGGATGTGGATGCGCCGCCCGGCGCCGTTCCAGACGGTGCTCACTGGATCACTCCCTGCGCGCGCAGCTCGGCAATCTGCGTGGTGTCCAGACCCATACCCGCCAGCACCGCGTCGGTGTCATCGCCGAGCCCAGGGGCGCTGGAGCGCACGGTGCCCGGCGTGGCCGACAGCTTGGGCACGATGCCCGGTACTTCGAGACTGTAGCCATCGCGCGTTTCCTGCTGCAGGATCATGTCGCGGGCGCGGTAATGCGGGTCTTCGCAGATGTCCTTGGCGGTATAGACGCGGCCCGCGGGCACGCGCGCCGCGCCCAGTTGTTCGAGCACTGCGGCGATGTCGCGAACCTGCGTCCAGGCGCCGATCGCGGCATCGATTTCCTGCACGCGCGCCACGCGGCCGGCGTTGTCCGCGAGGTCGGGGGCGCAGGCCAGATCGGCCCGCCCGATGGTCTGCATCAGGCGCTTGAAGATGCTGTCGCCATTGCCCGCGACCAGTACCCAGCCGTCGGCACACGGATAGGCGTTCGACGGCGCAATGCCCGGCAAGGCGCTGCCTGCGGCTTCGCGCACCGCGCCGAAGGCGCTGTATTCAGGCACCAGGCTTTCCATGACGTTAAACACCGCTTCGTGCAGCGCCACATCGATCACCTGGCCCTTGCCGCCATGGGCCTTGCGATGGTAGAGCGCCGTGAGCACACCGATGGTGCCGTGCAGCGCCGCGAGCGTGTCGCCAATCGACACGCCCACGCGCACCGGCACACGTCCGGGCTCGCCCGTGAGATGGCGCAGCCCCCCCATGGCCTCGCCCACGACGCCAAAGCCGGGAAGATCGCGGTAGGGGCCGGTCTGGCCGTAGCCGGAAATGCGCAGAATGATCAGGCCGGGATTGATCGCATGCAGCTCGTCGGGCGACATGCCCCAGCCCTCGAGCGTGCCGGGGCGGAAGTTCTCGATCAGCACATCGGCTTCGCGCAGCAGCTGGCGCGCCAGGTCCTGGCCCTGGGGCTTGCGCAGATCGAGCGCCACCGATTTCTTGTTGCGCGACTGCACCTGCCACCACACCGAGGTGCCGTCCTTGATCATGCGCCAGTTGCGCAATGGATCGCCGTCGCCCGGTGCCTCGATCTTGATGACGTCGGCGCCAAATTCACCCAGGGTCTTGCCCGCGAAAGGGCCGGCAATGAGTTGCCCCATCTCCACGACGCGCACGCCCGAGAGTGCGCCTGCATCCAGGGTGGGCATATGTTGTTGAGTTGCCTGCATTCGTTCCTTCTCTCTTGGCGGTTCCGATGTCGCATCGCGAAGGAAGTCATGATGCAAAAAATCGACCGTTATGCAAAACGCTGATTTGCGTTTCTGCCATCGCATTTCGGCATAGCTGTCGTAAATCTCAGTAGATACCCTTATGGTGAAAAGGCTCTGACGTCCGTGCATTGCCGTTTAGGCAAAGCAAAATGCCCGCATGCGACTTGACCCCATCTCCTTGCGTTTGTTCGTTGCCGTCATGGAAGAGCAGGCCATTGCCCGCGCCGCTGTGCGCGAGAACATCGCGACCTCCGCCGCGAGTCGTCGCCTCGCGGAACTCGAGCTACAGCTCAAGGTGCGATTGTTCGAGCGCAGCAACCGCGGCATCGCGCCCACGCCGGCGGCCTATACCTTGCTTGGCCTGGCGCGCAGCGTGCTCGGAGAGATGGACGGCATTGCGCGGCAGATGCGCGAATACGGCAGCGGCATGCGCGGCCACGTGCGCATGGTGGCCAATATCTCGGCCATCACGCAGTTCCTGCCGGCGCAGCTGCAGGGCTTCATGACCCAGCATCCCGAAGTGCAGGTGCATCTGCAGGAGAAGGTCAGCAGCGAGATCGCGCTGGCGGTGGCGCAGAACACTGCCGACTTCGGCATCTTGAATGCCGGCCGCTATGGTGGTGACTTGTCCTATCTTCCTTACCGGCAGGACGAGCTGATCCTGATTGCCCCGCACGGCCACCCGCTCACGCAGCAGGAACAGGTGGACATGCGCCAGGCCCTTGCCTATGACTTCGTCGGTGCGCATGTGGGCAGCGTCATCAACGCGCTGCTGACGCGCAGTGCCGCGCAACTCGACATGCCGCTGAAACTGCGCATCCAGGTGACCAGCTACGACGCCCTGTGCCTGATGGTCGCCGCCGGCCTGGGCGTGGGCGTGCTGCCGCGCCAGAGCGCGGCCCTGTATGCGGGCACGCTGGCTATCACGGCCCTGCGTCTGGACGAGCCCTGGGCGCAGCGCCAGCTGGTACTGTGCATGCGCTCCTTCGACGCCTTGCCGCCCGTCGCGCGCGCACTTGTCGAGCATCTGGCCAGGCCTTGAGGGCGGGGATTTCTCGGCCTCAAGGCTTGGCGCAATGCAATGTTGCGTCAGGCCGCCGAGGAGCGTTCGCAGCGCCCCGCGTCCACCCACGAAAAAGCCCGCACTGGGCGGGCTCATGGGGTGATCAAGAACGCTGTATCAGGTCAATAGCGCGATCAGGATGATGATCGGAATTGGAATGCCCAGCAAAAGCAGCAAGATGGATCGCATATTATTTCCTCCAGGTGATGGGGCCGGCCCATGCAGGCCGGCGGGATTTCAAAGTATTCAGTAGGCGTCGCGCTGGCGGCCACCGATGGTGGCGGCAAAGCTGCCGACGAAGGCACCGATCAACAGCGCCACGAACAGCCACAGCGAGGCGCGTGCCGCGACCTTGCGTGCGGTTTCAGCGGCTTGCTTGGCCTTTTCCTTGGCTTGCTCAACCTTTTGCTGGGCTTGCTGGAACGACTGCTGCACGCGTTGCTCGGCCTGTGCGGCAGGGATGCCGGTGCGCTCGGAGACCAGATAGGCCACATGGCGGGCATCTACCTCGGACAGCTTGCCGTCTTGCAGCGCCTGCGCATAGATGCGCGCGACTTCCTGCGTGGCGTTGGCGTTGGAGCGGCGTGCCGGCGTGGCGGCGTGCGCAACCGGTGCGGCGGCCGCAGTGGCAGTCGGATCGGCCGTGGTGTCTGCTGTGGGGGCTGCTGCTGCTGCAGGTGCTGCGCCATCCTGGCGGAACAGGCTGTCGACCCAGTAGCCCATGGGGCCGCTGGAATCGTCGGAGTTGGCGGTTGCGGCACCGATCGCACCTGCGCTGCCGACCGCTGCCGTGGCGGCACCTGCTGCCATGCTGCCCGCGGCCTTGACCGTGCCGGTGATGGCGCTGCCTGCGACGGAGCCCATCAGCGCCGCCATGAGCAGCGTTGCGAAGGCCCAGGACAGGAAGCCATGGGCGGTATCACGGAAATAGACTTCGTCCGTGTGCACACCTTGCCAGCGCACGCGCAGACGACCGGCGATATAGCCGCCGACGCCCGCGGAAGCCAGCTGGGTGAAGGTCAGCCAGGCAATGGCCGTCCAACCCACGGTGTCACCTTCGGCGCCTTGGCCCGACCAGACGGACATTGACGACAGGCCCAACCCTATGCCCAGGATGAAAAGCACAAGGGATAAAGCGGCCGCCGCCAGGGCGCCCGCAAAAATGGCGGCCCACGATACTCCACTGACTCCCGTTACAGCGGTGCTGGGGAGGGTGGAAGCAGCGATGGGGTCGGACTGGACATATGTAGGTGCCGTCATGGAGAGCCTCCGTGGAAGTTGCAAAAACCCATTCTTGATGCAGTGGTCTTGAGTCGTTTGTAAGGAAAAAGGAAAAAACGTCGCAGGTTGCGACTACTTTTGTGAGCCGATGGGTTCGTGCGCCAGCATGGCGGTATCGCAGGCACAGCTCTGGTGGATGGATGAGGGCGCAATGCGCTCGTGGCTGACACGCTGGAGCGCTTCTTTGCTCAATGGTTGGAGGAAGTCCAACCACGCAGAAACAGGTCTTCGATGAACACCGATATCAGTACAGCCAAAAACCGCCAGAAAATTCCCCCCGCGCAGGCCAAGCATGCCGCGATTGCCCGTGCCAAGGCGCTTGCGGTCGAGCTGCCCGCCAACATCGGCAGTACACCGGCCACGCAGTTCCGCGGCAACCCCGACATCTTTGGCAGATTGGTCGAAGACCATGATCACCACCGCGCGCTGCTGGCCATGATTTCCGCCACCCAGGGCCGTTCGCCGGAGCGCGAGCGCCTTTTCGTGGAACTGGTGAAGGAAATCAAGGGCCATGCCGCGGCCGAGGAGCAGGCGCTGTGGTCCAGCGTCATGCGCAATCCCAATACCACCGAGGATGCCCGCCATGCCGTGGCCGAACACAAGGAGATGGACGAACTGATGGCCGATCTCGCCGCCCGTGACATGTCCTCGCCCGGCTGGTTGCGGCGCTTCGCCACGTTGCGCGACGAATATCTGCACCATATCCGCGAGGAAGAGCAGGAGCAATTCGTCGCGGCGCAAGAGCACCTCAGTGACAGCGATATCGGCTACATGCGCCAGGTGTTCGAGCGCCGCAAGAAAGAAGAGAAAGCGGGAGCCACGGTGGAAAAGAAGCTCCAGAAATAAGGCCGGGTCGCGGGCACGCCGGGCAGGTCACGCTCATCGCGTTTCGTGACCGCCGGCTTTTTTCATGCGGTACATGCTGTTGTCCGCGTGCTGGAGCAGTTCGTGCTCGTCGCTGCCGTGTTCGGGGTAGTTGGCGCTGCCAATGCTCGCCTGGATGGTGATCTGTTCGCCATTGATCTCAAAAGGCGCATCGAACGCGTTGTGAATCTTGTGCTGGATGATCCATGCGCCATCCAGGGGCCGGGTTGATTCCAGAAGCACCACGAACTCGTCCCCACCCATGCGTGCCACCGTGTCGTATGTGCGAAAACAGCCTTTGAGCCGTTGCGCGAATGCCTTGAGAAGACTGTCGCCCGCGGAATGCCCGAGGGAGTCGTTGATTTGTTTGAAGTGGTTCAGGTCGAGATACAGCACGCAGAGAAAAACCCCGCCGCGCCGGGCCCGCTCGAGTGCATGGCGCAAACGATCATGCAGCATGGTGCGGTTGACCAGTCCCGTGAGCGGGTCGAAATGCGCCAGGAACTGCAGCTTGGCGTGCAGGCGTCTGCGCTCCACGGCGGATGCCACCTGTGTGGCGATGCATTGCAGCACCTCCTGGTCTTGTGTTGCGTTGGCATGGCTCTTGAGCACCAGGGCGCCCACCACGCCTTGCTGCGTTATCAGTGGCACGCCCAGCCAGGACGATGCACCGTCTCCATGCATCGCCGGCCCTGGCGCAACCACGTGCAGCTGCTTGGGATGCAGATGCGGTGCCTGGATGATTTCATCGCAAAAGACCCTGATCATGGGTGTGAGCGTCTCGGGGCTGGCATTGCCTTCGAGCACCAGGTAAGGGAATTCCAGCAGTTGGCCTGTGTCGTCAAGCAGTGCCACCACGAACCCAAGGCAGGGCAAAAGCTGGTCGACGATCTTGTGAACGCGTTCCAGCAATCCACGCATGTCCTGCACCTCATGGGCTGCTTCAGAAATGGCGTTGGTGGCGGCCTGCATCGCCTGTATACGTTTGCGGGCGGAAATATCGCGGGCGACGGCAATCCTGACCTGATCAACCTCGGACCAACGCGCCGACCACATCAGATCGATGAGTTTTCCGTCCTTGCGCACATAGCGGTTCTCGAAATGCAGGTGGCTCTGCCCGGTCATGACCTGCTGCGCCGCCTGCAGGGTTCGTTCCCGGTCTTCTGGAGCTACCATGTCAAGCATGCGCCGGCCGACCATTTCCTGCGGCGTATAGCCAAAGATCGCTTCACAGGCCGCACTGGCAAAGACGAAGTACCCTTGTGCGTCCACGACGCACACCGCGTCCAGCAGAAGATCCATGAGCGTGGCCAGCAAAGGGCCGTTTTTCTCGGACATGGGAAGCTGTTGGTCGAATGTGTCAGGGTGAGCATTCATGTCGTGGGTTCATCAGGTGAAGCAGCCTCTGAGACAAAAACCATGCCTTCTAGGGATGGAAAAAAAGCCACGTCCATCGAGCAATGGAGTGGCTTTCAGTGATCGGCAGGCGCCAGATCAGTTCTTGCTGTTGCCCAACTGCGGCAGCGCCGAGTTGCTGCCCATCGACAGCAGCCCGGTCTTCGCATAGATGGCAAGCTTGTCGCGCGTGTCCATCAGGTCCAGGTTGCGCATGGTCAGCTGGCCAATGCGGTCGGCGGGCGAGAACGGTGCGTCCTCGACCTTTTCCATCGACAGGCGCTCGGGCTTGTACGTCAGGTTGTCCGACTCGGTGTTGAGCAGCGAGTAGTCATTGCCGCGGCGCAGTTCGAGCGTCACGGTGCCGGTGATCGCGCGTGCCACCCAGCGCTGGGCGGTTTCGCGCAGCATGATGGCCTGGGGATCGAACCAGCGGCCCTGGTACAGCAGACGGCCCAGGCGCAGGCCGTTGATGCGGTATTGCTCGATGGTGTCCTCGTTGTGGATGCCGGTCACGAGGCGCTCGTAGGCGATGTGCAGCAGCGCCATGCCGGGGGCTTCGTAGATACCGCGGCTCTTGGCTTCGATGATGCGGTTCTCGATCTGGTCGCTCATCCCCAGGCCGTGGCGTCCGCCGATGCGGTTGGCTTCGAGGAACAGCTCCACGATGTCTTCGATGCGCTTGCCATTGAGCGCGACCGGGCGGCCTTCCTCAAAGGTCACCGAGACTTCCTCGGCCTTGACTTCGACTTCGGGCTTCCAGAATGCCACGCCCATGATCGGGTTGACGATGCGAATGCCGCTCGACAGCAGCTCCAGGTCCTTGGCTTCGTGCGTGGCGCCCAGCAGGTTGGAGTCGGTCGAGTAGGCCTTCTCGGCGCTCATCTTGTAGCCGAAGCCTTCCTTGGTCATGAAGGCCGACATCTCGGCGCGACCGCCGAGCTCGTCGATGAAGACCTGGTCCAGCCAGGGCTTGTAGATGCGCAGCGCGGGGTTGGTGAGCAGGCCGTAGCGGTAGAAGCGCTCGATGTCGTTGCCCTTGTAGGTCGAGCCGTCGCCCCAGATATGGACGTCGTCTTCCTTCATCGCGGCCACCAGCATGGTGCCCGTGACGGCGCGGCCCAGGGGCGTGGTGTTGAAGTAGGTGATGCCGCCCGTGGAGATGTGGAAGGCGCCGGCCTGAATGGCGGCAATGCCTTCGTTGGCCAGCTGCGTGCGGCAGTCGATCAGGCGTGCCTTCTCGGCGCCGTATTCCATCGCCTTGCGCGGGATCTCATCGTAATCCGCTTCGTCGGGCTGGCCCAGGTTGGCGGTGTAGGCATAGGGCACGGCGCCCTTGTTCTTCATCCAGCGCAGCGCAGCGCTGGTGTCGAGGCCGCCGGAGAAGGCGATGCCGACTTTGTCGCCGACGGGTAGGTTTTTGAGAATGGTTTCCATATCAGTGCACTCTGGGTAAGAGAAGAGGGGCTGCCGGGAGGCCGCGGGCGGGGGCGCTGAGCGCCGGCGCTCAGGCGTAGTGGCAGATGTAGTGGTAGGCCTCGGTCACGCGGATGTCGAACTTCGAATTCGCCGGCACCTGGAACGAGTCGCCCGTCCGGGCGCTGAGCCACTGGTCGGTGCCATCCAGACGGTATTCGCAGGCACCGCCCACGCACTCCATGATCTCGGCCGCAGCCGTGCCAAAGGTCAGTGTGGCGGGCAGGACCACGCCCACCGATTTCTTCGTGCCGTCGGCAAGGGTGAAGCTGTGGCTCACGCACTTGCCGTCAAAGTACACGTTGGCTTTGGTAGTGAGGGTAACGCCGGCAAAGGTTTCGGTGGTCATGGAAGAGCGCAGTCCGTGAAAGTGGGCAAAGCGCTGATTTTAGGCCAGCCCGCAGGCCCCGCGGTGCGTGCATGGGCGTGACCAATGCAAAGCGCCCCGGGAAGCGAGCTTCCAGGGGCGCAGGAGGTGTGATGCCAGGCAGGTTTTCACGCCGCCTTCAACGGCGCCAGCCGCGCGAATGCGGGCGGTGGTAGTAGCCCGGGCCATTCCAGCGGTCGCGGGGCCGCAGAATGTAGTGCGCGCCAGCGGCAATCGTGGCGCCAATGAGCACCGGCGCCACATAGTCCGCGGCGCTGTAGCCACTCTCCTGGGGCACGGTGTATACCGACTGGGGCGTGGAATAGGTCACGGGCGGATAGGTGGCAGCGGGGTAGGCCGGCGCCGGGTACGCATCCTGCGTGCCGTAGTAGCCCTGGGCATAGCCGGGTGCATATCCCTGTGAGTGCGCCGGCTGCACGCTCACCGCGATCCAGTCGCCCGGAGGGTTGGCGGTGCGCGTCGTGTACTGGCGTCCTGCGTATTCGTAGACCACGTCGTAGCCAGCGGTCTGGCTGCGGTAGAAATTCTGTGTGGTGCAGCGGCGCACGGTTTCATAGCGGGTCTCGCCATTGCCTTCGAGCTGGTTGCCCAGCATCGCGCCACCTACCAGGCCCGCACCGGTAGCCGCAGCACGGCCCGAGCCGCCGCCAATGGCATTGCCTGCCAGCCCGCCCACCACGGCGCCGATCACCGCACCCGCGCCCGAACTGCGCTGGCGCACGGGCACGCTTTCATCCTGGCATACCTGCTGGGGCGCAGCCACCTGCTGCTGCACGGCGGTGACGGACAGCACGCGGCCTTGTTCCTGGGCCATTGCCGCGCCTGTGGACAGCGCAGCTGCGGCTGTGATCCAGATCATGTTCTTCATGGTTCAAGCTCCTATGCTGCCGCGACAGTTGGGCCCGGCAATAGCGAAATTCTATTCTGAGTCAGTAAAGCGCTCACTTCGCTGCGGTAAACAGACGTAAGCGTTTGTATATAACGCGCCTGGATCAAAGCTTGTTGACAAGGCGTGACGACCAATTTTCGGCTTCGAACCCCACACTGACGCTGCCATCGGGCCACTCCACTACCGGGCGCTTGACCAGGCTGGGCTGGGCCAACGCCAGTGCGCTGGCGCTGGCCGCGTCCTGCACACCGGCCTGGGCCGCGCCATCGAGTTTGCGCCAGGTCGTGCCCTGGCGGTTGATGACCGCCGGCCAGCCCAGCGCCTCGATCCAGCGCGCCAGTTGCGCGGGCGGCACGCCGCGTTTCTTGAAATCGTGGAACTCGTGCGCCACATCCCGGGCCGTGAGCCACTGGCGCGCTTTCTTGACGGTGTCGCAGTTGGGAATGCCGTAAACAATCATTGCAGGGGATACTCGCGGGCCGGTGAATGGAGCTGGCGCTGCTGGGCGACAATGCGCGCAGTATGCACACCACATTCCCCACTCTGGAAGCATGGCTCGCTTATTGTGAGCGCCTGCACCCCCAAAACATCGCCATGGGCCTGGATCGCGTGCGCCAGGTGGCCCGGCGCCTGGAGCTGCGTTTCGACTGCCCGGTGATCACCGTGGCCGGCACCAACGGCAAGGGCTCGACCTGCGCCATGCTTGAAGCCGTGGCGCTGCAGTCGGGCTACAAGCCTGGCGTCTATACCTCGCCGCACCTCGTGCATTTCGAGGAGCGCTGCCGCATCGGGGGCGAGATCTCCAGTGCAGCGCAGCTGATGGCCAGCTTCGAGGCCGTCGAAGAAGCGCGCGTGCAGGGCGGCAACGAGGTCCAGTTGACCTACTTTGAATTCACCACGCTGGGCATCCTGCACCTGCTGAGCCAGTCCCGCCTCGATGTGGCGATCCTTGAAGTCGGTCTGGGCGGACGTCTGGACGCGACCAACATCATCGATACCGACTGCGCGGTCATCACCAGCATCGACATTGACCACACCGAACTGCTCGGCAAGGACCGCGAGACCATTGGCCGCGAGAAGGCCGGCATCATGCGCCCGGGCCGTCCGGTGATCGTCAGCGACCCGGTCGCGCCGCAAAGCGTGATCGACCATGCGAACGAGATTGGTGCGCAGCTGTGGCGCTTTGGCGAGGACTTCAATATTTCCGGCGACAAGCAGCAGTGGGGCTGGGCCGGGCGCGGGCGCCGCTATGCGGGCCTGGCCTATCCGGCGTTGCGCGGCGCCAACCAGCTGGTCAACGCCGCGGGTGCGCTCGCGGCCTTCGAAGCCCTGCGAGAGCGCCTGCCGGTCACGGCCCAGGCGGTGCGCACCGGCATGGCCATGGTCGAGCTGCCCGGACGTTTTCAGATCGTGCCAGGCCAGCCGACACTGGTGCTGGATGTCGCGCACAACCCGCATTCGGTGGCGGCATTGACGGCCAACCTCGACGCCATGGGGTTTTTCCCTAGGACCCATGCGGTTTTTGGTGCGATGGCCGACAAGGACCTCGGGCCGATGTTCGCCAAGGTCGGCCCGCTGGTCGACTGCTGGTACTTCTGCGACCTGCCCACGCCGCGTGCCGATACGGCCGCGGGCCTGCAGCAGAAGTGGAACGCCGTGCAGATCGTGGCCGGTGGACGGCGTGAGGTGACCACCAGCCTGCATGCGACTCCCGAGCTGGCCTTGCAGGCTGCCGTCGCGGCAGCGGACCCCGCTGATAGAATCGTGGTCTTTGGCTCGTTTTATACGGTGGGCGGTGTGCTGCTTCATGGCACGCCGCGCTTGCAAGCCAAGCATCTGGGCGAATAAGCCTGAGCGAGTCTGCACTTCATGGCATTTTTCAAGTTCTCTTGGCCTGGCAAAAAAGACGCTGCCGACAAATCCGTACCGCGTTCGCGCGCTGCCCAGGTGGAAAGCGTGGACGTGATGCGCAGCCGCGCACGCCACCGCCTGATCGGCGCAGCCGTGCTGGTGCTGGTGGGTGTGGTCGGCTTTCCGCTGCTGTTCGATACCCAGCCGCGCCCGATTCCGGTGGACATTCCCATCGAGATTCCCGATCGCGGTCAGGTCGCACCCTTGATGGTGCCCGGTGACACCGCAGTCCAGCCAGCCCAGGTGGCGCCTTCCACTTCCGTGTCGGCGCACGCCTCGCTTGGCCAGGGTGAGGAGGTGTTCGAGCCATCGACCCCGGTGGCCGCGCCGCGTCCAGCCGCTGTGCCGGTGCCGATGCCGCCCGTGCCCCCCTTGATGTCCGCGCCGGTGGCCGCACCTGTCAAGGTGGAGCCGCCCAAGCCCGCACCTGTCAAGCCCGAGCCCAAGGTGGAAGCCCCGGTCAAACCCAAGCCCGAACCGAAACCCGAGCCCAAGCCCGAACCGAAACCCGAGCCCAAGCCTGAACCGAAACCCGAACCAAAGCCGGAACCCAAGGTCGAAGCCAAGCCGGAACCCAAGGTCGAAGCCAAGCCCAAGGTCGATGAGTCAGCGCGCGCCCGTGCGTTGCTCGAAGGCCGCCCGGCCAGCGAAGCGGCCAGTGAGCGCGTGGTGGTGCAGGTGGGTGCCTTTGGCGATGCCGACAAGGCGCGTGAAGTTCGCGCCAAGCTCGCCGGAGCAGGTCTCAACGCCTTTACCCAGTCGGTCTCGACCAAGGATGGTCAGCGCACCCGGGTGCGGGTCGGTCCGTTCAACAGCCGCGCCGAAGCCGACAAGGCGGCTGCGCGGATCAAGGGCCTGGGTCTGCCGGCCTCGGTGATCAAACCCTAGTGCGCGCCATGGCTGTGCAAACCCGGGGCGCGGGGGGGTGACCATGGGCACGCTGGACTGGATTTTCCTTGCCGTGGTGCTGGTCTCGCTGCTGCTGGGGGCTTGGCGCGGACTGGTTTTTGAACTCCTGTCGCTCGTAGGGTGGATCGTGGCCTTCGTGGCAGCGCGCTACGGTGCAGGCAATATGGCGCGCTGGCTGCCTCTGGGCGACAGCGATCTGGCCCTTCAGTACGCAGCGGGCTTTGTCGTGTTGTTCATTGCCGTGGCGTTTGCCTGGGGCCTGGTGTCCAGCCTGGCCAAACGCCTGATCGACAGCGTCGGTCTGCGCCCCGTGGACCGCACGCTGGGCGCGGTCTTCGGGCTGCTGCGCGCGGCGCTGCTGCTGGTGGTGGTGACGCTGGTGGTGGGCTATACGCCCTTGCAGCAAAGCGCGTGGTGGCAGCAGTCGGTGATCGCGCCGCGGCTGTCTGAAGCGCTGCAGGGCTGGATGCCGGCGCTGCCGCAGTTGCCGCAGGAATTGGGAAGGTATTTGCCTTCGAGATGAGGGCAGGGTGGTCCAAGCCGGGCGGCCTTGCAAGAATGGCGGGACTTTTCCCGCGGATGGATGGAACGCAACTATGTGTGGAATCGTCGGTGTGGTCAGCACTGCACCTGTGAATCAGTTGATCTATGACGCACTGCTGCTGCTGCAGCACCGGGGGCAGGATGCCGCCGGCATTGTGACCCAGCAGGAACGCAAGTTCTTCATGCACAAGGCCAAGGGAATGGTGCGCGACGTATTCCGTACGCGCAACATGCGGGCGCTGCCCGGCACCATCGGCCTGGGCCAGGTGCGCTATCCCACGGCCGGCAACGCGGCCAGCGAGGAGGAGGCCCAGCCCTTCTACGTCAATGCGCCCTTTGGCATCGTCATGGTGCACAACGGCAACCTGACCAACGCCAAGGCGCTGCGCGCCGAGCTGGCCGACACCGACCATCGCCACACCAACACGGACAGCGACTCGGAAGTGTTGCTCAACGTGCTGGCGCATGAACTGGCACGCGCCACGAGCGGTGCGCCGCTGGGCAGCGCCGATGTGTTCAAAGCGGTGCGCGCGGTGCACAAGCGCGTCAGGGGCTCGTATGCGGTGATCGCGCTGATTGCCGGCTATGGCCTGCTGGCTTTTCGCGACCCCTACGGCATCCGCCCGCTGTGCATCGGCCGCAGCGCCGATGGCTCCATCATGGTCGGCAGCGAATCGGTCGCGCTCGAAGGCAACCTGTTCGCGCTCGAGCGCGATGTGGCGCCGGGCGAAGCGGTCTTCATCGGCACCGATGGCACGGTGCACTCCGAGCAGTGCTCGGACAAGGGGTCGCTGCACCCCTGCATTTTCGAATATGTCTACCTGGCCCGTCCCGACTCGGTCATGGATGGCATCTCGGTCTATCAGGCGCGCCTGAACCTGGGCGAGTCGCTGGCCAAGCGCGTCATCTCCACGGTGCCGCCCAACGAAATCGACGTGATCATTCCGATCCCCGAATCGAGCCGCCCCAGCGCCATGCAGCTGGCGCAGCTGCTGGGCATTCCGTACCGCGAAGGCTTCGTGAAGAACCGCTACGTCGGCCGTACCTTCATCATGCCGGGCCAGGGCGCGCGCAAGAAGTCGGTGCGCCAGAAGCTCAATGCGATCAGCAGCGAGTTCAAGGGCCGCAATGTCATGCTGGTCGATGACTCCATCGTGCGCGGCACGACCTCCAAGGAAATCGTGCAGATGGCGCGCGATGCCGGCGCCAACAAGGTCTATCTGGCCAGCGCCGCGCCGCCGGTGCGCTTCCCGAACGTCTACGGCATCGACATGCCGACAAAAAGCGAACTGGTCGCGCATGACCGCACGGTCGAGGAAATCCGCCAGGTGATCGGCTGCGACGCGCTGATCTACCAGGACGTGGACGGCATGAAGAAAGCCATTGGTGCGCTGAACTCAGCCATCGACGGCTTCGAGGCATCATGCTTCGATGGCGTTTACGTGACCGGCGACATTTCCGAAGGCGATATCGCAGCGATCAATGCAGACCGCACCGGCAACGCCGAAGAAGGCGATATCGATACCTCGCGCCTGTCGTTGCCCAACGCACAGGACGCTTGAGCCGTTACAGTTAGAGCGATTGCAGGCAACGCGGCGGCGCGCACATCACGTGCCCCCGCCGCCACCCAGTCGATGAACAAGAGCTAAAAACGTGAAAAGGCCTGGCCTCGAGCGGGTTTGGCTCGTTTTTCTTCGCGCTGCCAGCCCCGGGCCTTCGGGCCTGCGCTGAACCAACAGGAATTCCACCGTGACCGAACGAACCCTTCCCGCCGGCTTGCACCGCGACACCCTCGCGGTGCGCGAAGCCGTTGAGCGCAGCCAATGGGGTGAGCACAGCGAGGCGCTGTACCTCACCAGCAGCTTCGTGCAGCCTGACGCGGCAACGGCCGCGCGCCGCTTCGCCAACGAAGAGCCGGGCTACACCTATAGCCGCACCTCCAATCCCACGGTCGCCAGTTTCGAGCGCCGCCTGGCGTCCATGGAAGGCACCGAGGCAGCGGTCGCGACGTCGACCGGCATGTCGGCCATCTTGCTGGTCGCCATGACCATGCTCAAGGCCGGCGACCACATCGTCTGTTCGCAGTCGATGTTCGGCTCGACCATCAAGCTGCTGGGCGGCGAGATGGCGCGCTTCGGCGTGAGCACCAGCTTCGTGTCGCAGACCGATGTCGCCGCCTGGAAGGCCGCGATCCGCCCCGAGACGCGCCTGCTGTTTGCCGAAACCCCCACCAACCCGCTGGGCGACCTGTGCGACATCGCGGCGCTGGCCGAGCTGGCCCATGCGAATGGCGCCTTGCTGGCCGTCGACAACAGCTTTGCCTCGCCGGTGCTGCAGCGGCCCAAGGAATTCGGCGCCGACCTGATCGTGCATTCGGGCACCAAGCTGCTTGACGGCCAGGGCCGGGCCATGGCCGGCGCGGTCTGCGGCCCCAAGGCGCTGGTCGAAGACAAGATGGGGGCCTTCATGCGCACCGCCGGGCTTAACGTCGCGCCCTTCAACGCCTGGATCATGCTCAAGGGCATGGAGACGCTGGCGCTGCGCGTCAAGGCGATGAGCGCCGGTGCGCTCGAGATGGCGCATTGGCTCGAAGCCCATCCCAAGGTCGCGCGCGTCCACTACTGCGGCCTGCCCACCCATGCGCAGCATGCGCTGGCCATGCGCCAGCAATCGGGCATGGGCGGCGGCGTGCTGGCCTTCGACGTCATCGGCGACACACCCGAGGCGCTGCGCGCCAACGCCTTTCACGTGATCGACAGCACGCGCGTGTGCAGCATCACCGCCAACCTGGGCGACGTGAAGACCACCATCACCCACCCCGCAAGCACCTCGCACGGCCGCCTGTCCGAAGACCAGCGCCAATCGGCCGGCATCGGCCAGGGCCTGATCCGCCTGTCGGTGGGCCTCGAACATCTTGAAGACATCCAGGCAGATCTCTGCCGTGGACTGGATACCCTGTCATGAGCACCAAAATACGCACCCGTTTTGCCCCGTCGCCGACGGGTTTCATCCACCTGGGCAACATCCGCTCGGCCCTCTATCCCTGGGCCTTCGCGCGCGCCAATGGCGGTGATTTCATCCTGCGCATCGAGGACACCGACGTCGAGCGCTCGACGCAGGCCTCGGTGGACGTGATCCTTGAAGGCATGGAATGGCTGCAGCTCACGCCAGATGAAGGCCCGTTCTACCAAATGCAGCGCATCGAGCGCTACAAAGAGGTGCTCACGCAGCTGCAGCAAACCGGTCAGGTCTATCCCTGCTACATGACCATGCAGGAGCTGGACGCGCTGCGCGAGCAGCAGACCGCCAACAAGGAGAAGCCGCGCTACGACGGCACCTGGCGCCCCGAGCCCGGCAAGCAGCTGCCGCCAGTGCCCGAAGGTGTGCAGCCGGTGCTGCGCTTCAAGACCCCGCAGGGCGGGGTGGTGGCCTGGGAAGACAAGTGCAAGGGCCGCATCGAGTTCCAGAACAGCGAGCTCGATGATCTGGTGATCGCGCGGCCCGACGGCACACCGACCTATAACTTCTGCGTCTGCGTGGACGATATGGACATGCAGATCACCCATGTGATCCGCGGTGACGACCACATCAACAACACGCCGCGCCAGATCCACATCTTCGAGGCGCTGGGCGCCCAGGTGCCGGTGTTTGCCCACCTGCCGACGGTGCTCAACGAGCAGGGCGAGAAGATGAGCAAGCGCAACGGCGCCAAGGCCGTGACGCAGTACCGCGACGAAGGCTATCTGGCCGACGCCATGGTCAACTATCTCGCGCGTCTGGGCTGGAGCCATGGCGACGACGAGATCTTCAGCCGCGCGCAGTTCCTCGAGTGGTTCAACCTCGACCACCTGGGCCGCAGCGCGGGCCAGTTCGACGAAGCCAAGCTGCGCTGGGTCAATGCCCAGCACCTGAAGGCCCTGGACGACCAGGCCCTGGCGGCGCTGGTCACGCCGTTCCTGGAAAAGCGTGGCATCACGGCAGATGAGCTCGGCGCCGACGACCGCCTGGCGCGTATCTGCGCCCTGTTCAAGGACCGCTGCGACACGCTGGTGGCGCTGGCCGACTGGGCGCAGGTGTTCTACCGCGATGTGACCCCCAACGCTGAAGAGCATGCGAAGCATGTCACGGACGCCGTGCAGCCCGCGATTGCCGCGCTGGCCGCGGCCCTGGCAGGCTGCGAATGGACGCGTGAAGCGATCTCTGCTGCCTTCAAGGATGTGCTCAAGGCCCAGGGCCTGAAGATGCCCCAGCTCGCCATGCCGGTGCGCGTGCTGACGGTGGGCACGGCGCACACGCCATCGGTGGATGCAGTGCTGGAATTGCTCGGTCGCGAAAAAATTGCTGCGAGATTGCAAAACGGTTAAAAACCTGTCTATAATTCGAGTCTTCAACGACACACAGCAAGAAATTAGTTGCGCTGTCAAGTGGGAGTTAAGTGGGGGGTATAGCTCAGCTGGGAGAGCGCTTGCATGGCATGCAAGAGGTCATCGGTTCGATCCCGTTTACCTCCACCAAACAAGTTGAAGACAGGTTCCGAAAGGAGCCAGGTTCCAAGGTTTTGACCCTATCGTCTAGAGGCCTAGGACATCACCCTTTCACGGTGAGTACCGGGGTTCGAATCCCCGTAGGGTCGCCAAGTTTGAAGCACTTGGTTGCTGCAAGATATTTGCGGCAATGCAAAGCTTTCTGCCAGGAGTGGTAGTTCAGTTGGTTAGAATACCGGCCTGTCACGCCGGGGGTCGCGGGTTCGAGTCCCGTCCACTCCGCCACGGTTTTCGGGTTCATGCCTTATAGCACGAATCCTTTGGGGGTATAGCTCAGCTGGGAGAGCGCTTGCATGGCATGCAAGAGGTCATCGGTTCGATCCCGTTTACCTCCACCAAGAAATCAGAACGCAAGTTCTTAGGTTACGACCCTATCGTCTAGAGGCCTAGGACATCACCCTTTCACGGTGAGTACCGGGGTTCGAATCCCCGTAGGGTCGCCAAGTTTGAAGCGCTTGATGGCTGCAAGTATTTGCAGCGATACAAAGCTTCCTGCCAGGAGTGGTAGTTCAGTTGGTTAGAATACCGGCCTGTCACGCCGGGGGTCGCGGGTTCGAGTCCCGTCCACTCCGCCACAGTTTCTGGAAGTGTGCATTTTGCATCGCT
>JBEVDH010000100.1:0-52987 GCA_040514115.1 Comamonas sp. | reverse complement strand
TCTGGTCACTGTTCGCGCTGGCGCTGGCCGTGGCGCCGCAGCTGTTCACCAGCAGTCTGGCGCTGACCATGCTCAGCCAGATCGGCTACCTGATCATCATCTGCCTGTCGTACAACATCCTGCTGGGGCAGGGCGGCATGCTGAGCTTCGGGCATGCGGTCTATACCGGCATGGGCTCGTTCATCGCGATCCATGCGATGAACCGGATTGGCGGGCTGGAGATCCCGCTGGTGCTGATTCCCGTGATGGGCGGGCTCGGCGGCATGTTCTTTGCCGTGTTGCTGGGCTATGTGACCACGCGCAAGTCCGGCACGACCTTTGCGATGATCACGCTGGGTATCGGCGAGCTCGTGGCCTCGATGGCGCTGATGTTTCCCGAGTTCTTTGGCGGCGAGGGCGGCATCACCACCGACCGGGTCTACGGCCAGCCGTTTCTGGGCATGACGTTCGGCCCGGCCATCGAGGTCTATTACCTGATCGCGGCCTATTGCTTCGTCTGCACCGCGCTGATGTTTGCCTTCACCGGCACGCCGCTCGGGCGCATGCTCAACGCGGTGCGCGACAACCCCGAGCGTGTCGAGTTCGTCGGCTACAACACCCAGCGCGTGCGCTGGTTCTCGTTCATCATCGCTGGCTTTTTCGCCGGCATCGGGGGCGGGCTGGCGGCGATCAACTTCGAGATCATCGCCGCGGCCGACAGCTTGAGCGTGATGCGCTCGGGCAGCTACCTGCTGTTCACCTTCCTGGGCGGCGCGACGTTCTTTTTCGGGCCGATCATCGGCGCGGTGCTGCTGGTGTTCGCGTCCATCCTGCTGTCGGAGCTCTCCAAGGCCTGGCTGCTGTACCTGGGCCTGGTGTTCCTGCTCATGGTGATGTATGCGCCCGGCGGGCTGGCCAGCCTGATCATGATGAACCTGCGCGTGGCGAAGTTCGGCAAATTCCGGCGGCTGCTGCCTTCCTACGCGGTGCTGGCCGTGAGCGCGCTGGTCGGCGTGGCGGGCCTGGCGGCCGTGGTCGAGATGATCTACCACCTGCAGCTCAACGCGGCGCTGGGCGACCACCTGCGCTTCATGGGCCTGTCGCTGGATACCCGCAGCACGGGCAGCTGGGCCGGGGCACTGGCGCTGCTGGTGCTGGGCGGCGCGGCATTCGAGGGGGCCCGCCGGCGCTTCGTGCACCAGTGGGGCCGGGTCCAGGAAGAAATCGAACTGCTGATCAAACGTGGGGAGGCACAGCCATGACACAGACCTATGCACTGGAACTCAAGGACCTGCAAAAGCGCTTTGGCAAGACCGAGATCATCCGCGGTGTGAACCTGGCCGTCGCGGCCGGCGAGCGCGTGGCGATCATCGGGCCGAACGGCGCGGGCAAGTCGACGCTGTTCAATCTGATCAGCGGGCGCTTTGCGCCCAGCAGCGGCGAGGTACTGCTGCACGGCCAGCGCATCGACGGCAAGAAGCCCTTCGAGATCAACCGGCTGGGCTTGTCGCGCAGCTTCCAGATCACCAATATCTTTCCCAAGCTCAGCGTGTTCGAGAACCTGCGCTGCGGCGTGCTCTGGAGCATGGGCTATGGCTACAGCTTCCTGCGCTTCCTGTCGCGGATGCACGATGCCAATGCGCGCGCCGAGCAGCTGATGCGGATGATCGGGCTCGAGCGCAAGCGCGACGTGCTGGCTGTCAACCTGACCTATGCCGAGCAGCGCGCGCTCGAGATCGGTATCACGATCGCGGGCGGCGCGAGCGTCATCCTGCTGGACGAACCGACGGCCGGCATGAGCAACAGCGAGACCGCGCGCTTCATCCAGCTGATCAAGCAGGTCACCGAGGGGCGCACGCTGCTCACCGTGGAGCATGACATGGGCGTGGTGTTCGGCCTGGCCGACAAGATCGCGGTGGTGGTGTATGGCGAGGTGATTGCCTTCGACACCCCCGACAAGGTGCGCGCGAACCCGCGCGTGCAGGAGGCTTATCTGGGGTCGACCGTGGCCGACCAGCAGGCAGGAGCGCACTGAAGATGCTCAAGATTGCCAATCTGCATGCCTATTACGGCAAGAGCCATGTGCTGCATGGCGTGGACTTCGAGGTGCGCCCCGGCGAGATCGTCGCGCTGCTCGGGCGCAACGGCTCGGGCCGCTCGACCACCGCCAAGGCCGTGATGGGGCTGGTCGACTGGCAGGGCACGCTCGAGTGGAAGGGCCAGCCGCTGCAGGGCCGCAAGGCCTACGAGATCGCGCACCGCGGCATCGGCTACGTGCCCGAAAGCCGCGATGTGTTTCCCACCCTCACGGTGCACCAGAACCTGCTGCTGGGGCAAAAGGGCAACGCAAAGGGCAGCCGCTGGGGCTTCGACGACATGTACGCGATGTTCCCGCGCCTCAAAGAACGCCAGCACACCGAGGCCGGCGTGATGTCGGGCGGCGAGCAGCAGATGCTCACGCTGTGCCGCACGCTGATGGGCGACCCCGACCTGATCATCATCGACGAGCCCACCGAGGGCCTGGCGCCGAAGATCGTCGAGCTGGTGGGCGAGTACCTGCAGACCATCAAGTCGCGCGGCATCGCGGTGCTGCTGATCGAGCAGAAGCTGACCATCGCGATGCGCATCTCGGACCGGGCGCTGGTGATGGGGCATGGGGCGATTGTGTTTGATGGGACGCCTGAGGGGTTGCGGGCCGATGAGAAGGTGCGCAAGGAGTGGTTGGAGGTGTGAGGGGCCTCTGACGCAGGCATCACGATGCCCAGTTTCCTCAGGAGAGGTCTTGCCTCACCTGGCGGACAGGCCGTCCATGGTTCGACGGGCTCACCACGAACGCGGGCGGGGGGCGCGCGTGCGCTCATCCGTTCGTCCTGAGCCTGCCTGGCCGGCCGCGTCGAAGGATGAACGGCCCACGCTCGGAAAAAGCCCACCGATCCTTCGACAAACGTAGGACTCCACAGAATCTGCATGCCCCCCATGTCCCAACCGAGACAAACCCCCCTGTTCATCTGCCCCCAACTTCCTACAATAAATCGCACGATCGTTCTTTTCCATTCACAAGGGACAACCGCATGAGCGCTGACTATCAGAAAGACGGGCAGATTGCCGTCATCACGCTGAACAATCCGCCGGTCAACGGCCTGGGGCTGGCGACGCGCCGGGCCGTGGTCGAGGGGCTGAACCGGGCAAATGCCGATGCCGGTGTCGAGGCCATCGTCATCACCGGCGCGGGCAGGGCGTTTTCGGGTGGGGCCGACATCACCGAGTTCGGCACCGAGCGCGCGACGCAGGAGCCGCATCTGCTGTCGGTGATCCGGGCCGTCGAGCAGTCGGGCAAGCCGGTCGTGGCGGCGATCCATTCGGTCTGCATGGGCGGGGGGCTGGAGCTGGCGCTGGGCTGCCACTACCGCGTGGTCGCGCCGGGCACCTCGGTGGCACTGCCCGAAGTCAAGCTGGGCCTGCTGCCCGGTGCCGGCGGCACGCAGCGCCTGCCGCGGGTGCTGGGGCTTGAAACCGCGCTGAACATGATCGTCAGCGGCGAGGCCGTCAAGAGCGAAGTGCTGGCCACCATTCCCGGCCAGAAGCTGTTTGATCTGGTGGCGGCGTCGGCCGAGAGCCTGCGCGCCGAAGCGTTGGCGTTTGCGCAGAAGGTCGCGGGCCAGCGCCCGCTGCCGCTGGTGCGCGATCTGCCGTGCAAGCATCCGCAGGCCGAGGCCTATCTGCAGTTTGCGCGCAATATGGTCAAGGGCATGGCAAAGAACTTCCCGGCGCCGGGCAAGTGCGTCGATGCGGTGGCCGCCTGCGTCAAGGGCGGGTTCGACGCCGGCATGCAGACCGAGCGCGAGCTGTTCACGCAGCTGATGTTCACGCCCGAGTCGCGCGCGCTGCGCCATCTGTTCATGGCCGAGCGCGCGGCCTCGAAGATCGCCGATGTGCCCTCGGACACGCCGGTGCGCGAGATCCGAAGCGTGGGCGTGATCGGCGCGGGCACGATGGGCGGCGGCATTGCGATGAACTTCCTCAATGCCGGCATTCCGGTCACGATCCTCGAGACGAAACAGGAGGCGCTGGACCGCGGCCTGGGCACGATCCGCAAGAATTACGAGTCGCAGGTCAAGAAGGGCAAGCTCAAGCAGGAAAAGTACGAGGAGCGCATGGCGCTGCTCACGCCCACGCTGTCCTATGACGATCTCAAGCACGCCGATCTGATCATCGAGGCCGTGTTCGAGGAGCTGGGCGTGAAGGAAGTGGTGTTCAAGCAGCTCGATGCCGTGGCCAAGCCCGGCGCGATCCTGGCTTCCAACACCTCGACGCTTGATGTCGACAAGATCGCGGCGTTCACCCAGCGCCCGCAGGACGTGGTCGGCATGCACTTCTTCAGCCCGGCCAATGTGATGAAGCTGCTCGAAGTGGTGCGCGGCAGGGAAACCGCCAAGGACGTGCTGGCCACCGTGATGCAGCTGGCCAAGAAGATCAAGAAGACAGCCGTGGTGTCGGGGGTGTGCGACGGCTTCATCGGCAACCGCATGATCGAGCAGTACAGCCGCCAGGCCGGCTTCCTGCTCGACGAGGGCGCGACCCCTCAGCAAGTCGATGGGGCGATCGAGAAATTCGGCTTTGCCATGGGCCCGTTTCGCATGGGCGACCTCGCGGGCAACGACATCGGCTGGGCGATCCGCAAGCGCCGCGCGGTGGAGCGCGCCGATATGAAATACAGCGCCACGGCCGACAAGCTGTGCGAGCTGGGCCGCTTTGGCCAGAAGACCGGCGCGGGCTGGTATGACTACGCGCCGGGCAAGCGCGATGCGATTCCATCCGAGCTGGTCAACAAGATGGTCGAGCAGCACCGCCAGGACCAGGGCATCACCCCGCGCAAGATCTCCGACGAGGAAATCGTGCAGCGCCTGGTGTTCTCGCTGGTCAACGAGGGCGCGCATATCCTCGAGGACGGCATCGCGGGCAAGTCCGGCGATATCGACATGGTGTATCTGACGGGCTATGGCTTCCCGATCCACCGCGGCGGGCCGATGCATTACGCGGGCGAAGTCGGGCTGATCAATGTGGTGCAGGCCATGCACCGCTTTGCGCAGAACCCGCATGACGATGCGCGCTTCTGGCAGCCCGCGCCGCTGCTCGCGCGCCTGGCCGAAGAAGGCAAGGCCTTCAGCTGATGCGCCTGCCGTAGCCGGGCGTCCCGAAAAGAACCGAATCAAGGATATTGCATGACCTCCGCAGTGATTGTTTCCACCGCCCGCACCCCTCTGGCCAAGAGCTGGAAAGGCGCGTTCAACATGACCCATGGCGCAACGCTGGGCGGCCATGCCGTCAGGCATGCCGTGCAGCGCGCCGGCATCGATGCAGCCGCCGTCGACGATGTGATCATGGGCTGCGCCACGCCCGAAGGCGCGACCGGCAACAATATCGCGCGCCAGATCGCGCTGGCCGCGGGCCTGCCCGTCACAACGTCGGGCATGACCATCAACCGCTTTTGCTCCTCGGGCCTGCAGACCATTGCGACCGCGGCCCAGCGCATCATCGCGGGGGAGGGCGAGGTCTATGTGGCCGGCGGTGTCGAGTCGATTTCCTGCGTGCAGCAGGAAATGAACCGCCACATGCTGCAGGACCCGGCGTTGGTGCGCAGCAAACCGGAAATCTACTGGAGCATGCTGGAGACCGCCGAGAACGTGGCCAAGCGCTATGGCATTGGCCGCGACGCCATGGACGAATACGGCGCGGGCAGCCAGCAAAAGGCCTGCGCGGCCCAGGCCGCAGGCCTGTTTGACGCGGAAATCGCGCCGATCACCGTCACCGCCGGGGTCGTTGACAAGGTGCGCGGCCTGATCACGCGCGAAGTCACCGTGTCGAAGGACGAAGGCACGCGCGAAGGCACGACCCAGGAAGGCATCAGCGGCCTGCGCAGCGCCTTGCCCGGCGGGCTGATCTCGGCCGGCAATGCGAGCCAGTTTTCCGATGGCGCGGGCGCTTGTGTGGTGGTGAGCGAAGACTACGCCGGCCGCCACGGGCTCACGCCGCTGGGCCGTTTCCTGGGCTTTGCAGTCGCGGGCTGCGAGCCCGATGAAATGGGGATCGGGCCGGTGTTCGCGGTGCCCAAGGTACTCAAGAAGCTGGGGCTCACGGTGCAGGACATCGATCTGTGGGAGCTCAACGAAGCATTTGCCGTGCAGGTGCTCTACTGCCGCGACAAGCTGGGTATTCCCGCCGATCGCCTGAACGTCAACGGCGGCGCGATCGCGCTGGGGCATCCTTACGGCGTGTCGGGCCAGCGCCTCACCGGCCACGCGCTGATCGAGGGCAAGCGCCGCGGCGCCAGGCGCGTGTGCGTGACGATGTGCATTGGCGGGGGGATGGGCGCGGCCGGCATCTTCGAAGTGCTGTAAGCGTTTTTGGGCGTTCTTTTTCGGGCCGCTTGGTGCGGCCCGATCTGTTGGGATCAAGGAGTGGCCCATGGCTTTGCGCGCGACGCTGGATTTTCTGCTGTACGACTGGCTCGAGGTGCAATCGCTGAGCACCCGGACCCGCTTTGCCGACCATTCGCGCGAGACGTTTGACGCGGTGCTCGACACCTGCGAGCGCATCGCGCGCGAGAAATACGCGCCTTTCAATCGCACTGTCGACACCGAAGAGCCCCGGTTCGACGGCGAGAAGGTGATCTTGCCGAGTTGCACCCATGCGGCGCGGCTGGCATACGCCGAGTCGGGCATGCTGGGCGCGGCGCAGGATTACGCAGCGGGCGGCATGCAGCTGCCGTACACGCTGGAATCGGCGGCCAACAGTTTCTTTGCCGCGGCGTCCGTGGGCATTGGCTCGAACCTGCTGACGTCGGGCAATGCGAGCGCATTGATGGCGCATGGCAGCGCGCTGCAAAAACAGGTGTTTGCGCACAATGAATTCAATGGCCGCTGGGCCGGCACGATGTGCCTGTCCGAGCCGCAGGCCGGCTCGTCGCTGTCCGACATCACGACCCGCGCGACGCCCGATGGCGAGGGCGCGCAGCACGATCCGCTGGGCCCGCGTTACCGGCTCAAGGGAAACAAGATGTGGATCTCCGCCGGCGACCATGAGCTCACCGAGAACATCGTGCATCTGGTGCTGGCCAAGATTCCCGGCGAGGGCGGCCAGCTGGCGCCCGGTGTCAAGGGTATCTCGCTGTTCATCGTGCCCAAGCAGCTGGTCGACACCGAAGGCGCACTCACCGGCGAGCGCAACGATGTGGCGCTGGCCGGCCTGAACCACAAGCTCGGCTGGCGCGGCACGACCAATACGCTGCTGAACTTTGGCGAGGGCCGCTACCCGGTGCGCGGCGCGGGCGGCGCCATCGGCTACCGCGTGGGCGAGGCCGGGCGCGGGCTGCAGTACATGTTCCATATGATGAACGAGGCGCGCATCGCCATCGGCATGGCCGCGACGATGCTGGGCCTGGCGGGCTATTACGCCAGCCTCGACTACGCGCGCCACCGGCCCCAGGGTCGGCCTGCGGGGGCCGGCGGCAAGGATGCCACCCAGCCGCAGGCGCGCATCATCGAGCATGCCGATGTCAAGCGCATGCTGCTGGCGCAAAAAGCCTATGGCGAAGGCGCGCTGGCGCTCAATCTCTACTGCGCGCGGCTGGTCGACGAGCAGCACACGGCCGAACCGCACGCCGCCGATGAGGCGCGGCTGCTGCTCGAAGTGCTGACCCCGATCGCCAAGAGCTGGCCCAGCGAATTCTGCCTCGAGGCCAATTCGCTGGCGATCCAGATCCACGGCGGCTATGGCTATACGCGCGACTTCCCGGTGGAGCAGTACTGGCGTGACAACCGGCTCAACATGAACCACGAGGGTACGCATGGCATCCAGGCGATGGACCTGCTGGGGCGCAAGGTGCGCATGGAGGGCGGCCGCGGTCTGCAGCTGCTGGCCGCGCGCATCGAGGCCAGCATTGCGGGCGCGGCCGGCGTGCCGCAGCTGGGCGAATACGCGCAGGATCTGACGGCGGCGCTGCGGCAGGCGCTGGAGGCGACCGAGGCCGCCTGGGCCACGGGCAATGCCGGCGAAGCGCTGGCCAATGCCGTGCCCTATATGCAGGCGCTGGGCCATGTGGTGCTGGCCTGGATGTGGCTCGATGTCGCGCGCGCCACGCTGCGCGGCGAGGCGCAATCCGCCGCGAACATCGGCCGGCGCGCGGCGGCGCGGTATTTCTTTCGCTACGAGCTGCCGCGCATTGGCGCCTGGCTCACCGTGGTGCGCGAACGCGACATGACCTGCGCCGACCTGGACGAATCGGGCTTCTGATCAGATTCAGCTCAGCTTTCTCCGTTAGGGTCGGGGGATGCGCATACTCCTGATCGAAGACGACCCCTCGCTGGGCAGCTCGCTGCAGTCGTGGCTGCAGCTCGACGGCTACGCGGTGGACTGGCTGCAGCGCGGCGACCAGGCCGCGGCGGCGCTGGCCACCCACAGCTACCAGTGCGTGCTGCTCGACCGCGGCTTGCCGGGCCTGGACGGCGACGCCGTGCTGCGCGCGCTGCGTGCGGCCGGCGCGCAGCTGCCGGTCATTGTCATCACGGCACGCGACACGCTGGCCGACCGGGTGCAGGGGCTGGATTTGGGCGCGGACGACTATCTGGTCAAGCCTTTCGATCTGGAGGAACTGTCGGCGCGCGTGCGCGCGGCGCTGCGCCGCGGCACCCCGCAGCAGTCACCCGAACTGCGCCATGGCGCGGTGGCGCTGGACCCGGCGGCCAAGCGCGTGACGCTGGACGGCGCGCCCGTCACGCTCACGGCGCGTGAATTCGCGCTGCTGCAGGCGCTGATGCGCCATCCGACCCATATCCTGAGCCGCGCGCAGCTCGAGGAAGCGCTCTATGGCTGGGGCGAGGAGGTCGAGAGCAATGCGATCGAGGCGCATGTCTACAACCTGCGCAAGAAGCTGGGCAGCGCCTTCATCGTGACGGTGCGCAACCAGGGCTATGGATTGGCGGCGCCATGAAGCTTCCCGCATGGCTGCGCTCGCGCCGCGAAAGCACGGCAGGCTGGTCGCTGCGCCGGCGCCTGCTGCTGATGTGCATGGGCACAGGCCTCACGCTGTGGCTCGTCAGCATGGCGATCGTCATTGGCGTGGCCTGGTTTGCCACCAGCGAGGTGTTTGACGAGGCGCTCGAGGAAGGCTCGCGCCTGGTGCTGCAGCTGGGCTCCGCGGCCGATACCGCGGGGCAGCGGCATGAATTGCATGACCGGCGCGGCGCGCAGTTGAAGCTGCGCATGTACTACCAGATCGTTGCGCCCGACGGCCGCATGCTGCTGCGCGGCGAGGACACGCCCGCAACTGCGTTCGTGCCCGAAGGCGTGCCGGACAAGGGATATGCCAATGTCTGGGCCGATGGCGAACTCTGGCGCGTGCATCTGCGCCGCGGCGCGGATGGCAACGTGGCGCAGGTCGGGCAGCCCGTCGAGGAGCGGCTGGAGCTGCTGGGCGACATGGCCGAAAGCCTGGCCTGGCCGGCGCTGGCGCTCATGGTGCTGCTGGGCCTGGTGAGCTGGTGGCTGATCCGCCGTCTGCTGCGCCCGCTCGAGGACGCGGCGCTGCGCATCGGCGCGCGCTCGCCCGGGGATCTGGCGCCGATTGCCGTGCCCGATCCGCCGCGCGAGCTGCAGACCATACTCGATGCCCTCAACGCGCTGCTCGCACGCCTGGGGCTGGCGCTCGACAGCGAACGGCGCTTCACCAGCGACGCGGCGCACGAGCTGCGCACGCCGCTGGCCGCGCTGCGCATGCGCGTGCAGCTGATCGAGCGGGAATTGAAGCTGCCCGGCCACCACCTGCAGCAGCTGCGCGCCGATCTGGACCGCTGCACCGGGTTGATCGAAAGCCTGCTGGCGCTGGCGCGCCTGGAGCCCCAGGCCCAGCCGCTGCCGCGCGAGACGGTGGATCTGCAGGCGCTGGTCGATACGCTGGATTCGGGCCCCGCGCGCGCCAAGAACATGCGGCTCGAACGCGCGCTGGAGGTGGGTACGCTGCACGCCACGCCGGCGCTGCTGGCCAGCGCGCTGCGCAATCTGGTCGACAACGCGGTGCGCTATGGTCCCGAGGGCGCCCGGGTGCGCATTGAATCCATGCCACTGCCCGGCGGCGGCGTGCGGCTGGCGGTGCGCGACGATGGGCCGGGCGTGCCCGAGGCCGAGCGCGCGCGGCTGGGCGAGCGCTTTTTCCGGGTGCTGGGCACGGGGCAGCCGGGCAATGGGCTGGGCTTGTCGATCGTGGCGCGCATCGCCGCCTTGCATGGGGCGACGCTGCATTTCGAGGCAGGGCTGGGTGGGCGGGGGCTTGGCGTGATACTCGATTTCCCGCCGGCTTGAGGTGCCATCAGATTGCCTTCAGTTTCGCGGTATTTAATGGAATCACACCGCAGCCAAGGGGCTGTTCCATGACCCACAAGGAGTATCCAAATGCGCACCATTGCTTCCACCCTGACCCTGTCTGCACTGCTGGCCCTGGGCACGGCCGCCGCCACGGCCCAGCCCGCGGGCTACACCGGCCCGAGCAACGCAGCCAAGCCCGTCGCCCAGGGCAGCTACAGCGGCCCGAGCAATGTGCCGCTGGTGACCGTCAAGCAGTTGTTGGACACCGGCAAAGACGACCAGCATGCGCGCCTGCAGGGCCAGATCGTCTCGCATGACGGCGGCGACCGCTACACCTTTGCCGATGCCACCGGCCGCATCACCGTCGAGATCGACGCCAAGCACTTCCCCGCGGGCCAGGCGATCGGCGCCGACCAGCGCGTCGAGCTGCTGGGCGAATTCGACAAGGGCCTGCGCAAGACGGAGTTCGAAGTCGACCGCATCACCGTGCTGCGCTGATCAACCCATGCGCCGGCGCAGCCAGGCGCTGGCCTGGTCGACGCCTATCGACAGCAGCAGCATGGCGGTGATCACCGTCGCGGCCTGTGCGTAGCGAAACAGCGACAGCTCGAAATACAGCAACTGCCCCAGCCCGCCCGCGCCGACAAAGCCCAGGATCGCCGCCATGCGGATATTCATTTCCCAGCGGTACAGCGTATAGGCAATGAGCTGGGGCGCCGCGCCGGGCAGGGTGCCGAACAGGAAGGCCAGGGCCTTGCCCGCGCCGCTGAGCTGCAAGGCGGTGGCCGGCGCGCGCGGTGCGTTCTCCAGCGCCTGGGCGTAAAGGCGCCCGAGCACGCCGCCGGTGTGAAGCGCCAGCGCCAGCGCCCCGGCAAACGGCCCCAGGCCCACGGCCAGCGCGGTGATGGTGGCCCAGACCAGCTCGGGCACCGAGCGCAGCAGGTTCAGCAGGAAGTGGCTCACGGGCCGCAGCGGCGCCAGCGCCAGCAGCAGGCCCAGCACGGCCGCCAGCAGCGTGCCCACCACCGAGATCGCCAGCGTCTCCCAGGTGCCCAGCAGCACGCGGCGCAGCCACCCGGCGCTCAGGTCCATCGGAAAGAAGCTCGCGACAAACTCGCCCATCGCGCCCGCCGACTCGCGCGAGAACAGCGCCGCGAGGTCCATGTCCAGCAGCCTAAAGCTCGCCCAGACCGCCAGCGCCAACGCCAGCAGGCCGCATACGCTCGTCCAGCCCCAGGGCGAAGGCCGCGCGCCGGGCGCGGCATCGAGCGAGCGGCGCAGCAGGTGCGACAGCGCATCGGCCGCGAATACCAGCGCCAGGAAGGTGACCAGGATGCTGGCGGCTTCACCGCCGTTGAGCATCTTCATCGACTGGTCCATGAGCTGGCCCAGGCCGCCCGCGCCGACAAAGCCCATCACCACCGAGGCGCGGATCGCGCATTCCCAGCGGTAGACGGTATAGGACACCAGCTCCTTGGCGGCCTGCGGCACCAGCGCGTAGAGCATGGCCAGCGGCCGGCGCGCGCCGCTGTGCAGCAGCGCGCGCGCGGGCGCGGGGTCGGTTGATTCGAGGATTTCCGCATAGACCTTGGCCAGCATGCCGCCATAGGTCAGGCCCAGCGCGAGCACACCCGCGGCCGGGCCCAGCCCGAAGACGCGCACGAACACCAGCGCCCAGACCAGCTCCGGAATGCCGCGCAGCACCGTCAGCAGGCCACGTGTGATCGGGTTGAGCGTGGGCCGGTCGCGCGCCGCGGCGCTGGCCAGATAGGCCAGCGGCACCGCGAGCGCACAGGCCAGCGCCATGCCTGCGGTGGCAATCGCCAGTGTCTGCAGCGTGGCCTGGCCCAGGTAGCCCAGGAACTCGCTGCCCGTGGCCGGCGGCAGGAACGCGCCGAGGAAGTTGCCGATGACGGTGAGATTGCCCGCCTCGAACAGCGCGCCCGGGCGTACCTGCGCGGCCTCGAACAACGGCCAGAGAATGCACAGCGCGAGCAGCGCGGCGCCAAGGCGCGTGCGGCTGGCCGGGTCGCGCAGCCCGGGGTCTAGCGGCATGCGTTCATCGGGAGCGTGGAGGGCGGAGCCTGGAGCGGCGCCAGCGGCGAGGCCTGCGGCTGGCGCTCGCCCGCATACAGGGCTTGGAGCTGCGCCTCGCTGACCTGGGCCGCGGGCAGATCGAACACGATGCGCCCGGCGCGGATGCCGACGATGCGTTCAAAGCAGCCCAGCGCGAGATCGACCGCATGCAGGCTCGCGACCAGCGTCGCGCCGCGCGCGCGGGCATCTGCCACCAGCAGCCGCACGGTGGCCAGCGCCAGCGTCGGGTCGAGCGCCGATACCGGCTCGTCGGCCAGCACCAGCGCCGCCTGCTGGTAGAGCACGCGCGCAATGCCCGCGCGCTGCAGCTGGCCGCCCGAGAGCTGGTCGCAGCGCGCAAACAGCTTGTGCTCGAGCTCGACGCGGGCCAGCGCCGCGCGCGCGCCCGCGATGTCCATGGGATAGATCAGAGACGCCAGCGACTTCCAGGCCGGCCATTGGCCCAGCCGGCCGGCGAGCACGCTGGTGACCACGCGCTGGCGCCCGGGCAGCGGCGGCGCCTGGTGCACGGTGCCGATGCGCGCGCGCAAGGCCCGGCGCGCGCGCGCGTCCAGCGTCGACAGATCGTGGCCAAGTACCTGCACGCTGCCGCCAAGCTGCTGCGGATAGGCGGCCCAGGCCGTGCCCAGCACCGACAGCAGCGAGGTCTTGCCCGCGCCCGAGGGGCCGATCAGCGCGATGCTCTCGCCCTGCGCGGCCGCGAGCCGGATATCGGCCAGCGCGATGCTGCCCTGGCGGTGGGCCAGGCCCACGCCCTCCAACGCAAAGCTCATGCGCGGCGGGTTACTTCAGCAGGCCGGCGGACTTGGCGGCGTCTTCGATGCCGACATAGTTCTTGGCTTCGGTCGGAATGAACTTCGCCGCGCGCTGCAGGCCCAGGATGGCCTTGTGCTCGGGGTTGGCGGGGTCGAGCTGCAGGAAGGCCTGCGTGAGCTTCTTCACCAGCGCCGGGTCCAGGTCACCGCGCACCGTCCAGTTGTAGTCGAAGTAGGGCGGCGTGGTGGCGAACACGCGCACCTTGCTCGTGTCGACCTTCTTTTCCTCGACCAGCTTGTCCCAGACCGAGGCATTGAGCACGCCGGCTTCGGCGCGGCCTGCGGCGACAAACGCCACCGTGGCGTCATGCGCGCCCGAAAAGGCGACGTTGCGGAAATCCTTTTCCGGGTTCAGGCCGGCTTGCTGCAGGAAAAAGCGCGGCATCAGGCTGCCCGAGGTCGACGAGGGGGCGCCAAACGCAAAGCTCTTGCCCTTGAGGTCGGCCAGTTCCTTGACCTGTGGGTTGGCGGTGATGAACTTGGAGGTGAAGCGCGCGTCTTCCTCGCGCTGAACGATCGGGATGGCCGTGCCGTTGGTGCGGATCTTGGCCTGCACGAAGGTGAAGCCGCCCAGCCAGGCCAGGTCGATCTTGCGCGTGGCCAGCGATTCGACAACGGTGGCGTAGTCGGTCACGGGCGTGAAGACCACCTTCATGCCGGTCTGCGCTTCGAGGTACTTGCCCAGCGGCGCGAACTTGCGCTGCAGCTCGGTCGGCGCTTCATCGGGAATGGCCGAGACGCGCAGCACATTGTCGGCGGCCAGCGCCGGCAGTGCGCCCAGGCAAGACAGGGCAACGATGCAGGACAGCGCCTGGGTAAGCGCAAGGCGGCGGGCGGGGGTATGACGCATGGGGGCTCCGATTCGGTTGCAGCCACCCGGGCGATTCCAGGGCGGGCAGATCTGTTGCCAGGAGGCAGGCCGTCGATGCCGGCCGCGTCCTGACGCTCGCAGGCATTGTAGTGAGCGCCGCCCGCTTGTGCAGCCGCCGCTGCGCTACCCCGCGGATTCATCCCGCCGCACCCGGGGCAGCGCGCCTGCCGCCAGCCCGGGATTTCAGCTGAAGCGCACTTCGAAGAAACTGCTTTCGCCGTCGCCCAGCCCCTGCATGCCGGCCTGCGCCGCGGCGCTGCTGGCCTTGGTCCATCGCGCAAACACCGCCTTGGCTTCCTCGGTGATTTCCTCGGGTGGAGTGTCTTCCAGGCCGAGCACGCATTCCAGCGCCAGCGCCACCTGCTCGGCGCCTCCCAACTGGCGCTCCATCACGCGCCCATAACGTGCCTCGGCACGCTGGCGCTCGACCTCGGGCAGGGCGGGGTAGTCGCACAAAGAAACGGTGTAGAAGGTTTCAACAGTGTTCATGATCGGTCAGATAAGTAAGTTGACTGGGAAAATGTACAGTAGATTGTCGAGCTCAACTGTTGTTTTTTACAGGTCTTTGTGAAAGCTTGGGAGGCGGCGCAGGCCTGCGCGCGCGGCGATGGCTTGACTGCAGGATCAAGATGACCTGCAGCGCCGCAGGGCCCCGGCTGCCCCGTATCCTCGGACTAGAGCATGGCGCTGGGGCGTGTCGCCCGATAATTGCCGACTCCCGTACCAGCGAGGTGCGGCCCCGAGCCAGGAAAGCCATGCAGGAATTTGCCCAGAAGACGCAGCCGACAGAAGAACCGCCTTTGGCGCTCGCCGCCCCCGATGGCCTGCCCGAGGGCCAACGCGCGCGCTCGATGCTCGTGATCCTGCTGGGCCTGGCGGTGGTGGTGCTCGACAGCAGCCTGCTCAACCTCGCGCTGCCGACCATCGCGCGCGGCTTCGGGGCGCCGGCGTCACAAACCATCTGGGTGGTCAATGCCTACCAGATGGCCTCGCTCGTGATGCTGCTGCCGCTGGCCGCCGTTGGCGAGCGCATTGGCTACCGGCGCGTGTATCTGTGGGGCATGGCGCTGTTTGCGCTGGCCTCGCTGGGCGCGATCTTCGCGCCCACACTTGGCGCACTGATTGCCGCGCGCGCGCTGCAGGGCCTGGGCGCGGCGGGCGTGCTGAGCGTCAACGCGGTGCTGGTGCGGCTGACTTTTCCGCGCGCGCTGCTCGGCAAGGGCCTGGCGTACAACTCGATGCTGGTGGCGGGCGCCTCGGTGGCTGGCCCCGCGGTGGCCGCCGCCATCCTGTCGGTGGCGACCTGGCCGTGGCTTTTGGCGCTCAATGTGCCGCTGGGCCTGCTCACGCTGTGGCTGGGCAGCAAGGCCCTGCCGCACAATCCGCCGGTTTCGGGGCCGCGCGATGCGCGCGCCTTTTCGGCGCTGGACCTGCTGCTCAACCTGGCGATGTTCACGCTGGTGTTCCTGGGCGCCGATGCGCTGGGCGTGGCGCGCAAGGAGGAGGGCGGCATGCTGGCGGGCTGGCTGATGCTGGGCACGGGCCTGTGCGTGGGCGCCTGGCATCTGCGGCGCCAGAGCCGCCAGTTGCGGCCGCTGTTTCCAGTGGACCTGTTGCGCATTCCGGTGTTTGCGCTGTCGATGGCCTCTTCGGTCAACGCGTTTTGCGCGCAGACGCTGGCCTTTCTCGCCATGCCTTTTCTGCTGCTTGAAACCCATGGGCACACGGCGCTCAAAGCCGGGCTGCTGCTCACGGCCTGGCCGGCGGCCATCGTCACCCTCGCGCCGCTGGCCGGGCGCTTGATCGGCCGCTATCCCGACGGGTTGCTCGGTGGCGTGGGCATGGCGGTCTTTGCAGCCGGGCTGTGGCTGCTGGCGCTGCTGCCCGCGCAGCCTTCGGATTTCGATATCGTCTGGCGCCTGGCGCTGTGCGGCGCGGGCTTTGCGCTGTTCCAGTCGCCCAACAACCACACCATCGTCACCTCGACGCCGCTGGCGCGCAGCGGCGCGGGCAGCGCCATGCTGGGCACGGCGCGGCTCACCGGCCAGACGCTCGGGGCGATCATTCTCGCGACGCTGTTTGCCGTCTGGCCCGGCCATGGCGGCACGGCCGAGATGGTGGCGCTCTACGGCGCGGGCCTCTTTGCCATGGCCGCGGGCATCTGCAGCAGCCTGCGCGTGCGCCAGCCGCTGCACTAGCCGCTGCCCTGGCCGCTGCCCTGGCCGCGACACGCTGGCGACACGGGCGCGCACGGCGCCATCGCACAATGCTCCTGCAGCGACCACAACAACCACAGGAGACAGCGACATGACGCGCAAGGTGCAAGAACTGTTTGATCTGAGCGGCAAGACGGCGCTCGTGACCGGAGGCTCGCGGGGGCTGGGCCTGCAGATGGCGCAGGCGCTGGGCGAAGCCGGCGCGAGGATCGTGCTGAGCTCGCGCAAGGCAGCCGATCTTGAGCAAGCCGCGGCCGTGCTGCGCGCCGGCGGCATCGACGCGCAGTGGATCGCGGCCGATTGCGGGCGCGAGGAGGATATCCTGCGCCTGGTTGACGAAACGCTGCAGCGCGTGGGCGAGGTCGACATCCTGGTCAACAACGCGGGCGCAAGCTGGGGCGCGCCGGCCGAAGACCATCCCACCGCGGCCTGGGACAAGGTCATGAACCTCAATGTGCGCGGCTACTTCCTGCTCAGCCGCGAGATCGCGCGGCGCTCGATGATTGCGCGCGGCGCCGGGCGCATCATCAACATCGCCTCGATCGCGGGCCTGGCCGGCAACCCGGTCGAGATGAAAACCATTGCCTACAACACCTCCAAGGGCGCGGTCATCAACTTCACGCGCGCGCTGGCCGCGGAGTGGGGCGTGCACGGCATCAATGTCAACGCGATCTGCCCGGGCTTCTTCAAGACCAAGATGGCCTCGGTGCTGATCGAGACGCTGGGCGAGGAGAAGATGGCGGCGCATGCGCCGCTGCGCCGGCTCGGCGACGACGAAGACCTCAAGGGCATCACGCTGCTCTATGCCTCGGCGGCGGGCAAGCACATCACCGGGCAGTGGCTGGCGGTGGATGGCGGCGTCAGCGTGGTCACGGGCGGCTGAAGCGCCGCGATCTGCGCCGACAATAGCGTGCCGTGGCGCGCTCAGTGCCTGGCCCCCCGTGGGCGGGTACTGCCCCGAACCAAGAAAGGCCGATCCGGTGTTGAGTTTTGAAGCAGACATTCCTTTTGTGACCGATCTGGGCTTCACGCTGCACAAGCGTGCCGGCGGCGAGTCGGAGCTGCATTACACGCCGCGCCCCGAGCACATGAATTCGTTTGGCGTGACCCATGGCGGCGCGCTGATGGCGCTGCTCGACGTGGCGCTGGCCCAGGCGGCGAGCAGCGTCGCGCCCAACACGGGCGGCGTGACGATAGAGATGAAAACCTCGTTCATGCAGCCCGCGCGCGGCGCGCTCGTCGCCAAGGGGCTGCTGCTGCACAAGACCCATGGCGGCATGGCCTATGCCGAGGGCGCGGTGTACGACGCCGAAGGCCGGATGTGCTGCAAGGCCTCTGGCACCTTCAAGCTCAAGCGCCGTGATCCGGCTTCGCAAAGCGCTGGCGCCTGAGAGCCACAGGTACCCGCGCGGCTTAGGCTTTTCATGGCAATTCAATGACCAAAGGGAGACCCGTTCATGACGCTCAATCAGCAGATTCTTCTCGATAACCGCCCGCAGGGCGAAGCCAGCGAAAGCAATTTCCGCCAGGTGCAGAGCGAGGTGCCGGCGCTGCAGGACGGCCAGGTACTGGTGCGCCACCACTACCTGAGCCTGGACCCCTACATGCGCGGGCGCATGAACGACAGCAAGAGCTACGCGGCCAGCCAGCCGCTGGGCGAGGTGATGCTCGGCGGCACGGTGGGCGAGGTGCTCGAGAGCCGCCACCCGAAGTTTGCCCCCGGCGACCAGGTCGTGGGCATGGGCGGCTGGCAGCAGTACAGCGTGGTGGACGGCGACGCGCCCGGCCTGCTGCGCAAGGTCGACACCACGCATGTGCCGCTGTCGCACTACCTGGGCGCCGTCGGCATGCCCGGGGTCACGGCCTGGTACGGTCTGGTGAAGATCATCGCGCCCAAGGCCGGTGAAACGGTGGTGGTGAGCGCCGCCACGGGCGCGGTGGGCAGTGCCTTCGCGGCGCTGGCCAAGGCGCGCGGGCTGCGCGTGGTCGGCATCGCAGGCGGGCCCGAGAAGTGCCGCTATGCGACCGAGGAACTGGGCTTCGATGTCTGCATCGATTACCGCGAGCATGCGGACGTCAAGTCCATGTCCCAGGCGTTGAAGCAGGCCTGCCCCGATGGCATCGACGGCTATTACGAGAACGTCGGCGGCTATATCCTCGACGCCGTGCTGCTGCGCACCAATGCGTTTGCGCGCATCGCGGTGTGCGGAATGATTGCCGGCTATGACGGCCAGCCGTTGCCGCTGCAAAACCCGTCGCTGATCCTGATCAACCGCTTGAAGATCGAAGGCTTCATCGTCAGCGAGCACATGGAAGTCTGGCCCGAAGCGCTCAAGGAGCTGGGCATGCTGGTGGGCTCGGGCAAGCTGCGTCCGCGCGAGAGCGTGGCCCAGGGCCTGGAGGCGGCGCCTGCCGCCTTCCTGGGGCTGCTCAAGGGAAAGAATTTCGGCAAGCAGCTGGTGAAGCTGGTGTAAGCCGCTCCGGGAGGCCACCATGATTGACGATTTCCAAGGCAAGACAGCGGTGCTGACCGGCGCCGGTTCGGGTTTCGGCCTCGAATGCGCACGCATCGGTGCGCGGCTGGGCATGAACCTGGTGCTGGTCGATGTGCAGCGCGAGGCGCTCGAGGCCGCGGCCGCCGAGATGCGCGCGGCTGGCGCGCAGGTGCTGGCGCAGCGCGTCGATGTGTCCAACCGCATGCAGATGGAAGTGCTGGCGCGCAGCGTGCAGGAGAGCTTTGGCGCGCCGCACCTGGTGTTCAACAACGCCGGCGTGGGCGCGGGCGGGCTGGTCTGGGAAAATTCCGTGGCCGACTGGGAATGGGTGCTGGGCGTGAACGTCTGGGGCGTGATCCACGGGCTGCGCCTGTTCATGCCGATGATGCTCGAGGCCGCCAGGGCCGATCCGGCCTGGCGCGGCCATATGGTCAACACCGCCAGCATGGCCGGATTGCTCGCGCCGCCCAACATGGGCATCTACAACGTGAGCAAGCATGCGGTGGTGAGCGTGACCGAGACGCTCTACCACGACCTGTCGCTGGTCACCGACCAGATTGGCGCGAGCCTGCTGTGCCCGTATTTCGTGCCCACGGGTATCAACCACAGCGAGCGCAACCGGCCGGCAGGGCAGGACGGCGCGCCGCTCACGGCCAGCCAGAGGATCGGGCAGGCCATGACGGACAAGGCGGTGTCCTCGGGCAAGGTCACGGCCGCCGAGGTGGCGCAGAAGGTGTTTGACGCGGTGGCGGCCAACCAGTTCTATATCTTCAGCCATCCCCAGGCCTTGGGCGTGGTGCAAACGCGCCTCGAAGACGTGGTGCAGGCGCGCAATCCCTCCGATCCCTTTGCCCATATGCCGGAATTGGGCGCGAGCCTGCGTGCCGCGCTGCGGGCCGAGCCGGACTGAGGCTCACAGATCCATTCATCCATCCGGGGGCCGTTTCGACGGTCCTTTTTCATGGGCGAACAGACTTGCGGCGAGGGTGGGAACTCTGCTGGTCCACGGTGCTCATACGACCCGATGACCGCCAGCAGCACAAGGGCGGAAAAAACCGTCGCATCCACGTTGAATTCGCCTTCGGCGAATGTAACCAAGCGCTACGCGGTGGCATGATCCTTGCACTCTTGCCGAAGGCAGCCGCGCGTCCGCGTCCCGGGCGCGGCGGCTTTACAAAAAGTAAATATTAGGCTTGCACAATGGTGCTCGCCTTCAATTTCAAGTTGCACCCCATGACGTCTGCCCTGTCTCTTTCGCTGCGTGCGCGCTGGCTGTCCCCCCGGTTTTTCCAACCCTCCAGCGCGCCGTTCCCGGCGTGGCGCATGGCGGTGGTGGCTGCAGCGGCAGTGGTGGCGGCCGGTTGCGCGCCCAAGGAGCAGCCGGCCCCCGCGCCCAAGCCCCCGACCAAGGTGGGGGTGGTGACGCTCGCCACGCAGAGCCAGCAGCTCGACGCGAGCCTGCCGGGCCGCACGCGGGCGTTCATGACGGCCGAGGTCCGGCCCCAGGTGTCGGGCATCGTGCAAAAGCGCCTGTTCACCGAAGGCGCGAGCGTCAAGGCCGGGCAGCCCCTCTACCAGATCGATTCCGCCTCGCTGCGCGCCACGCAAGCCAGTGCCGAAGCCGCGCTGGCCAAGGTGCGCGCGAGCCAGCGCACGCTGCAGGCGACGGCGGCGCGCAACGCCGAGCTGGTGAAGATCGATGCGATCAGCCGCCAGGCCAATGAGGAAAGCCAGGCCCTGGTCGCGCAGTCCGCTGCCGACGTGGCCGCGGCCCAGGCGGTGCTCGAGAATGCGCGCATCAACCTGCGCTACAGCACCATCCAGGCGCCGATCAGCGGCCAGACCAGCCTGTCGACCATCACGCCCGGCGCGCTGGTCACGGCCAACCAGGCCGACGCGCTCACGACCATCGTGCAGCTCGACCCGATGTATGTGGACTTCACGCAGTCGAGCACCGAGCTGCTGCAGCTCAAGCGCGAGATCGAGGAGGGGCGCTTCCAGAAGCTCGAGCGCGACGCGATGTCGATCCGGCTCAGACTCGAAGACGGCCGCGCCTATCCGCATCCCGGCAAGCTGCAGTTTGCCGGCGTCATCGTCAACCCGAGCACCGGCGTGGTGACGCTGCGCGCGGTGGTGCCCAACCCCGAGGGCGTGCTGATGCCCGGCATGTATGTGCAGGCGCAGCTGCCCACGGGCATCGCGCCCGAGGCGCTGCTGGTGCCGCAGCAGGCCGTGACGCGCGACATCGCGGGCAAGGCCAGCGTGCTGGTGCTCGATGCGGAGACGAAAGTGCAGCGCCGCCCGATCGAGATCGACCGCGCGGTGGGCAGCCGCTGGATGGTGACCTCGGGGCTGGCCGCGGGCGACAAGGTCGTGGTCGACGGCTTCCAGCGCATCAAGGTCGGTGACAAGGTGGACCCGCAGGAGGTCGATCTGCGCGCCAAGGCGCGTGCCGTGGCGCAGCCCAATGGCACCGCTGCGCCGGCGACTGCCGCCGCGCCGGCGGGCAATGCACCGGCTGCCACCGCACCCGCTGGCACCGCACCCGCTGCCACGTCCGCCCCCGCCGCCCAGCGCTGAGGAACACGCACGCCATGGCACAGTTCTTCATCAACCGGCCCATCTTCGCGTGGGTCATCTCCATCGTCATCATGCTCGCGGGCGCGCTGTCGATCTCCACGCTGCCGCTCGAGCAGTACCCCGATATCGCCCCCCCGCGCGTGACCATCGGCGCGACGTACACCGGCGCCTCGGCAGAGACCGTGGAGAATTCGGTCACGCAGCTCATCGAGCAACAGCTCAAGGGCATCGACAACCTGCTGTACATGGGCTCGAGCAGCGACCAGTCGGGCCGCTCGCGCACGACCTTGACCTTTGCCCCGGGCACCGACATCGACGTGGCGCAGGTGCAGGTGCAAAACAAGCTGCAGTCGGCCATGAACCGGCTGCCCGAGGCGGTGAAGAGCCGCGGCGTGTTCGTCAACAAGGGTGGCAACGACTTCCTGACCACCTACAGCTTCACCTCGCCCGACCCGAACGTGAGCCAGGTCGACATCGGCGACTACCTGACGAGCAACGTGGTCGATGTGATCGGCCGCGTCGACGGCGTGGGCGACATCCAGGTGTTCGGCACCGGCTATGCCATGCGCATCTGGCTCGATCCGGCGAAGCTGCAGAAGTTCGCGCTGATGCCCTCGGACGTCATTGCCGCGCTCAACAGCCAGAACGCCCAGGTCTCCGCCGGCCAGCTCGGCGCCTTGCCCGCCGTGGCCGACCAGCAGCTCAATGCCACCATCACCGCGCGCACCAAGCTCAAGACCGTTGGTGAATTCGAAGCCATCTTGCTCAAGTCCACGGCCGATGGCGCGGCGGTGCTGCTCAAGGACGTGGCCCGTGTCGAACTCGGCGCCGACAACCTGAGCATCACCTCGCGCCTGAACGGCCGCCCCGGCGCGGGCATGGGCATCGTGCTGGCCGACGGCGCCAACGCCACGGCCGTGTCCGATGCCGTGAACGCCAAGCTCGCCGAGATGCAGCCGTTCTTCCCGAACAACCTCAAGCCCTTCATCAGCTCGGACTCGACGCCCTTCGTACGCGCGTCGATCGAGGAGGTGATCAAGGCGCTGTTCGAGGCCATGCTGCTGGTGGTGGTGGTGATGTTCCTGTTCCTGCAGAACCTGCGCGCCACCTTGATCCCGGCGATTGCCGTGCCGGTGGTGCTGCTGGGCACCTTTGGCGTGCTGTCGGTTGCGGGCTTTTCGATCAACACGTTGACCATGTTCGGCCTGGTGCTGGCCATCGGCCTGCTGGTCGACGACGCCATCGTGGTGGTGGAGAACGTCGAGCGCTTGATGAGCGAGGAGGGCCTGTCGCCCAAGGAAGCGACGCGCAAGTCCATGGCTGAGATCACGCCGGCGCTGGTCGGCATCACGCTGACGCTGTCGGCGGTGTTCATCCCTATGGCCTTCTTCGGCGGCTCGACGGGCGTGATCTACCGCCAGTTCTCGATCACCATCGTCTCGGCCATGGTGCTGTCGGTGTTTGTCGCGCTGACACTCACGCCGGCGCTGTGCGCGACGCTGCTCAAGCCCGTTGCCAAGGGCCATGGCCACGGGCATGGCGGCGCGCCGCGCACCGGCCTGCGCGGCGGCATGGACCGCTTCTTCCGGGCGTTCAACCGCGGCTTCGACTACAGCTCGAACAAGGCGCAAAGCACCGTGGACCGGCTGCTGTCGCGAGCCAAGCGCATGGCGCTGGTGTTCCTGCTGATCTGCGCCGCCACGGCCTTCCTGTTCACCAAGCTGCCGACTTCGTTCCTGCCGGTCGAGGACCAGGGCTACATGCAGGTGCAGATCACGCTGCCCTCGGGCGGCACCGACGCGCGCCTGCAGGCGGTCATTGCCGAGGTGCAGAAGTACTTCGCCGAGCAGCCCGATGTCGTGAGCTTCAACTCGATCACCGGCCTGAGCGGCGACCAGGCTTCGGCGCGCGGCTTCGTGCGGCTCAAGAACTGGTCCGAGCGCGGCGGGGAGGGCCAGTCGGCCGCGGCGCTGGCGCGCAAGGCCAGCAAGGACCTCAGCCGTCTGCGCGACGCACGCATCTTCGTGCTGCTGCCGCCCGCGGTGCGCGGCCTGGGCTCGAACGCCGGCTTCAACTTCCAGCTCAAGGACCTCAACGGCCTGGGGCACGACGCGCTGGTGGCGGCGCGCGACCAGCTGGTCGAGCTCGCCAGGAGCGAGCCCACCATCCAGAACATGCGCAGCAACAACCTCGACGACACCTCGCAGCTGGGCGTGACGATCGACGACCGCAAGGCCGCGGCGCTGGGCGTGAGCACGGCCAACATCAACAGCGTGCTGTCGGCGGCCATGGGCGGCGTGTATGTCAACGACTTCCTCAACGACGGGCGCGTCAAGCGCGTGTACGTGCAGGGCGATGCGCCATTTCGCATGCTGCCCCAGGACATCGGCCAATGGACGGTGCGTAACGACAAGGGTGAGATGGTGCCGTTCTCGTCGTTCTCCTCGACCAGCTGGACCTACGGCTCGCCGCAGCTGCAGCGCTACAACGGCAGCCCGAGCTACGAGTTCGTCGGCGATGCGGCGCCGGGCATCAGCTCGGGCGCGGCCATGGATGCGGTCGAGAAGATGATGCTGCAGATGCCTGTGGGTATTGGCTACGAATGGACCGGCGCCTCCTACCAGGAGCGGCTGTCGGGCGCGCAGGCGCCGCTGCTGTACGCGATCTCGGTGCTGTTCGTGTTCCTGTGCCTGGCCGCGCTCTATGAAAGCTGGACGGTGCCGCTGGCGGTCATTCTGGCCGTGCCGCTGGGTGTCGTGGGGGCGCTGATCTTCACCGGGCTGCGCGGCTTGAGCAACGATGTCTACTTCCAGGTGGGGCTGCTCACAACGGTGGGGCTGGCGTCGAAGAACGCGATCCTGATCGTCGAGTTCGCCACCCAGCTGCAGGAGCAGGGACGCAATCTGCGCGAGGCCACCGTCGAGGCGGTGCGGCTGCGGCTGCGCCCGATCCTGATGACTTCGCTGGCCTTTGGCTTTGGCGTGCTGCCGCTGGCCCTGGGCAGCGGCGCGGGCGCCGGCGGGCGCCAGGCGATCGGCACCGCGGTGCTGGGCGGCACGGTGTTCTCGACGGTGCTGGGCATCTTCTTCGTGCCGGTGTTCTTCCTGCTGGTGCGCAGCTGGTTCAAGTCGCGCAAGGACGAAGCCACGCCGGCCGTCGGTGTCGAAGAAAGCAAAGCATGATGATTCAAACCCCGAACCCGCGCCGGCTGGCCGCCACAGCCTGCGCCGCGGCGCTGGCCGCCGCACTGGCGGGCTGCGCCAATTTCGCGCCGCCTTATGCAACACCCACCGGCATGGTGCCGGCCGAGGTCGGCCTGGACGGCGCGCCGGCGCAGGCCACGCCCGCGGGGCTCGATGCGGCGCAGGCGCTGGCCTGGGTGCAGTCGCCCGGGCTGCGCGAGGCGCTCGCGCTGGCGCTGTCCAACAACCGCGACCTGCGCGTGGCCGTCGCCAACATCGACCGTGCGCGTGCGCAATACGGCATTGCGCAGGCCGATCTGCTGCCCGGCGTCAACGCCAACGCGCAGGGCAGCCGCAGCCGCACCGCGGGTGATTTTGCCACCACCGGCCGCTCGGCCGTCAACACCCAGTACACCGCGCAGCTGGCCATGACCAGCTACGAGATCGACTTCTGGGGCCGGGTGCGCAACCTCAATGAGGCCGCGCTGCAGGCCTTTTTGCAGTCGGGCGAGAACCAGCGCAATGTGCAGCTGACGCTGATTGCCGATGTCACCAGCGCCTGGCTGACGCTGGCCGCCGACCAGGCGCGCCTGCAGCTGGCCGAGCAGACGCTGGCCGCGCGCCGCCAGTCGTTTCAGCTCACCGAACGCATGCATGAACTCGGCTCGACTTCGGGCCTGGTGCTCGAGCAAAACCGCACCACGGTGGATGCCGCACGTGCCGATGTCGCGAGCTTCACCAGCCAGGTGGGGCGCGACCGCAACCTGCTGCAGCTGCTGGTGGGCGGGCCGCTGCCGGCCTCTGCCTTGCCCGCGGCGCTGCAGCTGACGCAGGCCGCGCCCGCAGCGGCGCTGCAGCCGCTGCCGGTGCCGCTGCCGTCCACGGTGCTGCTCGAGCGCCCCGATGTGCGCGCTGCCGAGTTGCAGCTGCGCGCGGCCAATGCCAATATCGGCGCGGCGCGCGCGGCGCTGTTTCCCACCATCAGCCTCACGGCCGCGGTGGGCACGGGCAGCAACGAGCTTTCGGGCCTGTTTGGCAGCGGCAACGGCACCTGGAGCTTCGTGCCGCTGGTGCGGCTGCCGATCTTCGATGGCGGGCGCAACCGCGCCAATGTGGCCGTGGCCGAAGCCAGCCAGCAGGTGGCGCTGGCGCAGTACGAGAAAGCGGTGCAGACGGCGTTTCGCGAAACCGCCGATGCGCTGGCCGACCGCGCGCAGTGGGCCGAGCGCCTGGACGCCCAGGCCTCGCTCGTGGCCTCGACGCGCCGCGCCTTCGAGCTGTCCGATGCGCGCTTCAAGTCGGGCGTGGACAACTACCTCGCGGTGCTCGATGCACAGCGCAGTCTGTACACCGCGCAGCAGACGCAGATCAGTCTGCAGCTGCTCGAGCAGATCAACCGCGTGACGCTGGTCAAGGTGCTGGGCGGCGGCCCTGCGCCGAGCCAGACCGTGGCGGGCGCGCCGGTCAGTCGCTGAGGGGCTTCACGTGGCGGCTGGCGTGGCGACGCCCGGCGTATCGACGCCCGGCGCTGCGGCTTCCAGCACCGCCTCGGCCAGCAGCGCGATCGAGCGCGGCGCGCAGCCCTCGGCATCGTTGCTCACGGTGACGTAGGCGCGCTGGCCGGCGCGCGTCACGCCGGCAATGGTGCGCGCGAGCAGCGCGCGCGTGTGCGGATCGGGCGAGACGATTTCATTGAACGGCGCATGCGCTTTTTGCGCGTCTTCGTAGCCATAGGCGCCGAAGCGCCGGTTCAAATTCCAGCGGCATACCAGCGGCCCGGGCCACAGCGAGCGCAGCAGTGGCAACTGCTCCTCGATGGGCGGCATCTTGCCGTGCAGCCCCAGGCAGAAGGTGGCGCCGGTCGCGCGCAGCACATCGGCAAACGCTGGCACGAGCAGTTCCGGGTCGCGCACTTCGACGGCGACGATCACATCGGGATGGTGCGCGAGCTGCGCCTGCACGCTCGCCAGCAGCACCTGCAGCCGCGCAAACAGCTCCCTGGGCCGGGTCAGCCAGTCCCAGGTCAGCGGGCTGAGCTGGAACACCATGACGCCCAGCTGGCCGCCAAGCCCTTCGAGCGTGGGCTGCACGAAAGCGCTGGCCGCGAGCGGCGCATCGAGAAACGCGGGGTTGGCCTCGCGCCCGCGCCCGTCCTCGGCGCGCACCTGCGCATCGGTGATGACGGAAGGGCATTTGACGACAAAGCGGAAATCCGCGGGCGCCTGCCCCGCATAGGTCGCATATTGGCTCACGGTGAGCGGGCGCCAGAAGCTGCGGTCGATGCAGACGGTGCGCAGCAGCGGGTGCTGCCCATACGCCGCGAGCCCGTTCCTGGCCAGCACGCCGGGGTCATAGGCGCCGTCCCAGACCAGGTTTTCCCAGCCTGGATAAGACCAGGTCGAGGCGCCCATGCGCAGCAGCGCCGGCAGCTCGGCGGACACTTGCACCAGGCGCGCAGGCACCGGCGCCGCACCCGGCACGGCCAAGCGGGCGCGGGCTGCGCTGGCAGCAGGCGGGGAGGGGGCGGGGGGCAGATCGTCGAACAGCGAATCTTGCATAGGCTCCGGCGGCGTTGGCCTTCAATGGTAGCCACTACGTGGTGCCGATGCGCCTTCGGACAAGGCGTGCCCGGCGGATGCCCACGGAACTTTTGTTGCAAAATGTTACTAAAGGGGGCTGCCTGCCTTTCTCCCTGAAACCATGAAGACCATGCCATGAGCCTTGAGCGCTATCAGTCGTTGCTGGATGCCTATGGCTGCGCCGGTGGAGAAGCGGGGCAGCCGGTGCAGGTGCTGATCGGCACGCAGCGCATCCAGCTGCAATTCATTGCGGGCGCGGCCGATGCCGATGCCGACGCTGGCTGCATGCTGGCCCGCACCGATGTGCTGCATCTCCCGCACCCGCCCTCGGTGCAGATATGCCGGACCCTGCTGCAGGCCAATGCCCTGTGGTCAGGAATACAGAACGGCGCATTGGGCCTGCGCGGCAGCCAGGTCGTGATGCTGAGCGTGTCGCGACGCCTGACGGCATTGGATAGCGAGCGGCTGGTGGTGCTGCTGGAGCAGATGGCCGAGGACGCCAGGCGCTGGGCGGCTTTTCTGCAGCTCCCGGACCCCGCCTACCCGCGCTCGATTGCCGTGCCCGGAATTTTTGCGTGAATCCTCAAGGAATGCCCCAGATGTCGACGCTCGAAGCCTACCAAGCCTTGCTGCAGGCGTTCGCGGCCCAGGAAGGGCTCGATCCCGCCCATTTGCTGGACAGCGAAGAAATCGTCATCGATGGCTTGGTGGTCGCGCTGTCGCACGCGGGCGCCGACTTGCAGTGCATGTGTGAGGTGGCGCCACTGCCGCCACACCCCACCGAGGACCTGCTGCTGCTGCTGCTGCAGGCCAACACCCTGGGCGCGCCAACGCAGGGGGCCACCCTGGGCTTGCTTGGCAGCCGCGACACGCTGGTGCTGGCCGCGCGGATTCCACTGGATTCGTCGGCTCAGCGCGTGGCGCACACCTGCCTTGACCTGGCGGCGATGTCGGTGCTGTGGGCCGCCATGCTGCCGCAGGTTTGAGCTGCGCCGCGCCAGCGCCCTTCATTTTGTTGTTGGATCCATACCATGAACCTTCATATCCAGCGCCAGGCAACCGCCAGTGTGTGGGGAGACAACGGCGCCGAGGCCACGCGCGCGGCGGACAAATCCGCAGCGGCTGCCGGCATTGGCGATAGTTTCCGCGCCAGCCGGGTTTTCTCCGAAGGCTTCTTTGTGGCGGTGGGTGACGGCACGCATGGACATGCCTTGGCGCAGCAAGCCGATGCCTGCCGTCAAGCCATGACGTCGGCGCTGGGCGGTGCCTTGCAGGAGGTGGCACGCCCGGAACACGGCCCGGTCGGCATGAAAGACGCATCATGGGCGCCAGCGCCGGCCGGGGAAGTGGCAAAAGAGGTGACGCGTCAGGAACAATCCATCCATGGTTTTTTGAAGTTGGCATTCGGTCGCGCCACCGATCGGATCAGCCATGAAGTGCACCGATCATTGCCGCGGCTGGCGGAAAAGGGCCTGGAATTGGGCCTGCGCAAGATGACCAGCGTGGCTTTGCAGCTCGGCCCGGGGCTGGCGCCCGATGTGGCGGATGAACTGGCAAGGATTGCGCTGCCCTGGGTCGTCTCCGGCGTGGCGCATGTGGGCATGACCATGAAATCGCACATCGAAGGCTTGCTGGAGCACATCGCGCCACCCCCAACCCCGGCGGCATGACGGGCCGGGGCAGCGCCGCGCGCCGGTTGCGCTATGGCACACTCAAAGGCTTTCCTTGATCCATCGCCGCGGGGCGGGTTAGCGCATGCAAAAAATCATCGGGCAAATTGCCGCAGAAATCAAAGTCAGCCAGCAGCAGGTCATCACAGCCGTTGAATTGCTCGATTCCGGGGCCACCGTGCCGTTCATCGCGCGTTACCGCAAGGAGGCCACGGGCGGCCTCGATGACATCCAGCTGCGCGAGCTCGAAGCCCGCCTGTCCTATCTGCGCGAACTCGAGGACCGGCGCGGATCGGTGCTCAAGAGCATCGACGAGCAGGGCAAGCTGACCGACGCGCTGCGCGCGCAGATCGCCGCCGCGCCGACCAAGCAGGAGCTCGAGGACATCTACCTGCCGTTCAAGCAAAAGCGCCGCACCAAGGGCCAGATCGCGCGCGAGTTCGGCATCGAGCCGCTGGCCGACAAGCTGTTTGCCGACCCGACGCTCGACCCGCACGCCGAGGCCCAGGCATTTTGCCGCCCGGCGACGCTGCTCGACGACGGCAAGCCCGGCCCGGACTTCTCGCACACGCTGGCGGTGCTCGACGGCGTGCGCGACATCCTCTCCGAACGCTGGGCCGAGGACGCGCAACTGGTGCAGTCGCTGCGCGAATGGCTCTGGGACGAAGGGCTGCTGCGCAGCAAGAAGGTCGACGCCAAGGACGAAAACGACCCCGAGGTCGCCAAATTCCGCGACTATTTCGACTATGACGAGCCGATCGGCCGCGTGCCCTCGCACCGCGCGCTGGCGGTGTTCCGCGGACGGGCGCTCGAGATCCTCGAAGCCAAGCTGGTGCTGCCCGTGGAGCCCGAACCGGGCCAGCCCAGCCTTGCCGAAGGGCGCATTGCGCTGCACCTGGGCTGGAGCCACGCAAAACGGGCGGCCGATGACCTGCTGCGCAAGTGCGTGGCCTGGACCTGGCGCGTGAAGCTCAGCCTGTCCACCGAGCGCGACCTGTTCTCGCGGCTGCGCGAAGATGCCGAGAAGGTCGCCATCAAGGTGTTTGGCGACAATCTGCGCGATCTGCTGCTGGCCGCGCCGGCCGGGGCGCGCACCGTCATGGGTCTGGACCCGGGCATCCGCACCGGTGTCAAGGTCGCGGTGGTCGATGCCAACGGCAAGCTGGTCGACACCGCCACCGTGTTCCCGCACGAACCGCGCCGCGACTGGGACGGCGCGCTGCACACGCTGGCCAAGCTGAGCGAAAAGCATGGCGTGAACCTGATTGCCATCGGCAACGGCACCGCCAGCCGCGAAACCGACAAGCTCGCGGGCGAGCTCATCAAGCTGCTGGGAAAGGCCGAGCGCTCCATCGAGAAGGTGGTCGTCAGCGAGGCCGGCGCTTCCGTGTATTCGGCCAGTGAATTCGCCTCGCAGGAAATGCCCGATGTCGACGTCAGCCTGCGCGGCGCGGCCTCCATCGCGCGGCGCCTGCAGGACCCGCTGGCCGAGCTGGTGAAGATCGACCCCAAGAGCATTGGCGTGGGCCAGTACCAGCACGACGTGAATCAGAGCGAGCTCGCGCGCACGCTCGACACCGTCGTCGAGGACTGCGTGAACTCGGTGGGCGTGGACCTCAACACCGCCAGCGCGCCGCTGCTCGCGCGCGTGTCGGGCCTGTCGGGGAGCGTCGCCAAGTCGGTCGTGCGCTGGCGCGATGCCAATGGCAGCTTCAGGAGCCGCAAGCAACTGCTCGACGTCAGCGGCCTGGGCGCCAAGACCTTCGAGCAAAGCGCGGGCTTCCTGCGCATCCGCGGCGGCGACAACCCGCTGGACCTGACCGGCGTACACCCCGAAACCTATCCGGTCGTCGAAAGCATCATTGCCACCACCGGCAAGCCCGTGGCCGAACTCATGGGCCGCGCCGACATGCTCAAGACGCTCAAGCCCGAGCTGTTCGCCAACGCGCAGTTTGGCGCGATCACGGTGCGCGACATCCTGGGCGAGCTGGAAAAGCCCGGGCGCGATCCGCGTCCGGACTTCGTCGTCGCGCGCTTCAATGAAGGCGTCGATGACATCAAGGATCTCAAGGAAGGCATGACGCTCGAGGGCACGGTGAGCAACGTCGCGCAGTTCGGCGCGTTTGTCGATCTGGGCGTGCACCAGGACGGCCTGGTGCATGTGAGCCAGATGAGCCACAAGTACATCACTGATGCACGCGAGGTCGTCAAGACCGGCCAGATCGTCAAGGTGAAGGTGCTGGAGGTCGATGTCGCGCGCAAGCGCATCAGCCTGACGATGAAGCTCGACGCCGCGCCCGCGCGCCGCGACGGCCCGCGCGACAACCGCTTCGAGGGCGCAGGCCGGGGGCAGGCTGCGCCGCGGCGCAGCGAGCCGGTGGCGCAAAGCGCCATGGCTTCGGCCTTTGCCAAGCTCCAGCCGACGCGCGGCAAGTAGGCCGAGCACGCCCCTGGGCCAGCGATAATGGCCCCATCCTTCACACGCCATCAAGGGGCTTGCACGCCATGGAACTGTCGGACCTGCTGGCCATTCCGGTAACCCTGCCCAGCCTGCCGCGCGCGGTGGCGCTGCTGAGCGCCGAGCTGGCCTTGCCCGCACCGGGCCTGCGCCGGCTGGCCCAGCTGTTTGCGGCCGACCCGGCGCTCACGGCGCAGCTGCTGCGCGAGGCGAATGCCCCCCTGTACCAGTTGCCCGGACGCATCGGCGGCATTGCCGAAGCACTGGTGGTCGTGTCGCCGCAGCGCCTGCAGGCGCTGGTGTCCGTGGCGCGCAGCAGCGGCGGCGCGCGCGCCGTGCCCGGCATCGACCTGGCGGCGTTCTGGAGCTACAGCCTCGAGACCGCACGCCTGGCGCGCGCCCTTGCCACCATGGTGCGCTACAACCCCTCGCATGCCTATGCCGCCGGACTGGTCCACGGCATCGGGCAGTGGGTCATCCAGCTGCGCGCACCGCAGCATGCGGCAGCGCTGCAGGTACGCAGCGCGCCGCTGGCGCTCGAGCGGGCTTTCGAGGAGCAGGCTGCCTGGGGCCTGGCCTATCCGCAGGTGACAGCGGGCCTGGCGCGGCAGTGGCAGTGGCCGGCGGCGCTCGTCGATGGGCTGGCGCAGATGCAGCAGCCGCTGCAGGGTGCGGCCAGCGAGCCCCTGGCCGGCCTCCTGCACCTGGCCGTGTGGCGCGTGCGCGCGCGCCTGGCCGCGCTGGGCGAGCGCGAACTTGCGGTGACCTTTCCCGCGGAAACCGGGCTGGCGCTGGGCCTGGACATGGACATGGTGCTGCAGCAGGCGCCAATCGACTGGTCCCAGCCGGGCGCGCAGGCGGACGGACACTGAATCTGTCGCCGCCGGCGGCATAGCGCATCTCCTGACCTGCGTTCCTGGCAATGACCGGGTGTTTCGCGGTCCCCGCTGACAGGCAGCTCGAAAGCTTTGGGATGCAATGGACGCCTGGCGCGTCCTCCCCTCACCATCCATCAAGCCATGCCCGAGAATTCCTCCGACTCCGCTGCAACGGCACATTCGCGCCCAGCCTTTGGCCCGCAGCCAAGCCCTCGGCGCACCGAGGCACCGGAGCGCGCTCCCGTGGACACGCCGGTCTTCACGCAGCTGGCGGCGATGCTGCCGGCGCTGCGCGTGCTGGTGGGCATGCTGATTGCGGCGCTGGTCATCGTGGCGCTGTTTTTCGGCCGCGACCTGCTCGTGCCGCTGGCGCTGGCCATGCTGCTGGGTTTCCTGCTCGACCCCGCCGTCAGCCGGCTCAAGCGCTGGGGCCTGTCGCGCATGGGGGCCACGCTGCTCGTGGTGGCCATCACGCTGTGCGCGCTCGGCGGCATGGGTGCCTACCTGGGCAACCAGGTCAGCCAGCTCAGCGCCGACCTGCCAACCTACCAGAACACCATCCGCAGCAAGCTGCGCGACCTGCGCCAGTACGTCAGCGGCCCAAGCGTCTGGGATGGCGCGCGCAAGACCTACGACACCGTGGAAAAGGAAATTGTCGGCCCCAGCGGGCGCATCACCGCGCCGCGCGTGCAGAAGGTCGAGATCCAGCCGATCGAGCTCAAGCCGCTGGCCCAGTTCACGGCCTGGCTCGACCGCGTCAGCGAGCCGGTGCTGATGGCGGGCATCGTGCTGCTGTTCGTGGTGTTGATCTTGCTGGACCGCGATGACCTGCGCGACCGGCTGATACGGTTGATGGGCGGCAACCTGCATCTGGCCACGAATGCGCTCGACGAAGCCTCGCAGCGCATCGGCCGCTATCTGCGCATGCAGTTCATCGTCAACGCCACCTATGGGATTCCGATGGCGGCCGGGCTGTGGTTCATCGGCGTGCCCGGCGCGATTCTCTGGGGCGTGGTGGCGGCCATCATGCGCTTCGTGCCCTATGTCGGGCCGATGATCTCGTCGGTCTTTCCGCTGGCGCTGGCCTTCGCGGTCGATCCGGGCTGGAACATGTTTCTCTGGACGCTGGGCCTGATCCTGCTGCTGGAGATGATCAGCAACAACGTCATCGAGCCCTGGCTCTACGGCACGAGCACCGGCCTGTCCACGCTGTCGATCATTTTGTCCGCCACCTTCTGGACGGCGCTTTGGGGGCCGTTGGGCCTGATGCTGTCGACCCCGCTGACGGTCTGCCTGCTGGTGCTGGGGCGCTATCTGCCGGCGCTGCAGTTCATGGAGGTGCTGCTGGGCAATTCGCCCGTGCTCGATGCGCCGCACCGGCTGTACCAGCGGCTGCTGGGGGGCGATGTGGAGGAGGCCATTGAACTGTGCACCGACACCGTGGAGGCCCTGGTGCCGGCCAAGCCCACGCCGGCCCAGATCGGCGATGGGGTGACGCGCCTGTATGACGACGTGGTGATGCCGGCGCTGCGCGTGGCGACCAGCCACCACACCGGTGCGGCCACGGCGGCGCATCGCCTGCGCCTGGCCCAGGGCATGGACCTGCTGCTGGGCGAGCTGGCCGAGCAATATCCGGCGCGCGCGCTGCCCGAAGCCGTGCCGGGGCGCCGGGCACGCGTGCATTGCGTGGGCGCGCGCTGGGAAGTGGACGCGCTCGCCGCCACGGCCATGGCCCATGCGCTGGCGCTGGGCGGCCATGCCGTGAGCCATTCGCCGCATGCGCTCTCGGCGCGCATGCAGTCACCCGAGGAGCGCAATTGGGCGGCAACCGAGTTTCTGTGCCTGTCTGTTTTCACGCCCCAGCCCCAGGCCCAGGTGCGCCAGATCTGCCGGCGGCTGCGCCGGCGCTGGCCCGAGCTGCGCATCGTGCTGGTGCTGTGGAATGCGCCGCCGGAGTTGCTGACCGAGAACGCCGCGGCGCAGCTGGGCGTCGAGGCCATCACTACCAGCGTGCGCGAGCTGTTGCTGCGCTGCGATGCGCTGCTGGCGCCGGCGCCCGGCGGCGGCCCGCGCCCCGCGCCCGTGGCGGCGGGCGACGTGGCGCGCGTGGTGGCGCTCAACGCCAGCGGCTGGCTCGATCCCAGCCACACGGAGGATATCCACGAAATGGTGGTGCAGGCCGCCAATGCCTTCCATGTGCCCTATGCCCAGGTCTCCCTGGTCGATGCCGACTGGGTGCATACACCCGGCACGCTGCTGCCGCCGGCGCGCGGTTGCACGGACAACACCGGCGTGGAGCGTGCGCTGGCGGTCTGTGCCTACGTGGTGCATGACGACCACGACCTGCAGGTCGAAGACGTGGCGCGCGATCCGCGCTTTGCGGACAACCCGCTGCTGCAGGCGGCGCAGGTGCGCTTTTATGCCGGCGTTCCACTGCGCGACCGGCATGGCACGGTGCTGGGGAGCTTTTGCATCATGGACACCCAGCCGCGCAGCCTGGCCGCCAGCGAGTTCGAGCTGCTGCACGACATGGCGCGGCAGCTGCAGGCCACGCTGTCGACCAGTGCCGAGGTGCCGCCCCCACCCGATGCCGACCCCAAGGCGCCGCTGGAGGAGCCGCAGGCCACGCCGGTGCTGGGCGCGGCTTCCGGCCCCGCATTGATCTGAGCGCGGCGCGGGGCAGCGGCTGTTGCACAGGGTGCACAGCCGCGAAAATGCCGCTGTCGCTGTGCCATCCCTTACAGCCTCTGCACTCCAGAGGAGGGCGGCTCGAAGCCCAGCCTCGCCGTGCCCATCGCGACGAAGGACGATGGCAATGCTGGCAATAGTTCTTCTGGTTCTTTGAAGCTGGCGGCTTCCCATACTGCGAATGACGCCTTGCGCGTCAACCCAAGCCAAGCAAGTTTTGTCTGCAAGGAGAAAACAGCATGCAAGCAAGAATCCGCCATCTCGCAGCGGCGTTGGTGGGCGCGGCCGCCACGCTGGTGACCGCATCGGGCATCGCCTGCACGATTGCCCCTGTCCAGCCGCACCGAATCAAGCAGTTGATGGCCAACGAAATCGCCCACCGGCTGGGCCTGCGGCCCCATCAGATCTCACTCGATTCGATCACCACGCCCCAGCTGATCACGCCGTTGGGGTTGGGTGCGGATTGCAGCGGGCTCGGGGCCTACCATCACACGTCCGGGTTCCGGATCTGGGAAGGTGCGCGGCCCCCTGGCCCCTGGCCGAAACCGGAGCCTGGCCCGGGTCCCGGCCCGGACCCTGAGTGGCCGCCACGGCCATTTCCGGGCCCTGGGCCGGCCCCTGACCCCGACCCTGATCCCGACCACCTCCCGGTGCCCGGGCCCGGGGCGGGACCCCGGCCGGACTTCGGTCCAGACCGCTTGCCAGGGGGCTTCAGGCCGCGCCCCGGCCACCATCCGCGCCCGCATTGCGTCTATGAAGGCGTGGCCGTCGTGCTGGGCCATGGCTACTCCAGCCCGGTCGCGGTGAATTTCGAGCGCCGCTGCCGCTGACCCTGCGCCGCGTTGCTCCACAGGCAGCGCGGCTTCGGGCATGATGGCGGGCGACTCTGTTGCCCAAGCCGGCAGCGGCAGGCTCCCCCGAGCCGCTGCCGCCGGCTGCCCTCATGCCGATCGTGAACTCCGACCCTTCATCCCTGTTGACCGCGCCGATGCGCGATGTGATCCGCCGCATGGAGCGCGCCGCACGTGCGCCCCTGCACACCCTGGCCCCCGAAGCCGCGCGCGCCGCCTATGCCGCCGGCGCGGGCGTGCTGGAAATCGCCAAGCCCATGCTCGCGCGCGTCGAGGCGCTGCAGGTGCCCGCGCGCGATGGCCTTGCCATGCCGGCGCGGCTGTACGCGCCCGCGCCCGCGTCCGAAGGCGCGCTGCCTGCGCTGCTGTACCTGCATGGCGGAGGCTTCACCATCGGCAGCATCGAGACCCATGATGTGCTTTGCCGCGAACTCGCGCGCCTGGCCGGCTGCATGGTGGTGTCGCTGGATTACCGGCTCGCGCCCGAACACCGTTTCCCCACGGCCAGCAACGACGCCTGGGATGGCCTGCAGTGGCTGGCCGCCAACGCCCCCGCGCTCGGCGCGGACCCGGCACGCCTGGCGGTGGGCGGCGACAGCGCGGGCGGCACCTTGGCCGCGGTCAGTGCGATCCTGGCGCGCGACGCCGGCCTGGCGCTCGCGCTGCAGTTGCTGATCTACCCCGGCACCACCGCGCACCAGGACACCGAGTCCCACCGCCGTTTCGCGCATGGCATGGTGCTCGAATCCGCCAGCATCGACTGGTTCTTCGACCACTATGTGCGCAGCCCCGAGGACCGCGAGGACTGGCGCTTTGCGCCGCTGAACGCGCCCGATCTCGAGGGCGTGGCGCCGGCCTTCGTGTGCCTGGCCGAATGCGACCCGCTGGTCGACGAGGGCGTGCTTTATGCCGACCGGCTGCGCGCCGCCGGGGTGGCGGTGGATCTGGAGATCTACCGCGGGGTGACCCATGAATTCATCAAGATGGGCCGCGCCATTCCCGAAGCGCGCCAGGCCCATGCGGATTGCGCGCGCGCCCTGCGCCTGGCCTTTGACATGGAGAACTGATTGATGCTGCGCCAAGAATCCTTTCGCTGCTTTGACCGCATGCGCGTGCGCTGGGCCGAGGTCGATGCCCAAAAAATCGTGTTCAATGCACATTACATGATGTATGCGGACACGGCCATCAGCGCCTACTGGCGCGCGCTGGCGCTGCCCTACGAGGCCGGCATGGCACGGCTGGGCGGCGAGTTGTACGTCAAGAAGGCCACCGTCGAATACCACGCCTCGGCGCGCTATGGCGACGTGCTGGACGTGGGCGTGCGCTGCGCCGGCATCGGCAATTCGTCGCTGCGCTTCGAGATCGGCATCTGGGCCGGCCCGGCCCTGCTGAGCAGCGTCGAGCTGATCTATGTGTTTGCCGACGCGGCCACGCAGACCGCGCGGTCCGTGCCCGCGGCGCTGCGCGCACTGATCGATGACTACGAAGCCGGCCGCGCCGTGAGCGAAGTGCGCACGGGCGACTGGAACCTGCTGGGGCGCGACGCGATGCGCCTGCGCATGGACGTGTTCGTGCGCGAGCAGCAGATCGACCCCGCGCTGGAAGTCGACGGCCGCGACGAGGCCGCGCGCCATGTGGTGCTCTACAACCGCCTGGACATGCCCGTGGCCACGGGCCGGTTGATCACCGAATCACCCGGTGTGGGCCGCATTGGCCGCATGGCCGTGGAAAAAGACCTGCGCGGCAGCGCGCTGGGCCGCCAGGTGCTCGATGCGCTGGTCGCGGCAGCGCAGACGCGCGGTGACCGCGAGGTGCAGTTGCACGCCCAGCGCAGCGCCGAGGGCTTCTACCGGCGCGCAGGCTTTGCGGCGCAGGGCGAGCCTTATGACGAAGCCGGCATTGCGCATATCACGATGGTGCGCGGTTTTTGACGGGGACGTGCCTGGTTCGATCCTTCGACAGGCGCATCACGAACCTCTCATCCGTTCGGCCCGAGCCCGTCAAAGGATGCAGGGCCTGCTTTATCCGTTCGTCCTGAGCCTGCCTCGGCGGCCCCGTCGAAGGATGAATGGCCTGCCCTGAAGAGACGTCCATGGCTCGACAGGCTCCCCACGAACGGAGTGGACGTTCTTTTTGACCCTGAGCCTAGATATCTTCCAGCAGCACGTACGGCAGCGCCTGCACCGTCAGTGCCGCCCCGTCCGCACCCCCCGCATGCAGCGCCTCGCCCGCCGACGCAATCTGCATCGACACCAAAGCCACCCAGCCCCCCTCGGGCGCCGGCGCGGCCTGCACCACGGTGCCCGTGGGCTGCTCTGCATCGCTGGCCGCGAACACTTCCATGCCCGGCACCAGCGCCGCATCGGCCTGCACCAGATAGGCGCGACGCTTGAGCGTGCCGCGGAACTGGCTGCGGGCGACGATTTCCTGGCCCGGATAGCAGCCTTTCTTGAAATTCACGCCGCCCACGGATTCGTAGTTGAGCATCTGCGGCACGAACAGCTCGAACAGCGGCGCGCTCAGCGTGGCCACGCCGCTTTGCACTTCGCTCCAGAGCCAGGTCTCGGCGGGCAGCGCGGGCGCCTCGGGCGCGGGCGTGCCCTGTGGCGCCACCCACAGCGCGCGCGGCTGGCCGGCCGCGGGGTAGAGGTGCACCAGGCAGGCTTGGCCCAGCTCCTGCTTGTCCCAGGGGCTGGCCTGGGGCGCACCGCCTGCGGTCGCCACGGCATCGCCGATCAGCCCGCAGAGGGTGAACTCGGCCGTCGCATCGGTCAGCTTGGCCTTGGAACGCATCACGAACATCGACAACCGCTTGAGCGTGGTGGGCAGCAGATCGAGACTGCAGACCAGCAGCACCTCGCTGGCGCTGCGCTTGAAGCCGATGAAGCTCGCCTGCATCCGGCCCTTGGCCGACAGGAACGCGGCCAGGCGCGCGTGCTGCAAGTCCAGCAGCGCGAAGTCCTGCGTCAGCTGGTTGTGCAGGAAATTGGCGGCGTCGTCGCCCTGCACGCGAATCACGCCAAGATGGGAAATGGGGGCAATGCCATGGAGGGACTGGGTCATGGGTGAATTATGATGCCCGGTCATTCTCAAGGGGCGTTGAAGGTTGTGCGTAGATTCATCAAAGGACTGCTTTTTCTGCTGCTGATGGCGCTGGCCGCTGGCGGCGCGGCCGCATGGTGGCTGTCGCAGCCGATGGCGCAAAGCGCGCCCACGCTCGAATTCGAGATCGAGCCGGGCACGACGCCGCGTGTCATTGCACGCAACGTGGTGCAGGCCGGCGTGCAGACCGATGCGCGGCTGCTGTACGCCTGGTTCCGCCTGTCGGGCAAGGACCGGCTGATCAAGGCCGGCAATTACGAAATTCCCGCGGGCACGACGCCTTACCAGCTGCTGCTCAAGCTCGCGCGCGGCGAGGAGTCGCTGCGCGCGCTGACGCTGGTGGAGGGCTGGAACTGGCGCCAGGTGCGCGCGGCGCTGGCGCGCGAGGAATTCCTGCGCCAGGACGCCGCCGCGCTGAGCGACGAAGCGCTGATGACCCAGCTGGGCAAGTCCGGCGTCGCCCCCGAAGGGCGCTTCTTCCCCGACACCTATACCTATGCCAAGGGCAGCAGCGACATTGCCGTGCTGCGCCGCGCGCTGCATTCGATGGACCGGCGCCTGCAGCAGGTCTGGGAGATGCGCGCCTCGGACCTGCCGCTGCGCCAGCCCGATGATCTGCTGGTACTGGCCAGCATCGTCGAGAAGGAAACCGGGCGTGCCAGCGACCGCGCGGAAATCGCCGGCGTGTTCATCAACCGCCTGCGCATCGGCATGCCGCTGCAGACGGACCCTACGGTGATCTACGGCCTGGGCGAAGCCTTTGACGGCAACCTGCGGCGCAGCCACCTGCGCGCCGACACGCCGTGGAACACCTATACCCGCACCGGCCTGCCGCCCACCCCGATTGCCATGCCCGGCAAGGCCTCGATGCTGGCCGCCGTGCAGCCCGCGGCGACGAAAGCGATTTATTTCGTTGCCCGGGGCGATGGCAGCAGCCATTTCAGTGCCTCGCTAGACGAGCACAACCGCGCCGTGAACCGTTATCAGCGTGGACGCTGAAGCAGCGCCCACCGCATTGAGGAAGTCAGTCACGATGAGCCGTACCGGCCTGTTTATTTCATTTGAAGGCATCGATGGTGCGGGCAAGTCCTCGCACATCAGCGCCCTGGCCGACGCGTTTTCCGCCCAGGGCCGCCAGGTGGTGCTCACGCGCGAGCCCGGCGGCACGCCGCTGGCCGAGAAGCTGCGCGCGCTGCTGCTGGGCGACGCCATGGACCCGCTGACCGAGGCCCTGCTGGCCTTTGCCGGCCGGCGCGACCACCTGGTGCAGGTGATCGAGCCGGCGCTCGCACGTGGCTGCGTCGTGTTGTGCGACCGCTTCACCGACGCCACCTTTGCCTACCAGGGCGCGGGCCGCGGGTTTGACACCGCGCAGCTGGCGCAGCTCGAGCGCCTGGTGCAGACCGGTGTCGCGCCCGATCCCTTGCTGCTGCGCGAGCCCGACCTCACGGTCTGGTTCGACCTGCCCGCCGAAGTCGCGGCCGAACGCCTGGCGCACGCGCGGCTGCCCGATCGCTTCGAGGCCCAGCCGCTCGAGTTTTTCCGCCGCGTCGCCCAGGGCTATGCCGAGCGCGCCGCCGCCGCGCCCCAGCGCTTTGCGCGCATCGACGCCAACCATGCGCGCGCGCTGGTCTGGCAGCAGCTGCAGACGGTATTTGCGGGCCGTGGCTGGCTGCCCGCCGCCGCGGGCGATGGGGCCGGCGCATGAACGGCGCAGTGGCCCCCTGGATTGCGGCGCAGCGCCAGGCGCTGCTGGCCCAGCGCGGCCATGCCTGGCTGCTGCAGGGGCCCTCGGGCCTGGGGCAGTACACGCTGGGGCTGGAGCTGGTGCGTGCCTGGCTTTGCGAATCGGGGCAGGGCGGCGAGGCCTGCGGGCAGTGCCGCAGCTGCCACGCAATCGAGGTGCGCGCCCATGCGGATCTGTGCGTGCTGATGCCCGAAACCCAGATGCTGGCACTGGGCTGGCCGCTGTCCGAGAAGGCGCAGGCCGATATCGACGACAAGAAACGCAAGCCCAGCCGCGAAATCCGCGTCGATGCGATGCGCGATGCGGTGGAGTTCACGCAGCGCACCAGCGCGCGCGGGCGCGGCAAGGCGGTGCTGGTCTATCCGGCCGAGCAGATGAACGCGATCACCGCCAATGCGCTGCTCAAGACGCTGGAGGAGCCTCCCGGCGATGTGCGCTTCGTGCTTGCCAGCGAATCGGCTCACCAGTTGCTGCCAACCATTCGCAGCCGTTGCCTGATCCACACCATGGCCTGGCCCGAAGACGGCGCGATGCGCGACTGGCTCCAGGCCCAGGGCGTGGAGGCGCCAGCCGCCGAAGCCTTTCTCAAGGCCTCGGGCGGGCGCCCCGAAGACGCCTTGGCGCTCGCGCGCAGCGGCAAGCCGGCCCAGGCCTGGACGCATCTGCCGCGCGCGCTGGCGCAGGGCGATACGACGGCATTTGCCGATCTCGCGCCAGCGCAGGTGATCGGCGTGCTGCAGAAAATCTGCCACGACCAGATGGCGCGCGCCAGCGGCGCGGCGCCGCGCTATTTTTCTCCCGGCGATCTGCCGGCGCCGGCAGCGCTCGCATTGCTTGCCGCCTGGAGCCGGGAGCTCACGGCCGCGCTGCGCACCGCGGAACATCCCTTCAACGCCGGCCTGATGCTCGAAGCGCTTGTCGCCCGGGGCCGAAGCGTCCTAAACTCCAGGGCATGAGGCTGCGCATCCGGTGCAGCCGAGTCCCACCAATCCACCCATTCCCATGAGCCAGACCCCCACCGCGCCGCGTCCCAGCGTCATGCAGCTGGCCATCAAGGAAAAGGCGGCGCTGTATGCGGCCTACATTCCGATTTTTGCCAATGGCGGCATCTTCGTGCCCACCCCGCGCGAGTACCGGCTCGGCGACGATGTCTACGTGCTGCTGACGCTGCCCGAAGACCCGCAGCGCTATCCCATCGCTGGCAAGGTCGCCTGGGTCACGCCGGCGCGCGCCGCGGGCAACCGCACGCAGGGCATCGGCATCCAGTTTCCTGCGGACGAGAAGTCCAGCCAGCTCAAGGCCCGGATCGAGCAGATCCTGGGCAGTGCCATGGCCTGGGACAAGGCAACGCAAACGGTGTGACGCCGCGCGTGCCTGCTGCGCGCGCCACCGCCCGCATGCCGATCCACAGCCCTTTGGCGCCAGTGCGCTCAGGTGCTGGATCGGCATGCTTGTTTTGAGAGTTTTTGATGTTTACCGATTCCCACTGCCACCTGAACTATCCCGCGCTGGCGCAGAACCTGCCGGCCATCCGCGCCGCGATGGCCGAGGCCCAGGTCGACCGCGCGCTGTGCATCTGCACGACGATGGAGGAGTTCGGCGACGTGCATGCGCTGGCCACCACCTATGACAACTTCTGGTGCACCGTGGGCGTGCACCCCGACACCGAAGACATGACCGAGCCCGGCGTGCAGGACCTGCTCGATCGCGCCGCGCTGCCACGCGTCGTGGCCATTGGCGAGACCGGCCTGGACTATTACGGCATGGAAGACCGCAAGGGCGGGCGCTCGATTGCCGACCTTGAATGGCAGCGCGAGCGCTTTCGCGTGCATATCCGCGCGGCCCGCGCTTGCCAAAAGCCGCTGGTGATCCACACGCGCAGTGCGTCCGAGGATACGCTGGGCATACTGCGCGAGGAGGGCGAGGACGGCTCGCCCGGTCAGGCCGGCGGCGTGCTGCACTGCTTCACCGAAACCGCCGAAGTCGCGCGCGCGGCGCTGGACCTGGGCTACTACATCTCGTTTTCGGGCATCGTGACGTTCAAGAACGCCCAGCATCTGCGCGATGTCGCGGCCTTCGTGCCGCTCGACCGGCTGCTGATCGAGACCGACAGCCCCTATCTCGCGCCCATGCCCTATCGCGGCAAGACCAACAGCCCGGCCTATGTGCCTTATGTCGCCCGGCAGATCGCCGCCGTGCGCGGCATGCCGGTCGAAGAGATCGCGGCGCTGACCAGCGCCAATTTCGATGCCTTGTTCAAGGGAGTGGTTTCATGACCCGACTGCACACCCGCCGACACTGGTTGCGAGCCGCCGGCGCCCTGGCCGCAACCGCGCTGCTGCCGGGCCTGGCTTATGCCGACGCCCAGGTCGATTTCGAGCGCGCCGTGATCCGCGACAACGCCAAGGCCATGCTCGAGCTGCTGCTGCGCGGCGCCGACCCCAACACCCGCGATTCGGCGGGGCGCCCCGGCATGGTGGCCGCGCTGCACCGCGATTCGCTGGGCGTGTTCGATGTGCTGATGCTGGCGCCCGGCATCCGCGTGGACGAGACCAGCGCCCAGGGCGAAAGCGCGCTGATGATGGCGGCGCTCAAAGGCCATCTGGCGATCGTACGCAAGCTGCTCGAGCGCGGCGCCGCGGTGAACCAGCAAGGCTGGAACGCGCTGCACTACGCGACTTCGGCGGCCTTGCCCGACAGCCTGGCGATCGTGCAGTTGCTGGTGCGCAAGGGCGCGACGGTCGATGCGCCATCGCCCAACGGCACCACGGCGCTGATGATGGCGGCGCAGTACAGCTCGGAAGAGGTGGTGGCCCAGTTGCTCAAATACGGCGCCGACCCGCTGGCGAAAAACCAGCGTGGCTGGACCGCCGTGGAGTTCGCGCGCCAGGCATCGCGCGACTATATGGTCGAGAGTCTCACGCTGGCACAGCAGCGCAAGCGCAGCGCACAGGCACAGCCGCAGCGTCGGCCGGGGTGGTAAACGCGGCGGCGCATGCCTGACAGCTACTCGGGCGCGATGTCCGGCTCATTGTCCGGCGAGAAGGGCGGGTGGGGCGGATCATCGCCGTTCTCGGGCGTGACGGCTTGTTGTTCCGGATAGGGTTTTCCCACTGGATCCATCTCTTCATCTTCTGGAAGCGATGCGGGGGCTTTGGGATGGGGCATGGGTGAGTCCTTGCGTGGCGGTGGAGAGGGTGAAGACTCTGGCGCTGCCTGGAGCGGCAGGCCAAGCGATCTTCCAGCGTGACGCAAGACCATCGTGGGCGATGTAGGAGCGGCGCCAAGCTTCAAAAAAACCCACCCACCGGGCAACGACCGGCTCAGTCCAGATACTCGATGGCAAAACGCATCAAGGGAATGCCGTCCTGGCCTCCCAGTGGCATCCTCTGCGAGACCGGGCCGGGTTCGGCAATCACTCGGTAGTTGGTCAAGCCCGCCTGCTGCGCATAGGCATGTGCCTGTTCCTCGGTCTCGAACGATTCGGTGTGCTGTGGCATGGCGCGGTCTCAGTCACGGGTCGGCACATGGATGCCCTTGAGCAGCTGGCGCATCGAATCCTCGACCCCCCCGTTGCCCGACTGCGGCGGTCTTTCCTGCGCGATCAGGCGCTTCACGACCAGCAGCAGCGAGTCGAATTCAATTGGTTTGACCAGAAATGAGTCGTAGCCTGTGAAGGAGCGCCGCACCATATCCACGCTGGTCGCGCTCATGAAGACAAAGGGAATCTGGCTCAGCACCTCGTCCTGTTTCAATGCCTGGCCGAACTCGCCGCCATCCATGACGGGCATCATGAAGTCCGAAAGTATCAATGCGGGCTTTTCGCCCTCCTTGAGAATTTGCAGTGCCTGCTGGCCATTGGAAGCCACCGCGACGCGGTAGCCTTCGGCTTCAAGCAGTTGTTGCAGGATCTCGGCGTTTCCATGTTCGTCTTCGACGACCAGAACCATTTTCATCGGGACGGTCTTTCTGTGAGGCATAGAGAGCTCATGAGCCCTGGGCAAGCGAACGGGAAATGTCCACCGAAGAGTGCATCGCTGCGTCGCCACGAATTTTTGCAATCCTCAGGATACGCTGATTGAGAGGCCTGTCATCTGCAGGTGTCGGCTCGAAGACCAACAGATTGTCGAACCAGCCCGCCACGCCTGCGGCCAGCGGCGCGCCTGCCGCCACCGCCAGCGCATCGGGATCGACTGTGAAAACGGAGGTCACGCCGCGCCGGCGCAGCTCCACCAGCAGGCGGCCCAGGAACCGATATCCGCGCTCGCGAAATGCCCGCGTGTCGGCCAAGGGGGAGAGGATCGATGGATACCGTGCCCGAACGCTGCGGCCCCAAGGCGCCGCAGGAAGCCTCAATTCTAGAGGCTGCTGGAGGGCAATGGCGCCGCGGGCGTGGCGCTCCTGCAGCGCTGCAGCTCGGCTACAAGGGAGGCCCGGGCGGCGAGTCTTTTGGGGATGCCAGGTGTCTCGTTGAGCAGCTTGCCAATGAAAAAAGGAGCCCTCAGGCTCCTTTTTCGATGCGTCGACCTGTCCTGAACGAGACCATCGGATCCCGCCCGGCTTCATCAGAGCGCTTGCATTTCGGTATTCGCATTGCGGGGCTGCTGCGTGGGCGCGATCGGCGTAGGCACTGCCTGCGCCTTGTCCACGGCAGCGCCCTGCGAGCCCACCGGCACTTCCAGGTACGGCAACTGCAGCGCCTGGCCCGTCATGGCGCGGATTTCGTTGGTGAGCGCCGCGCTGTCGTTGATCTTGCGGCCATACGAAGGAACGATGTTCTTGAGCTTTTCCTTCCAGCCAGCGTCCATTTCCTTGGGGAAAACCTGGGCCAGCAGGTTCAGCATGATCGGGGGGCGGTCGAGGCGCCCGGCGAGGCACCCAGCAGGGCGGCAATGGTCTTGTCCTTGTCCGTCACGATCTCGGTGCCGAACTGCAGGATCGGACCCTTTTCGGGATCCTTCTTGATGATCTGCACGCGCTGGCCAGCCGTGATCAGCTCCCAGTCCTCGCGCTTGGCGTTGGGATAGTACTTGAGCAGCTCGGCGTGGCGATCGTCATCGCTGAGTTCGGCCTGCTGCAGCAGATACTTCACCAGGTCCAGGTTTTCGCTGCCCACCTTGAGCATGCCGGCGACGTTGTCACTGTTGACCGAGGACAGCAGATCGAACCAGGAGCCTTCCTTGAGGAACTTGGTGCTGAACAGCGCGAAGGGCCCAAACAGCACCACCGGCTTGTCGTCGAGCTTGCGCGAGTCGATGTGCGGCACCGACATCGGCGGCGAACCGGTCTCGGCCATGCCGTAGACCTTGACCTTGTGACGCTCGGCCACGGCCGGGGCCTTGAAGGCCAGGAACTGGCCGCCGACCGGGAAGCCCGCGTAGCTCCTGGCTTCGGGAACGCCCGACAGCTGCAGCAGCTTGAGCGCGGCGCCACCAGCGCCGATGAAGACAAAGCGCGACTTGACCGTGCGTTCCGTGCCGCTCTTGAGGTCCTTCACGGTGACATTCCAGATCTTGTCCCCGTCCTGGCGCAGCGCGGTGACTTCATGCTGCACCTGCAGCTTGAAATTGGGGTTGCGCTGCAGGCCGCGTGTCAGCTGATTCGTTATCACGCCGAAGTTGACGTCGGTGCCCAGCGGCATATAGGTCGCGGCAACCTTCTGTGCGGGATCGCGCCCTTCCATCACCAGCGGTGCCCATTGCTTGATCTGTGCAGGGTCGGTGGTGAACTGCATGCCGTAGAACATCGGGTTCTTGACCAATGCCTCGTGGCGCTTGCGCAGGTATTCGATGCGGTCCTCGCCCCAGACGAAGCTCATGTGCGGGGTAGGATTGATCCAATGCGCGGCAAACCCTGTCGTTCACGGCAGGGTCAAGAGCGCGGACGGCAAAGCCGTCCTGGCTCTTGGATGTTGCAGCCCTTGCATGCCTGATCGCAATGGGCTCCTGGACAGCCGCCAAATACAGGGGCCACCAAAGAGCTTCAGCCTATAGTTTGTTTTGCCTGCCAGGTTGGCGCTTCTTGCCGATAATCCGTTCATGCAGCGCCTGCAAGCCTTCCGGTTTGAGCTCATGCCCAACGGCAGGCAAAGGCGCGACATGCGCCGTTTCGTCGGGGCCTGCCGCTTCGTCTACAACAAGGCGCTGGATTTGCAGAAAGCGAACTACGAAGCGGGCGGCAAGTTCATCGGCTATCTGGCACTGGCGAAATCCCTGACCGCGTGGCGCAATAGCGCGCAAACCCCTTGGCTCAAGCAGGCGCCATGTCACCCGCTGCAGCATGCGCTCAAGGACCTCGAGCGTGCCTACAAGAATTTCTTTGCCAAACGCAGCGGTTTTCCTCGGTTCAAGCGCAAGGGCTGCGGCGAGAGTTTGCGTTACCCCGACAGCAAACAGTTCGAGATCGATCAGGCCAACAGCCGCATCAAGCTGCCCAAACTGGGCTGGGTGCGCTATCGCAATAGCCGGGAGATTCTGGGCCAGGCCAGGAACATCACTGTGTCGTGCACTGCTGATCGGTGGTACGCCAGCATCCAGACAGAACGCGATGTGCTCGAGCCAATGCCTGCGGCCACCACGGCCGTTGGTATCGACATGGGAGTTGCCCGCTTTGCGACCCTGAGCGATGGCAGTTTCATTGCTCCGCTGCACAGCTTCAAAAAGCACCAGCAACGCTTGGCCAAATATCAGCGGCGCATGGCCCGCAAGGTCAAATTCAGCAGCAACTGGAAGAAGGCCAAAGCCAGGGTGCAAAAGGTCCACAGCCAGAGAGCCCATGCCCGCAGGGACTTCCTGCACAAGGCCTCCACGGCGATCAGCCAAAACCATGCGCTCGTCTGTGTGGAGGATCTGCAGGTCAAAAACATGTCCCGGTCATGCAAGGGCAGCATCGAGCGGCCTGGCCGGCGGGTCCGGCAAAAAGCAGGTTTGAACAAAGCCATACTGGACCAGGGCTGGAGCGAGTTCCGCCGGCAGCTGGAATACAAGATGGCCTGGGCTGGAGGCCTCCTGCTGGCTGTGCCGGCGCATTTCACCAGCCAGTCATGCCCGCGCTGCGGCCATGTCAGCCAGGAAAACCGCCGCACGCAAGCGATCTTTCTGTGCCAGGCCTGCGGCCATGGCGACCATGGCGATGCAGTCGGCGCCATCCATGTTCTGGAGCGCGGACTGCGCTTGTCAGCCTGTGGAGAGGACGGCTCTGGCCGAGGTCGAAAGACATCGGCGCAACCAGCCTCGGTGAAGCAGGAACCCGCCGAAGTGACTGTGCAGGAGCTTGTCTCCTGCATGGCACCGTAGGAATCCCCTGCCTTCAGGCAGGGGAGGAGGTCAAGGCTGCTCTGAGCCGGCCCGCAGGGCAGAACTCCTTGACGATGGACGGGTCTACGTTGCGCATGGATGCTCCAGTCATTGGTTCGTGTGTTGGGCGCGCCCTTGCCGCATCGAGAAGGTCTCGGCGTTGAGCGCGATGCCGGCTGCTTTCTGGCGCGCCAGGTCGCGCGGCCCGATCTCCCCCGGAACGATGACCGGCTTGTCATGTTCCACGGCCGGGCTGGCATGCAGGATAGCGGCAAAGTCATGCATGCGCTGCGCGAGCCAGGCCCCCGCGCCCAGGCGATGCCGATTGCCGGGCACCGCTGCCGCCCCATGGCGCGCTGGTGGTGCAGGCGTGGCTGCGGATGCTGCGGGCGAAACCCTGTGGGGCCGCGATGGGCGGCAGGGGAGATCGGGTCGAAAGGGGGGCTGCCGCGCAAGGCGTCGGGTCAAGCCTGATCGGGGAGCCGCGGCACGCCCCCGGAAATGGCCGGCCGGGATGAAACACGGCGTCAATCGGCTATCGTGTCTCAATGAACAACACCCGCAAGCGCGCCCCCACCATCCGCGACGTGGCCCAGGCCGCGGGCGTGTCCACGGCCACGGTCTCCAAGTTCGTCAACGGTGGCCAGCGTTTCAGCGCCGAGGTCGAAGCCCGGATCGGCCAGGCGGTGAGCCAGCTGGGCTGGTCGCTCAACCCGATGGCGCGCGGCATGAACACGGGCCTCACGGGCAATGTCGGCATCGTGCTGCAGGACATCCGCAACCCGCACTTCACCAGCATGGTCAAGGGCGCGGCGCGCGAGGCGGCCAAGGGGCAGATGAATCTGATCGTCGCGGATGCCGCGGAGAGCAAGGAGCCGGAGCTGGCGGTCCTCAAGGCGCTCTCGCGCCGGGTCGACGGGCTGATCGTCAGCGCACGGCTGCCGGCGCCAGTCATCCAGGCGCTGCTCGACGGCCGCACGCCGGTGGTGTTCTATGGCGGGCCGTCGCCCGATGCGGCCCACCCCAGCGTGTGCTGCGACAGCTACCAGGCGGGACGCATCCTGGGGCGCCATCTGCGCGACCGGGGCTGTCGGCGCATCAGCTATATCGCCTTTCCCACGGCGCGCTGGAGCGACGAGCGCTGGCAAGGGTTGCAGGAGGCGTTCGAGGGCGTGCCGGGCACGCATTTCACGCAGTACGATGCGGCCGCGCCGGTGAGCGACGAGGGCGAGCGGCTGGCTTCGGCGGTCATGCTGTCCGGCGAGATGCCCGATGCCATCGTCGCCTTCAATGACCTGCTGGCGCTGGGGCTGCTGGCCGAGGCCCGGGCGCTGGGCGTGCGCGTGCCCGAGCAGGTCGCCATTGCCGGCTTCGACAACATTGCCTATGGGCGCTTTTGCAGCCCGGCGCTGACCAGCGTCGACATGATGAGCGAGGCCGTCGGCGAGCTGTCGATGCGCCGGCTGGTGGAGACCATCCAGGGCGTGGGCTCCACCGAGGTGGACGTGCTCACGAGCCGGCTGGTGGTGCGGGAATCGACCGGCCTGCGGCGCTAGGGAAAGCCCTGGGGGGCGGGCCATTGACCTGAGAAAGCTTAGCGATCACTATCCAGATCAGCCGTTGCGGCTGTTTTTTTATCTCGCCAGTTAACCGGTTAACTAACAAGTTCTGATTGCCGGCTGAATCCCACCCATATTCTTTGGAACAAGCATGACAAGAGGGCGGCGCGCGAACATAAACCGGTTACCAAATGTTGCCCCGCCGCCCTGTCTTGGAGGTGTTGCCCGGACCACCCGCAGCGCCCGCAGACCCCTTCACCGCGGCCGCCCGACGCATGACACTGCCGTGGCCCGCCCCTTCCCGATTTCGAACCGCAAGTTCGACCACCAGCGCCCGTGCAAGGAGCGCTGAATCCTCGCAAGAGGCTATTGATCCAAGGAGACATGTGATGCAAGAAACTATACAACCACGCCCCGCGCTGCGGCGCGTATCGCTTGCGGCCAGGCTGTGCCTGACGGGCGCCGCGGGCCTGGGCCTGCTGGCGGCGTGCGGCGGCAGCGGCGGCGATGAAGAGCTGGCGCAACCGGTGATCGGGGCGCGCGCCAAGGCGGTGCTGACGCTGGGCGGCAAGCAGTTCAAGGACTCGAACGGCAACGGCCGCCTCGACCCCTATGAAGACTGGCGCCTGCCGGTCAGCCAGCGCATCGACGACCTGGTGGCGCAGATGACGCTGCAGGAAAAGGCCGGCCTGATGCTGATCAACACCCTCAACGCGGACGCGGGCGGCGCGGTGCCGGCCTTGGCGAGCGACATGGTGCAGACGCAGAAGATGAGCCGCTTCATTTTCCGCAGCGTGGTGACGGCCGGGCCCACGGGCGCCCAGGTGACGCCGCAGCAGGCGGCGGGCTTCACCAACAGCGTGCAGGAGATGAGCGAGGCCACGCGCCTGGGCATCCCGGCCGTCTTCAAGTCCAACGCGCGCAACCACTACGACAAGGACCCGCGCGTGGGCATCAACGAGGCCGCGGGGGCATTCACGGAGTTTCCCAAGGAAGCGGGCCTGGCGGCCGCGGCGCTGGGCGCGGGGGACATGGCACCGATTCGCGCGTTTGCCGGCGTGATGGGCGACGAATGGAAGTCGATCGGCCTGCGCGGCATGTACGGCTACATGGCCGACCTGTCGACCGAGCCGCGCTGGTACCGGGTGCATGAGACCTTCACGGAAAACGCCGACCTGAACGCCGACATCATGCGCACCCTGGTCCAGACCCTGCAGGGCAGCGAGGTCAAGGACGGCAGCTCGGTGACCCCGCGCTCGGCCGTGGCGCTCACGCTCAAGCATTTCCCGGGCGGCGGGCCGCAGGAGATGGGGCTCGATCCGCACTACGCGCATGGCAAGAACCAGGTCTACCCCGGCGGCAATTTCGGCTACCACCTCAAGCCTTTCGTGGCCGCGCTCGAGGCGGGTGTTTCGTCCGTCATGCCTTACTACGGCGTGCCGATCAACGTGACCTACGAGGGCGTGCGCTACGAACAGACCGGCATGGCGTTTTCCCGGCAGATCGTCACCGACTTGCTGCGCGGCAAGCTGGGCTTCCAGGGCTATGTGAACTCGGACACCGGCATCATCAACGACCGCGCCTGGGGCCTGGAGAGGAAGACCGTGTCCGAGCGGGTTGCCGCGGCGATCAATGGCGGCACCGAAACCCTGTCGGGCTTCAGCGAGAACAAGACCATCACCGACCTCGTGGCGGCCGGCTTGGTCAGCGAAGCGCGCGTGACGCAGGCCGCGCGGCGCCTGCTCAAGGAGCAGTTCCAGCTCGGCCTGTTCGAGAACCCCTATGTCGACACCCGCCTGGCGGACGGCACCATCGGCAAGGACGCGCACCGCAGCGCCGGCATGGACCTGCAGCGCAAGTCGGTGGTGCTGCTGCAGAACCAGGCCCAGCCCGACGGCAGCAAGGCGCTGCCGCTCAAGGCCGGCGCCAGGCTCTACACCATGGGCCTGGCCCGAAACGACACCGAGAAGTACGGCTACGCGGTCACCGATGGCGAGGCGCTGGTCGGCGGCGTGCGGCCCAGCGCGGCCGGGCATGACTATGCGGTGATCCGCGTCGAGGTCTCCAACAACAAGCTGCTGCCCGGCACCACCACGCGCGCGACCAGCGCCTACCGCAGCAACGATCCCGCGACGGGCGGGCGCATCAACCCGGCGAGCGGGCGCAGCTGGGGCTTCGACGACCGCTGCGTCAACAGCGCGGCCTATTCGGCCGAGGACGCGACCAAGCCCTGCCTGGACAATGGCCTGGGTTTTGGCGGCTCGCTGCCCTGGGAAAACGGCATGCTGTCGTTCACCGAGATGGCGGCGGCGCAGTCCTGGCTGGTCTCGCCCTCGCTCGAGCAGATCCAGGCGGTGATGAACGAGGTGGGCGCCAAGAAGACCGTGCTGGCGATCTATTTCCGCCAGCCCTATGTGCTTGACGAGGCCAGCGGCCTGAAGAATGCCGGCGCCATCGTGGCCGGCTTTGGCATCAGCAACGGCGCGCTGCTCGATGTGCTGGGCGGCAAGGTGCTGGGCACCGGCGCGGCTGTGAAGCCCCAGGGCAAGCTGCCGTTTGCGCTGGCGAACAACGCGCAGGCCATTGTCGACAACCAGCCCGATGTGCCCGGTTATCCGCAAAAGGACACGCTGTTTCCGTATGGCTTCGGCTTGACGTACTGAAAAAGCCCCGGCCGGCCCCGGTGGCGGGGCGGACGGGGCGGACGAGGGTTTTTGCGCGCTGGGGTTTTGCCGGCCCAGCGGCTCAGCGGCTCAGGCGGGAAATTCGGTTTCCGCGATGCCGCGCACGCCGGGGCGCAGCGCGAACACGCCGCCGGCGGGGGAATCGGCGGGCGTGCCGGGCAGCCGGATGGTGGTGACGAACAGGGTGTCCAGGCCGACGCCGCCAAAGGCGCACATCGACGGCTTGCTGACCGGCACGGGAATCGAACGGTCCAACTGCCCCGCGGGCGTGAAGCGCAGCAGCAGGCCGGCGTCATTGGCGCAGATCCAGTAGCAGCCGTCTTCATCGACGGCCGCGCCATCGGGCCGGCCCGGGTGCTGGTTCATGTCGACAAACAGGCGCTGGCGCGACATCCGGCCATTCGACGGGTCATAGTCGAACTGCCAGATCTGCTGCGACAGCGGATGCGAGTCGCTCAGGTACATGGTGCGCCCATCGGGGCTGAAGGCCATGCCGTTGGGGGTCAGCAGTGCGCCGTGCAGCGGCTGCAGGTCTTGTTGCCCGGCCGAGTCCAGCCCATAGACCGTGCCCACGGCCCGGGCCGCCGCCATGTCCTGGAGCATGGTGCCGGCGCGAAAGCGTCCTTGGCGGTCGCAGCGGCCGTCGTTGAAGCGCATGCCCTGCAGCGGATGCTCCACGGTCGCAACAAACTCCAGCTGCGCGGGCCCGCCGTCGCCGGCAAGCGTGGCCAGCGCGACCCCGGTTTCCAGGCCGCAGACCCAGCGGCCCTGCGTTGCCGGCGCGATGCAGCCGACCTGCTCGGGCAGTTGCCAGTGCACGGGAGCGGCGTCGCCCGCGCGCCAGCGCCAGATTTGCCGGGCCGGAATATCGACCCAGAACAG
>JBEVDH010000006.1:0-8367 GCA_040514115.1 Comamonas sp. | reverse complement strand
GCCGGTGCGCGCCAGGCCGGGCCGCGCGAGGCTGCGCAGCGCGATGCGCCGCACCCGACGGCGCGAGCGCACCGGCGCAATCAGGTTCCAGCTGGCCGCCGTCGTGGCGATCAGCTGCAATGCGGGCGTCAGGGGCGCCACGCCTGGGGCGGCGGACTGCAGGCAGGTTGTCATGGGGCTCTCCTTGCGGCGCCGGACAGGCCGGCGCCAAGTCCGCTTTACTTGCGGGTATAGATCTGGTCGAAGCTGCCGCCGTCGGCAAAATGCGCCTTGTCGGCCTTGGCCCAGCCGCCAAAGGCCTGGTCGATGGTCACCAGCGTCAGCTTGGGGAAGCTGCTGGCGAACTGCGCCTTGGCCTTTTCAGACGTGGGGCGGTAGAAGTTGCGCCCGGCAATCTGCTGCGCTTCTTCCGAGTACAGGAATTTGAGGTACTCCTCGGCCGCGGCGCGCGTGCCGCGCTTGTCCACGACCTTGTCGACCACGGCCACCGAAGGCTCGGCCAGGATCGAGATCGAGGGCACGACGATATCGAACTTGTCGCGGCCAAATTCCTTGAGCGCCAGGAAGGCCTCGTTTTCCCAGGCCAGCAACACATCGCCGACACCGCGCTGCACGAAGGTCATGGTCGAGCCGCGCGCGCCGGTATCGAGCACCGGCACGTTCTGGAACAGCTTGCCGACGAATTCCTTGGCCTGGGGCTCGCCGCCGTACTTGCGCTTGGCGAACTCCCAGGCCGCGAGGTAGTTCCAGCGCGCGCCGCCCGAGGTCTTGGGGTTGGGCGTGATCACCTGCACGCCGGGCTTGATCAGGTCGTCCCAGTCCTTGATGCCCTTGGGATTGCCCTTCTTGACCAGGAACACGATGGTCGAGCTATAGGGCGCGGAATTGTGCGGCAGACGCTTTTGCCAATCGGCCTTCACCTGGCCGCCATTTTTTGCCACGGCATCGATGTCGCCCGCCAGCGCCAGCGTTGCCACATCGGCATCGATGCCATCGATGATCGAGCGCGCCTGCTTGCCCGAGCCGCCATGCGACTGCTTGACCGACACGGTCTGGCCGGTCTTGGCCTGCCAGTGCTTGGCAAAGGCCTGGTTGTATTCCACATACAGCTCGCGCGTCGGGTCGTAGGAGACGTTGAGCAGTGTCAAGGACTGGGCCATTGCCGGACCCGCCGTGAGTGCAAGGCCGCAGGTCAGCGCGAGCAGGGCTGGAAACTTGATAAAGTGACGGCGAATTGTCATTTGGGCCTCGAGAAGATTGCGATTAGCGCTTGGACGCTGCTGAACGCATTCTGAAACCAGCCCAACAAAACTTAAACCAATAAGATTTCAGTTCGTTATAGCTAAAACATCTGAAGTCATCACAAGGATCCCCCCCCATGGCACGTACCGTTCAATGCATCAAGCTCGGCAAGGAGGCTGAAGGCCTGGACTTTCCGCCCTATCCCGGCGAACTGGGCAAGCGCATCTGGGAGAGCGTGAGCAAGGAAGCCTGGGCCGGCTGGCTCAAGCACCAGACGATGCTGGTCAATGAGAACCGCCTGAACCTGGCCGATGCGCGCGCACGCCAGTACCTGGCTCGCCAGATGGAAAACCATTTCTTTGGCGGCGGCGCCGATGCCGCAGCGGGCTACGTGCCCCCTACCGACGCCTGACGCAACGCCAGGCCGAGGATGGATTGACCGAGCACCTGCTTGCACGGGATAATTCCATCTTTCTGCGGGAGAGCAAGGTCCCTAGAGAGGTTTCGTGCTGAGTAGCCCGTCATCCTTCGATCCTTCAAGCTCAGGATCAGGACGAACGGATAAACCTGCCGTTCGCCCTGAGCTAGTCGAAGGGCGCTTCAAGGCGCGGCGGTTAGGACGAAACTGCTCTAACCTTCACCGAAGGCGCAAACTCCCATAATCGCTCAGGTCCCCCGAACCGCAGAAATCGTTCGCCAACTGGAGAGCGGCCGGGTGCAGTCCATGCACTGCCGGCCCACCGAAGGGGCAAGCGCCTGCAGGCAGTCCGCCTGAAGGCGCCCAAACTCTCAGGTACAAGGGACAGCGGGAGAGGCACACCGGCATGCATCTAAGAGCGCGTAACACAACCCTTGAGGCGTTGTTGCGTTGCCTTGCCGTGCTAATTGCACTGTCTGCGGCAACGCGCCTAGCCTCAACCGCAAATCTTCGATCTGCTGGGTTGTGTTACGCGCTCTGACGACGCGCCGGTTTCTACCAAGAGTTTTTGCGTGTCCTCTCACTTCTCCGCCATCGCAGCGCTGCTGTCCCCTCCCATCGACACCATGCTGGTGATCTACCTCGTGGCGATCACCGCCGAAGCCATGTCCGGCGCGCTTGCGGCCGGGCGGCGCAACATGGATATCTTTGGCGTCGCGGTCATTGCATTCGTCACCGCCCTGGGCGGCGGCACCATCCGCGACATGGTGCTCGGCCACTTTCCCATCGGCTGGACCCAGCACCCCGAATACGTCTACCTGGTCATTTCCGCGGGCCTGCTCACCACGCTGATAGCGCGGCATCTGCTGCGCCTCAAGCAACTGTTCCTGCTGCTCGACGCCATGGGGCTGATCGCCTTCTCGCTGATCGGCTGCAACGTCGCGCTCGAGCTCAACTACCCGCTGGTCGTGGTCATCATCTCGGGCATGCTCACGGGCATCAGCGGCGGCATCCTGCGCGACGTGCTGTGCAACCAGGTGCCGGTGGTGTTCCGCCGCGAGCTCTATGCGAGCGTGTCGCTGGCCGTGTGCGTGCTGTTCCTGGTGCTGCAGCACTTCGAGGTGGCGACCGGCGTCAGCACCGCCGTATGCTTTGGCGGGGGCCTGGCGCTGCGGCTGCTGGCCATTCGCTTCAAATGGCGCCTGCCCACCTTTTCCTACCAGCAGCGCTGGGAATGAGTTTCGATGTCCGAACCCATTGACTGGATGCCCGACGGCACCCCTTACAGCCCGCGTTTTTCCGACCGCTACCACAGCGAAAACGGCGGCCTCGAGCAGGCGCGCCAGGTGTTTCTCGCGGGCTGCGGCCTGCCCGCCGCCTGGGCCGGGCAAGCGATGTGGCGCATCCTGGAGACCGGCTTTGGCTTCGGCTTGAACTTTCTCGTCACCTGGGCCGCCTGGAAGGCCGACCCGGCACGCCCGCGGCTGCTGCATTTCGTCTCGATCGAAGCGTACCCCGTCACGGCCGAGGACCTGCGCCGCGCGATGCCGCAGGACCCGGCGCTGCGCCCGCTGGCCGAGCAGCTTGCAGACCGGTTCTGGGGGTTGCTTCCAGGCGTGCACCGCCTGTGCTTCGAGAGCGGCCAGGTGCAGCTCACGCTTTACATCGGCGATGCGCGCACCCAACTGCGCCAGCAGATGCCGACGGTGGACTCGGTCTACCTCGATGGCTTCAGCCCCGCGCGCAACCCCGGGATCTGGGACGCTCAGACGCTCAAGGCCGTGGCGCGCTGCTGCCACCGCGGCACGCGCCTGGCGAGCTGGACCATTGCGCGCGCGGTGCGCGATGCGCTGGCAGAAAACGGCTTCGAGGTGAAGAAGACCCCGGGCGTGCCGCCCAAACGCGACAACCTTCAGGCACTGTTCAACCCGCGCTGGGAGCCCAAAAGACGCGCCGATCCGTGGAGCGATGCGCCAGTGCTGCCCGTGCCCGACGCACGCCACTGCATGGTCGTGGGGGGCGGGCTCGCGGGTGCCGCAGTCGCCTTCGAGCTGGCGCAGCGCGGCTGGCGCATCGACGTCTTTGATCAGGCCGATGCCCCCGCCGCCGGCGCCTCGGGCCTGCCCGCGGGCTTGTTTGCGCCCCATGTCTCGCCCGACGACAGCCTGCTGTCGCGCCTGTCGCGCAGTGGTGTGCGGGCCACGCTCGAGCAAGCGCAGGCGCTGCTGGTGCCCGGGCGCGACTGGCTGCACTGCGGCGTGCTCGAGCACCGCGTGGAAAGCAGCGACGGCCTGATCGGCCTGCCGCGCGACTGGCAGCTTGAAGGCCCGCAGGCCCGACGCGACTCCATTCACCCGGGCCGCGACTGGAGCCACCCCGCCAGCGACGCGCAGCGTGCGCTCGCGGGCCTCGATGGAAACGCCCCCGCCTGCTGGCATGCGCAGGCCGGCTGGATTCGCCCGGCGCAGCTGGTGCGCGCGCTGCTGGCCCGGCCGGGCATCGCCTGGCAGGGCGGGCGCCATGTGGCGCAATTGCAGCGCGATAGCCACGCTTGGCAATTGCTCGATGCCCAGGGCCGGCTGCTGGGTCAGGCGCCACTGGTCGTCATTGCCGGCGGCTACGGCAGCGACCGGCTGCTGCCCGCCCACTGGCCGCTGCAGCGCATGCGCGGCCAGGTGTCGTGGGGCGAGGAAAACGGCCTGACCGCCAACGCACTGCCGCCCTTTCCAGTCAACGGCAAGGGCAGCCTGCTGCCGCACATTCCGCTCGAGCCCGAGGGCCGGGGCTGGTTCATGGGCTCGAGCTTCGAGCGCGATGTGGACCAGTTGCCGCCCTCGCCTGCCGACCAGGCCGAAGCCCATGCCGCCAATGCGCAGCGGCTGCAGGCGCTCCTGCCAAACACGGCGGTTGCGCTCGCACCGGCATTTGCAGCCACGCCCCAGCTGTGGGCCGGCGTGCGCCTGGCGGCCCATGACCGCCTGCCGCTGGTCGGCCCGGTCGATCCGGTGCATCAGCCCGGGCTCTGGGCCTGCACCGCGATGGGCGCGCGCGGCATTACGCTGGCGCTGCTGTGCGCCGAACTGCTGGCCGCGCGGCTGCATGGCGAGCCGCTGCCGCTCGATGGAAAAATAGCACACGCGCTGTCCACGGCGCGCCTTTGTGCCTGATCCGCAACCATGGCCCGCGGCCCCCTCGGATGCCCGCAAAGCCGCGCCAGCATTGGTGCATAAGCTTATTCGCATAAAGGAAGCACAAAACAATAGTTTGTTCCAGGGTCCACCCCGCCTACATTCACTAGCATGCATGCACTGAGCGCCCCTCCCACCCACGCCGCATTCCGGCGTCGGGCGCCAGCTCGAACCTCCCGCATTTCCGCCCGCCCGTAAAGAGGCGTGACCTCACCGGTTTTCGCACTGAACCGCCATGTACCAATACACCCCCTTTGACCAGGAATTCGTCAAGCTGCGCGCTGAACAATTCCGTGACCAACTCGAACGCTGGCAGGCCGGCACGCTGCCCGAAGAAGACTTCCGCCCGCTGCGCCTGCAAAACGGCTGGTACGTGCAGCGCTATGCGCCGATGCTGCGCGTGGCCGTGCCCTATGGCGAAATCGCTAGCCGCCAGATCCGCGCGCTGGCGCGTGTGGCGCGCGAATATGACGAGCCCGAAGCCGACGTCTTCAAGGCCGCGATGGACGGCCAGGGCCTGCTGGGCACCACCTTCCTGCCCACGCACTGCGCCCACTTCACCACACGCACCAATGTGCAGTTCAACTGGATTCCGCTGGCCAAGGCCGCCGATGTGATGGACCTGCTGGCCAGCGTCGACCTGCATGGCATCCAGACCAGCGGCAACTGCATCCGCAACACCACCACCGACGCGCTCGCCGGCGTGGCTGTGGACGAGATCGTCGATCCGCGCCCCTACGCCGAGATCCTGCGCCAGTGGACCACGCTGCACCCCGAGTTCGCCTTCCTGCCGCGCAAGTTCAAGATCGCGATCAGCGGCGCCGCCGAGGACCGCGCGGCCACGGGCTGGCACGATGTGGGCCTGCACCTGGTGAAGAACGAGGCCGGCGAGATCGGCTTCAAGGTGTTCGTCGGCGGCGGCATGGGCCGCACGCCCGTGATCGGCACGCAGATCCGCGCGTTCCTGCCCTGGAACCAGATCATGAATTACATCGAGGCCATCGTGCGCGTGTACAACGAGCACGGCCGGCGCGACAACAAGTACAAGGCGCGCATCAAGATCCTGGTCAAGTCCGAAGGCCAGCAGTACATCGATGACGTCGAGGAAGAGTATCGCCAGATCGTCGAGATCGACGGCGGCCCGCATACCATTCCCCAGGCCGAGCTCGACCGCGTCAAGGCCTGCTTCGCCGACCCGCAGCTGCCCGAGCTGCCCCAGCTCACGCCCGCGCAGATCGAGCAGTCGCTGCTGAGCCATGCCTCGGCGCACCCCGCGTTCTCGCGCTGGCTGTCGCGCAACGTGCACCCGCACCGCAACCCGCAGCTGCGCGCCGTGACGCTGTCCTTCAAGCGCCCGGGCCAGGCGCCGGGCGATGCCTCGGCCGACCAGCTCGATGCGCTGGCCACGCTGATGGACCGCTTCTCGTCGGGCGAAGCCCGCGTGACGCACGACCAGAACGTGCTGCTGCCCTGGGTGCCCGTGGGTGAGCTGTTCGCGCTGTGGCAGGAAGCGCGCGCGCTCGGCCTTGCCAGCGCCAACGTCCAGCTGCTGACCGACATGATCGCCTGCCCCGGCGGCGACTTCTGCGCGCTGGCCAATGCCCGCTCGCTGCCGATCGCCGAAGCCATCACCCAGCGCTACCAGGACCTCGACGAGCTCGACGACATCGGCCCGATCGACCTGCACATCAGCGGCTGCATCAACAGCTGCGGCCACCACCACAGCGGCCATATCGGCATCCTGGGCGTCGACAAGGACGGCAAGGAGTGGTACCAGGTCACGCTCGGCGGCTCGGACGGCTCGATTCTGTCGGGCGGCTCGGTGGCCGGCAAGGCCATCGGCCCGTCGTTCTCTGCGGCTGAAGTGCCCGATGTGATCGAAGCCGTGCTCGGCACCTACCGCGACCAGCGCCAGCCCGGTGAACGCTTCCAGGACACCGTGCGCCGTATCGGCCTCGACGCATTCAAGGAAGCCGGCAAGTCCGCGCGCCACCCTGCTGCAGCCGAAGCCGAGGCCACGGCCTGATCCCGAACCACGAATCCGCCTGAGACGATGAAAATCCTAGCTTCCCACGAACACCAGCCCCCGCTCGAGGGCGATGCCCGCCAGGTGGCGCTGGCCAACGATGCCGACGCCATGGCGCTCACGCTCGAAGGCGTCGAGCGCATCGACCTGCACTTTCCGCAGTTCACCGATGGCCGCGCCTTCAGCCAGGCCTATCTGCTGCGGCGCCGCCGCGGCTTCACCGGCGAACTGCGCGCCACGGGCGATGTGCTGATCGACCAGCTGGTGCAGATGCAGCGCACCGGGTTCAGCAGCGCCGTGTTGCGCGCCGATGTCGATGCCTCGGCCGCGCAGCGCCAGTTCGAGCGCTTCTCACGCTTCTACCAGGGCGATGCGGTGCATACGGCGCCGATCTTCGCGCCCGAGGCAGTCTGATGTCCGGCAGCACCAGCTCCTTGTTGCCAGTGTCTGGCGCCGGCCCGGGTCGCCAGGCCGTGCGCAGCAATGCGCGCGCCAGCAGCGACTTCGCCGCCAAGCTGGCGCAGACCGAGCAGCTCTTGCGCCAGGCCGCGGTCCATCCGGGCGCGGGCGGCGTGACCCAGGCCTCCAGCCTGGGCGCCGAGGACGTGGTCATCACGCATCTGATCAACGCGCTCGGCCTCGACATTCCGGTCTTCGTGCTGGAGACCGGCGCGCTGCACACCGAGACGCTGGCGCTGCTCGAGCGCACCGAAGCCACTTCGCGCGCTCCCGTGGAGGTCTATCGCCCGCAGCACGAGCAGGTGATTGCCTTCGTGCGCCGCGAAGGCCAGGACGCGATGTACCGGAGCCTGGAACTGCGCAAGCAATGCTGCGGCATCCGCAAGATGGAGCCGCTGGCGCGCGCGCTGGTCGGCAAGAGTGGCTGGATCACCGGCCTGCGCCGCGAGCAGTCGAATGCGCGCGCCGACGTGCCCGCCATCGACACCGGCGAAGTCGCCACCAAGGGGCTGACCAAGTTCAACCCGCTGGCCGACTGGACCTGGGGCGACGTCTGGCACTACATCGCCGTCAACGAGGTCGACTACAACCCGCTGCACGACCAGTTCTACCCCTCGGTCGGCTGCGCTCCCTGCACCCGTGCCATCAGCCTGGGCGAGGACTTCCGCGCCGGCCGCTGGTGGTGGGAAGACGAAACCGCCAAGGAATGCGGCCTGCACGTCAAAGCCGCCTGAGCCCTGCCCTCTCCCGATATTGCATAGGTTTGCATGAACGCCTCCATCGCCCCCCATGTGCTGACCCAGCTCAGCAACCACCACCTCGATGCCCTGGAAGAAGAAACCATCTTCATCCTGCGCGAAGTGGCCGCCACCTTCGAGCGCCCTACGCTGCTGTTTTCGGGCGGCAAGGATTCGCTGGTGATGCTGCGCTGCGCCGAAAAGGCCTTTGGCGCGGGCCGCCTGCCCTTTCCGCTGCTGATGATCGACACCGGCCACAACTTCTCTGAAGTCACCGACTTCCGCGACCAGCGCGCC
>JBEVDH010000095.1:0-13531 GCA_040514115.1 Comamonas sp. | reverse complement strand
GGCCGACGAACTTGTCCGGGTTCCACCAGAACGAGGGGCAGCTGGTCGAGCAGCTCGCGCACAGGATGCACTCGTACAGGCCGTTGAGCTCTTCACGCTCTTCCGGCGACTGCAGACGCTCCTTCTCGGGCGTGATGGTCTCGGTGATCAGGTACGGCTTGATCGAGTGGTACTGCTTGAAGAACTGCGTCATGTCCACGATCAGGTCGCGGATGACCGGCAGGCCGGGCAGGGGCTTCAACACGATGGTACCGGGCAAGGTGTTCATGTTGGTCAGGCATGCCAGACCATTCTTGCCGTTGATGTTCATCGCGTCCGAGCCGCACACGCCTTCGCGGCACGAGCGGCGAAACGAGATCGAGGGATCTTGCTCCTTGAGCTTGACCAGTGCGTCGAGCAGCATGCGCTCGTGGCCGTCGAGCTCGACCTCCACGGTCTGCATGTAGGGCTTGGCGTCCTTGTCCGGATCGTAGCGGTAGATTTGGAATTTGCGCTTCATGATTTTTTCTCGTCGGGCTGCGGGGCGATCAGAACGTGCGGACCTTGGGAGGCACGCTGTCCACCGTCAGGGGCTTGAGGTTCACGGGCTTGTAGCTGAGCGAATTGCCAGCGCTGTGCCACAGGGTGTGCTTGAGCCATTGCTTGTCGTTGCGGCCGAGCGGGAACTCGGCGTGGTCGGCAGGGTGCTCGTAGTCGTACACGGTGTGGGCACCGCGGCATTCGGTGCGGGCAGCAGCCGAGGTCATCGTGGCCTGAGCGACTTCGATCAGGTTGTCGACTTCCAGCGCTTCCATGCGCGCCGTGTTCCACACCATGGACTTGTCCTTGAGGGTCACGCCGGCCACGGTGTTGCGGATGGCGTTGATCTTCACGACGCCTTCGTCCATGCTCTTTTGCGTGCGGAACACGCCCGCATGCTGCTGCATGGTGGTGCGGATGTTGCCGGCCACGTCCTGGGCGTAGGTGCCTTCGGTCGAGTCCTGCAGCTGGTTCAGGCGCGCCAGGGTGCGGTCGGCGCCGTCGGCCGGAACGGCCTGGTGCTCGGCACCGGTGCGCACGAAGTCGACGATGTGGCGGCCCGCGGCCTTGCCGAAGACCAGCAGGTCGAGCAGCGAATTCGTGCCCAGGCGGTTGGCGCCATGCACCGACACGCAGGAGCACTCGCCCACGGCGTACAGACCGTTGACGACCTGGTTCGACACACCGTCATGCACCACGACCTGGCCGTTGATGTTGGTGGGAATGCCGCCCATCTGGTAATGGATGGTCGGCACCACGGGAATGTCTTCCTTGGTGATGTCGACGTTGGCGAAGTTCACGCCGATCTCGTAGACCGAAGGCAGGCGCTTGTGGATGGTGTCGGCGCCGAGGTGGCTCAGCTTGAGCATCACATAGTCCTTGTTGGGACCACAGCCACGGCCTTCCTTGATTTCCTGGTCCATCGAGCGCGAGACGAAGTCGCGCGGCGCCAGATCCTTCAAGGTGGGCGCATAGCGCTCCATGAAACGCTCGCCTTCGCTGTTGAGCAAGATGGCGCCTTCGCCGCGGCAGCCTTCGGTCAGCAGCACGCCCGCGCCGGCCACGCCGGTGGGGTGGAACTGCCAGAACTCCATGTCCTGCAGCGGGATGCCGGCGCGCGCCGCCATGCCCAGGCCGTCGCCGGTGTTGATGAAGGCGTTGGTCGATGCCGCGAAGATGCGGCCCGCGCCGCCGGTGGCCAGCAGCACGGCCTTGGCCTGCAGCTCGTACAGGTCGCCGGTTTCGAGTTCGAGCGCCATGACGCCGACGACATCGCCGGCTTCATTGCGGATCAGGTCCAGCGCCATCCACTCGACGAAGAAGTTGGTCTTCGCCTTGACGTTTTGCTGGTACAGCGTGTGCAGCATGGCGTGACCGGTACGGTCGGCCGCGGCGCAGGCGCGCTGCACGGGCTTTTCGCCGTAGTTGGCGGTGTGGCCGCCAAACGGACGCTGGTAGATCGTGCCGTCGGGGTTGCGGTCGAACGGCATGCCGAAGTGTTCGAGCTCGTAGACCACCTTGGGCGCTTCACGGCACATGAACTCGATCGCGTCCTGGTCGCCGAGCCAGTCGGAGCCCTTGATGGTGTCGTAGAAGTGATAGTGCCAGTTGTCCTCGGACATGTTGCCCAGCGACGCGGACACGCCGCCCTGCGCTGCCACGGTGTGCGAGCGCGTAGGGAAGACCTTCGACAGCGAAGCGACGTTCAGGCCGGCATTCGACAGTTCCAGCGCGGCACGCATGCCCGAGCCGCCAGCGCCGACGATGACAACGTCAAACTTGCGCTTGGTGATTTTTGCTTTGGTGTAGCTCATTCTTAACCTTCAATCGTGGAGACCGTTTGCCCGCTTACATGCGCCACAGCACCTGGAAACCCCAGGCGGTGCAGGCGAACAGCCAGGCCAGCGTCAGAACCTGCAGCGTCAGGCGCAGGAACACCGGGCGGGCATAGTCCATCCAGACATTGCGCATGCCAACCCAGACATGCCAGGCCAGCGCGATGAGCGTGGCAAAGGTCAAGCCCTTCATCCACTGGGAAGCGAAGATGCCGGCCCAGAGGTCGTAGCCGATCGCGCCGCGCGAGAAGATCACCTGCGCCAGGAGGGCGATGGTGAAGATGGTCATGATGACTGCGGTGGCGCGCTGGGCAAGCCAGTCGCGCAAGCCGTAGTGGGCACCGACAACGGTGCGCTTGGAGCCGTAATTCACGGACATGGGGATTCCTTCTTGTTCAGGGAGCGGGGGCGGTTCAGTAGAGGCCGAACAGCTTGGCGCCCAGGACCACTGTCAGGGCAACGCTGATCACCAGCACGGTGACGGCGGACTTGCGGCCGAACTCCTTGTTCACCGCGGAGTGGCTCACATCCATCCAGAGGTGGCGCAGGCCGGCAATGAAGTGATGCAGGTAGGACCAGATCAGCGCCAGCACCATCAGCTTGAGGAACCAGCCCGGCACGAAGCCGACACCCGCGCGGAACACTGCCGTGAAGGCGTCGTACGAGATTTCCGAGCTGATCGACCGGTCGAGCATCCAAACGATGAACGGCAGCAGCGCGAACATGATGATGCCGCTGATGCGGTGCAGGATGGACACCACCGCGGCTGCGGGCATGCGGTAGGTCCGGACGTCCCTGACCAGATGGATGTTGCGGAACTCTGGCCGCTTTTTGGCTAACTCTGTCATGTGATGCGCTTTCGTGGGTGGTAACTGCTTCGTAATCGGGCAATGCGATCGCCGCAAAATTCTATTGCAATGCAGCAGCAAAGGCCCGCTGCCGTGCGTATTTCTCCAATTGCGTTGGTTTGCTGCCGCTTGAGGCTCATGAATCTGCAGTCAATTCAGCGCGTTGCGGTAATGGTGTGTGTCGGTGCGGTAGATGCCGCGCCGTAACTCCATCGGAACGTCGTTGTAAGTGTAGGCGACCCGTTCGACGCTGAGCAATGGTGTGGAAGTACTTACCTTGAGCAGTTCGGCCTGCTCGGCATCGGGCAGCACGGCGCGGATTTTCTCGTCGGCGCGCACCATGCGCACGCCGTATTCGAGCTCGAACATCGCGTAGGTCGGGCCCTGGTAGGCGGTGATCTGCTCGGCCGTGAGGCCCTTGAACGCCTGGCCGGGCAGCCAGATGTCCTCGAGGATGGTCGGCGTGCCGACAAACGCCAGCACGCGGCGCACCTGCATCACCGCGTCGCCGCCGCGCAGCTGCAGCAGGCGTGCGATCTCGGCGGGTGCGCGCACGCGCTTGCAGTCGATGATGCGGCGCTGGGCGCGGCCTTCCTCGTGCAGGTCACCGGCATCGGGGTGCAGCTTGAGGAAGCGGTACTGGACCTGCTGGGCCGCATGGGTGGCAACGAAGGTGCCCTTGCCCTGTCGGCGCATCACGAGGTTCTCGGCGGCCAGCTCGTCAATCGCCTTGCGCACCGTGCCCTGGCTCACGCGAAAGCGCGCCGCCAGCTCCATCTCGCTGGGGATCAGCTCGCCGGGACGCCACTCGCCAGCCTCCAGACTCTGCAGGATCAGCCCCTTGATCTGCTGGTACAGCGGGCTGAATGCAGGGCCCGGAGCCGGTGCGGCCGCGGGCGTTTCAGAGGTGGAAGGCGGGGAGGAAGACATTTTGTTTTGTGGAATGGTGGGCGCCCGGCGCGGCGTCGAAGGCGCACATTGCACAGCGGCCCTATCATATCTTATATAAGACATAAGACAAATTGACCCGAGGGCAAAATCACGAGTACACTTGGAGGCTGTTTGCGGGGGCACAGGCTTGGCTGGACAACAGATGCTGGTGCAAGAATGCGCCCACCATTTTTTCTGTTTCTGGAGTTATCACTATGAGCAAAGCACCTGTTCGCGTCGCCGTCACTGGCGCTGCTGGTCAAATCGGTTACGCCCTGCTGTTTCGCATCGCCTCGGGCGAAATGCTGGGCAAGGATCAACCCGTCATTCTGCAACTCCTGGAAATTCCTGACGAAAAGGCCCAGAACGCGCTCAAGGGCGTGATCATGGAGCTCGAAGACTGCGCTTTCCCGCTGCTGGTGGGCATCGAAGCGCATTCGGACCCCCTCCAGGCCTTCAAGGACACCGACTACGCCCTGCTGGTCGGCGCGCGTCCTCGCGGCCCCGGCATGGAACGTGCCGACCTGCTGGCCGCCAATGCCCAGATCTTCACCGCCCAGGGCAAGGCCCTCAACGCCGTTGCCTCGCGCAACGTCAAGGTGCTGGTCGTCGGCAACCCCGCGAACACCAACGCCTACATCGCGATGAAGTCGGCGCCCGATCTGCCGTCCAAGAACTTCACCGCCATGCTGCGTCTGGACCACAACCGCGCGGCTTCGCAGCTCGCGGCCAAGGCCGGCTTCAAGGTGGGCGACATCCGCAAGCTCACCGTGTGGGGCAACCATTCGCCCACGATGTACGCTGACTACCGCTTCGCCACCGTAAACGGCAAGTCGGTCAAGGAAATGATCAACGACCAGGAATGGAACGCCAACGTGTTCCTGCCCACCGTCGGCAAGCGCGGCGCGGCGATCATCGCCGCACGTGGCTCCTCGTCGGCTGCCTCGGCCGCCAACGCCGCCATCGACCACATGCGCGACTGGGCCCTGGGCTCGAACGGCGAATGGGTCACGATGGGCGTGCCCTCGAATGGCGAATACGGTATCCCCGCCGGCATGGTCTTCGGTTTCCCCGTCACCACCGAAAACGGCGAATACAAGATCGTCGAAGGCCTGGAAATCGATGCGTTCTCGCAAGCATGCATCGACAAGACGCTGGCCGAGCTGCAAGGCGAGCAAGACGGCGTCAAGCACCTGCTGTAAAGAAAGGCGCGCAGCCGATGGCCGACTGGAACCCCGCGCTTTACCTGCGCTTCGCGCAGGAGCGCACGCGCCCGGCCAGCGATCTGCTGGCCCGCGTCGAGCACCCTGGTCCCGCCCATGTGGTGGACCTGGGCTGCGGGCCGGGCAATTCCACCGAGCTGCTGGCACAGCGCTTTCCCCAGGCGCAGATCCTGGGTGTGGACAATTCGGCCGCCATGCTGGCGCAGGCGCGCGAGCGCCTTCCCGCATTGGCGTTTGTCCAGGACGATATCGCCACCTGGGTGCCCTCCGTGGCGCCCGACCTGATTTATGCGAATGCCGCGCTGCAATGGGTCGGCGCGCATGAACAGCTGATTCCGCGTCTGTTCGCGGCCCTGGCTCCGGGTGGCGTGCTTGCCGTTCAGATGCCGGACAATTTCAACGAGCCTTCGCATCAGCTGATGCGCGAGGTCGCCGCCTTGCCGCAGTTCGCGCCGCATATCGACGCGAAGGTGGCCGCGGGCCGGGTCATCCCCGGCATCCATGATTACTACGACCTGCTGGCAAGGCAGGCCGCGCAGCTCGATGTCTGGCACACCATCTACCAGCATCCGATGGACGATGCGCAGGCCATCGTGCAGTGGCTGCGCAGCACCGGCTTGAAGCCCTTTGTCGATCCGCTGCCCGCAGCGCTGCAGGCCGCCTTCCTGGAAGAATATGAGCGCCGCGTCGCGCTGGCCTATGGCGCGCGCGCGGACGGCCGGCGCCTGCTGGCGTTTCCCCGCCTGTTCATTGTTGCGAAACGTGCCCCATGAGCCTGTTGCCCGATTCCGCCCATCCCGCCGCGGTGCTGCTCGATGCGCAGGCCAGTACGCTGCGCCTGCCGGTCTGCGACCATTACAGCGGCGTCGAGCTGCGCATGCGCAAGAGCCTGCAGCTGCAGGCGGAGATGACCGAGGAGTTCGGCACCTGCGTATTTGACGTGACGCTCGACTGCGAAGACGGCGCGCCCGTGGGCGACGAGGCCGCGCATGCGCGCCTGGTGGCCAGCCTGGCGCGCGAGTCGGATCCGCAGGCGCGCGTCGCGGCACGCGTGCACGCGGTGGACCATCCCGCATTTGCCGAAGACGTGGCGACCATCGTCGGCGAAGCCAGCCACCGCCTGGCCTACATCATGGTGCCCAAGGTCGAGAGCGTCGATGACGTGCTGCTGGCCGAAAAGGCGCTCGAGCGCGCCTCGGGCGGCCATCTGCCGCTGCATGTGCTGATCGAGTCGCCGGCCGCGGTCTACCGCGCCTTCGAGATCGCCGCCCATCCGCGTGTGCAGAGCATCTCCTTTGGCCTGATGGACTTCGTCTCGGCGCATGGCGGCGCGATTCCCGCCACGGCCATGGGCGCGCAGGGCCAGTTCGAGCACCCGCTGGTGGTGCGCGCCAAGCTCGAGATCGCCGCTGCCTGCCATGCGCATGGCAAGGTGCCCTCGCACTGCGTGGTCACCGAGTTCAAAGACCCTGATCGCATGCAGGCAGCCGCGGCGCGCGCCGCACGTGAATTCGGCTATACACGGATGTGGAGCATCCATCCGGGTCAAATCCGTTCCATCCTGGCGGCCTTTGCCCCCGCGCAGCCCGAGATCGACGCGGCTGCGCAGATACTCCTGTCCGCATCCGCCGTGCACTGGGCTCCGATCAGTGCCGACGGCGTGCTTCATGACCGCGCGAGCTACCGCTATTACTGGCAATTGCTGGAGCGCGCGCATCAAACGGGGCGCAGCCTGCCTGCCGGCGTGCAGCCGTGGTTTGCCGCGCCTTCTTCTTCCTGAACTTCTTAATGCTCGCTGGAGCTCACATGAAATCCTTCATCGCCTCCTTCCTGCTGCTGGCTCCTGTACTGGCCCTGGCCGCAGGCACGGCTCCGACCTCCAAGGCCGCCGCCAAGCCCGCCGCCACCCAGGCCAAGAAGGCCGCGGCCAAGCCTGCAGCCGCCAAGCCGGCCTCGGCCAAGGCCGCCGCCAGCAAGCCCGCCCGGTCCAAGGCCCCGGTGGTCGCCGCAGCAGCGGCCGGCGCCGCCGGCGTTGCCACGGTGGCGCTGGCGCTCACCCCTGACGAGCTGGCCATTGCCGAGCGGGTGCACACCGGCCGCATTGCCTGCGAGCTTGGCGCGCATGTCAACGTGACCGCGCACCAGCAGCACCCCGGCCACTTCCAGGTCGACGGCAAGGGCTTCAAGTACGAAATGGTGCCGGTGGCAACGACGACCGGCACGGTGCGTCTGGAAGACAAGGCCGCGGGCGCGGTCTGGCTGCAGATCGCCAACAAGTCCATGCTCATGAACCAGAAGCTGGGCCAGCGCCTGGCCGACGAATGCATGAGCCCTGAACAGGTTCAGGTGGCAGAAGCCATCAAGAAGAACCCGCCCCCAAGCGTGTTCGACCAGGCTCCCAGCACCAAATAAGAGTGTCTAAAACCACCCTTGAGACGTCGTTGCGCTGCCTTGCCGTGCTAATTGCACTGTCTGCGGCAACACGCAGTCTCAACCGCAAATCTGCGATTTGCTGGGTGGTTTTAGCCACTCCGCGCCGGACCTGACCGAGGCATCACGCCGCCCCACTTTAGAAAACCATTGGAGAGAGAACCATGTTGAAAGCCTACCGCGATCATGTGGCCGAGCGCGCCGCGCTTGGCATTCCACCCCTGCCGCTGGACGCGGCGCAGGTGGCGGAGCTGATCGAGCTGATCAAGAACCCGCCGGCTGGCGAAGAAGTCTTCCTGCTGGACCTGCTGACGCACCGCGTGCCCCCGGGCGTGGACGATGCAGCCAAGGTCAAGGCATCGTTTCTCGCCGCGGTCGCGCATGGCGACATCGAAGTGGGCGTGATCTCCAAGTCCCTGGCGACCCAACTGCTGGGCACCATGGTGGGCGGCTACAACGTCCATCCGCTGATCGAGCTGCTTGACGACGCCGAAGTGGCGGGTGTCGCGGCCGAAGCGCTGAAGAAGACGCTGCTGATGTTCGACTTCTTCAACGACGTCGAAATCAAGGCCAAGGCCGGCAATGCCAAGGCCCAGGAAGTGATGCAGAGCTGGGCCGATGCCGAGTGGTTCACCATCCGCCCCGAAGTCGCGCGCAAGATCACCGTCACGGTGTTCAAGGTGCCCGGCGAAACCAATACCGACGATCTGTCGCCCGCGCCCGACGCCTGGAGCCGCCCCGACATTCCGCTGCACTACCTCGCCATGCTCAAGAACACGCGTCCCGACGCGGCGTTCAAGCCCGAGGAAGACGGCAAGCGCGGCCCGATGCAGTTTGTCGAAAGCCTCAAGGCCAAGGGCCACACCGTGGCCTACGTAGGCGATGTGGTCGGCACCGGGTCTTCGCGCAAGTCGGCGACCAACTCGGTGATCTGGGCCACGGGCCAGGACATCCCGTTCGTGCCGAACAAGCGCTTTGGCGGTGTGACGCTGGGCGGCAAGATCGCGCCCATCTTCTTCAACACCCAGGAAGACTCGGGCTCGCTGCCGATCGAAGTCGACGTTTCCGCGCTGGAAATGGGCGATGTCATCGACGTGCTGCCCTATGAAGGCAAGATCGTGCGCGACGGCGAGACCGTCGTCGAGTTCCAGCTCAAGAGCGATGTGCTGCTGGACGAAGTGCGCGCCGGCGGCCGTATCAACCTGATCATCGGCCGCTCGCTCACCGCCAAGGCGCGCGAGTCGCTGGGCCTGCCGGCCTCGACGGTGTTCCGCCTGCCGCAGCCACCCGTGGCCACGCAAGCGGGCTTCACGCTGGCGCAGAAGATGGTCGGCCGCGCCGTCGGCCTGCCCGAAGGCCAGGGCGTGCGTCCCGGTACCTACTGCGAGCCGCGCATGACCACCGTGGGTTCGCAAGACACCACCGGCCCGATGACGCGCGACGAGCTCAAGGACCTGGCCTGCCTGGGCTTCTCGGCCGACATGGTCATGCAGTCGTTCTGCCACACCGCGGCCTATCCCAAGTCCGTGGACGTCAAGACGCACCGCGAACTGCCGGCCTTCATCAGCAACCGCGGCGGCGTGGCCCTGCGTCCGGGCGACGGCGTGATCCACAGCTGGCTCAACCGCCTGCTGCTGCCCGACACCGTCGGCACTGGCGGCGATTCGCACACGCGTTTCCCGATCGGCATTTCCTTCCCCGCGGGTTCGGGCCTGGTGGCGTTTGGCGCCGCGACGGGCGTGATGCCGCTGGACATGCCCGAATCGGTGCTGGTGCGCTTCAAGGGCGAGATGCAGCCCGGCGTGACGCTGCGCGATCTGGTGCATGCGATTCCGCTGTACGCGATCAAGGCCGGTCTGCTGACGGTGGCCAAGGCCGGCAAGAAGAACATCTTCTCGGGCCGTGTCCTGGAAATCGAAGGCCTGCCCAACCTCAAGGTCGAACAGGCTTTCGAGCTGTCGGACGCTTCGGCCGAGCGCTCGGCTGCCGGCTGCACCATCAAGCTCAACCCCGAGCCGGTCAAGGAATACCTGACCAGCAACGTGGTTCTGATGAAGAACATGATTGCCCAGGGCTACGAGGACAAGCGCTCGCTGCAGCGGCGCATCGAGAAGGTGGAAGCCTGGCTCGCCGAGCCCACGCTGCTCGAAGCCGACAAGGACGCTGAATACGCGGCCGTGATCGACATCGACCTGGCCGACATCCAGGAGCCGATCGTCTGCTGCCCCAATGACCCCGATGACGCGAAGTTCCTGTCCGAAGTGTCGGGCACGAAGATCGACGAGTCGTTCATTGGTTCGTGCATGACCAATATCGGCCATTTCCGCGCAGCTGCCAAGCTGCTGGGCGGCCAGCGCGACATCCCCGTCAAGATGTGGGTCGCGCCCCCGACCAAGATGGACGAGAGCGAGCTGATCAAGGAAGGCCATTACGCGGCGTTCGGCGCCTCCGGTGCCCGCACCGAAATGCCCGGCTGCTCGCTGTGCATGGGCAACCAGGCCCAGGTGCGCGAAGGCGCCACCGTGATCTCGACCTCGACGCGCAATTTCCCCAACCGCCTGGGCAAGAACACCAACGTGTATCTGGGCTCGGCGGAACTGGCGGCCATTGCCTCGAAGATCGGCTATCTGCCAAGCAAGCAGGAATATCTGCTGGCCATGGGCATCATCGATGCGGACAAGGACAGCGTCTACCGCTATCTGAACTTCGATCAGATCGCTGAGTATGCGGACGTGGCGAAGGCGGCGGCCGTTCCCGCTCCGGCCTGCTGATCCATCCGCTGGCAAAGAAAAACCCGCTTCGGCGGGTTTTTTCATGGGCGCGCCGATCGTCGCCGCACATCCCACACGCGTCCCCGACCCACACCACCCGTCACACAGCAGGAGCACAATGTCAGGACAGCAATCAGGAGAGCCTCGATGAAACACGCGTTTGCCCCCACGCTCAAGAACTTCAAGACATCTTCCGGCGTGACCGGCAAGTTTTATTCGCTGCCGGCGCTTGCCAGGCAATACCCGAGCGTGCAGCGCCTGCCGGTGTCGCTGCGCATCGTGCTCGAAGCCGTGCTGCGCCACTGCGACGGCAAGAAGGTCACGCCCGAGCATGTGCGCCAGCTCGCGCAGTGGCAGCCCCAGGGCGCGCGCACCGAGGAGATCCCATTTGTCGTGTCACGGGTGGTGCTGCAGGATTTCACCGGGGTGCCGCTGCTGGCCGATCTGGCGGCAATGCGCAGCACGGCCGAGCGGCTGGGCAAGAACCCCGAGGCGATCGAGCCGCTGGTGCCGGTCGACCTGGTGGTGGACCATTCGATCATGGTCGACTATTTCGGCACGAAAAAGGCGCTCGACCTGAACATGAAGCTCGAGTTCCAGCGCAACCAGGAGCGTTACCAGTTCCTCAAATGGGGCATGCAGGCCTTCGACACCTTTGGCGTCGTGCCGCCGGGCTTCGGCATCGTGCACCAGGTCAATCTCGAGTACCTGGCGCGCGGCGTGCACCGCAGTGACGACGGTGTGTACTACCCCGACACGCTGGTCGGCACCGACAGCCACACGACGATGATCAACGGCATCGGCGTGGTCGGCTGGGGCGTGGGCGGCATCGAGGCCGAGGCCGCGATGCTGGGCCAGCCGGTCTATATCCTGATGCCCGATGTCGTCGGCTTCGAGCTCACGGGCCGGCTGCGCGAAGGCGTCACGGCCACCGATCTGGTGCTCACGATCACCGAGCGGCTGCGCCGCGAGAAGGTGGTGGGCCAGTTTGTCGAGTTCTTTGGCGAAGGCACGCAGAGCCTGGCCGTGCCCGACCGCGCCACCATTGGCAACATGGCGCCCGATTACGGCGCGACCATGGGCTTTTTCCCGGTGGACGACAAGACGCTGGACTATTTCCGCGGCACGGGCCGCAGCGCCGAGGAGATCGAGGCGCTCGAGGCCTATTTCCGCGCGCAGCAGCTGTTTGGCGTGCCGGGGCGCGGCGAGATCGACTATTCGCGCGTCGTGAGCCTGGACCTGGGCAGCGTCACGCCCAGCGTGGCCGGTCCCAAGCGGCCGCAAGACCGCATCGAGCTGGGCCAGGTGGCCGCGCAGTTCACGCACCTGTTCAGCGCGCCTGCCGCGCTCAACGGCTTCAACCAGCCGCCCGAGGTGCTGCAGACGCGCCAACTGGTGCAGGGGTCTTCGGTGGATTCCGGGTTCCGCCTGTCGCGGCCCACGCCCGAAGGCGCGGAGCGCCAGCTCGAGGAGATGCAGGCCAACAAGCCCGAACCTGCCACCACCCATGCGACGGCCAAGGTGCCAACGCCGCAAACCCACGCGGCCAGCGACGGCGGCGTGTTCACCATCGGCCATGGCGACGTGCTGATCGCGGCCATCACCAGCTGCACCAATACCTCCAACCCGAGCGTGATGCTCGCCGCGGGGCTGCTGGCGAAAAAGGCCGTCGAGGCCGGGCTCACGGTGCAGCCGCACATCAAGACCTCGCTGGCGCCGGGCTCGCGGCTGGTCACGCGCTATCTGACCGAAGCGGGCCTGCTGCCCTATCTGGAAAAGCTCGGCTTTGCGCTGGCGGGTTATGGCTGCACCACCTGCATCGGCAATGCCGGCGATCTCACGACCGAGATCAACGCCGCCATTCGCCAAAGCGATCTGGTCTGCGCCGCGGTGCTCTCGGGCAACCGCAATTTCGAGGCCCGCATCCACCCGAACCTCAAGGCCAATTTCCTGGCCAGCCCGCCGCTGGTCGTGGCCTACGCGCTGGCGGGCACGGTGCTCACCGACCTGATGACCCAGCCCGTGGGCAAGGGGTCGGGCGGCAAGGAGGTCTTCCTGGGCGACATCTGGCCGAGTTCCGAGGAAGTGCAGGCGCTGATGCACCACGCGATGAACGGCCAAGCCTTTCAGGAAAACTACAAGAAGGTCAGCAGCGAGCCCGGCAAGCTCTGGGAGAAGATCCGCGGCGTCAGCGGCGCGACCTATACCTGGCCCGAGAGCACCTATATCGCCGAGCCGCCGTTCTTTGAAGGCTTCGAGCTGGCCATCGCGCAGCCGGTGACCACCGGGCTGCAGCCGCGCAACCCGTATGCGGTGCATGGCGCGCGCATCATCGCGCTGTTTGGCGACTCGATCACGACCGACCATATCTCGCCCGCAGGCTCGATCCACCCCAAATCGCCCGCGGGGGAATGGCTGTGCGCGCATGGCGTGCAGCAGGCCGATTTCAACAGCTACGGCTCGCGCCGTGGCAACCACGAGGTGATGATGCGCGGCACCTTCGCCAATGTGCGCATCAAGAATCTGATGCTGCCGCCGCTGGCCGATGGCTCGAGAGAAGAGGGCGGCCTCACGCTCTACCGCGATGCGGCCTGCAAGGCCCGCAAGATGCCGATCTACGACGCGGCGATGCAGTACCAGGCCGAAGGCCGGGCCAGCGTGATTTTCGCGGGTGAGGAATATGGCACGGGCTCGAGCCGCGACTGGGCCGCCAAGGGCACGCAGCTGCTGGGCATCAAGGCGGTGATTGCGCGCAGCTTCGAGCGCATCCACCGCAACAACCTGGTGGGCATGGGGGTGCTGCCGCTGCAGCTGCGCGGCGACGACAGCTGGACGAGCCTGGGTCTCAAGGGCGATGAGTTCATCGAGGTGATTCCCGACCCGCTGCTCACGCCGCAAAGCGATGCCGAGCTGTGCATCACGCGCGCCGACGGCAGCCAGCTGCGGCGCACGCTGACGCTGCGCATCGACACCCC
>JBEVDH010000197.1:0-10637 GCA_040514115.1 Comamonas sp. | reverse complement strand
CGCATGGAAGCGCTGGAAGTCGACAACCTGATCGAAGTCGCCCAGGCCACCATGACTTCGGCCGCCGCACGCACCGAGTGCCGTGGCGCCCACACCGTGTACGACTACGAACACGACGCCGACCACGCTGAATTCCCGCTGGGTCGCAACGACAAGGAATGGCTCAAGCACACCTTGTGGCACAGCGCTGGCAACTCGCTCAGCTACAAGCCCGTGAACCTCAAGCCCCTGACGGTGGACAGCGTGCCTCCCAAGGTCCGCACGTTCTGATCGCCCCGCAGCCCGACGAGAAAAAAATCATGAAGCGCAAATTCCAAATCTACCGCTACGATCCGGACAAGGACGCCAAGCCCTACATGCAAACCGTGGAAGTCGAACTCGACGGCCACGAGCGCATGCTGCTCGACGCCCTGGTCAAACTCAAGGAACAGGATCCCTCGATCTCGTTCCGCCGCTCGTGCCGCGAAGGCGTCTGCGGCTCGGATGCGATGAACATCAACGGCAAGAACGGTCTGGCCTGCCTGACCAACATGAACACCTTGCCCGGCACCATCGTTCTGAAGCCCCTGCCCGGCCTGCCGGTCATCCGCGATCTGATCGTGGACATGACGCAGTTCTTCAAGCAGTACCACTCGATCAAGCCGTACCTGATCACCGAGACCATCACGCCCGAGAAGGAGCGTCTGCAGTCGCCCGAAGAGCGTGAAGAGCTCAACGGCCTGTACGAGTGCATCCTGTGCGCGAGCTGCTCGACCAGCTGCCCCTCGTTCTGGTGGAACCCGGACAAGTTCGTCGGCCCGGCCGGCCTGCTGCAGGCCTACCGTTTCATCGCCGACAGCCGCGATGAAGCGACGGGCGCGCGCCTCGACAACCTCGAGGACCCGTACCGCCTGTTCCGCTGCCACACCATCATGAACTGTGTGGACGTCTGCCCCAAGAACCTGAACCCCACGAAGGCCATTGGCAAGATCAAGGAATTGATGGTCCGCCGCGCCATCTGATGCACATGACGAACACCCTGCTCGACGAACGCGAACGCAACCTGCTTCAGTGGCGCAGCCGCCGCGGTCTGGTTGAAAACGACATCTTCATCGGGCAGTTCTTCGCCACCTACGGAGACCAGCTGACGCACAGACACGCGGCTGGCCTGTCTGCCCTGATGGATCTGGCAGACAACGACCTTCTGGACCTCTTCCTGCAGCGCAAGGAACCAGAAGGCGCCCTCGACACAGAAGAAATCAAAGAAGTGCTGGAACTGGTGCGCAAGCGCCAGCCCGGATCACTTTCACATGTAGGCTAGGCAAACTAGAGAAGGAAGTTGGAAATGAAACTCGCCGATAACAAAGCAACACTGTCGTTCAGCAATGGCAGCCCCAGCGTCGAATTGCCCGTGTACCAGGGCAACATTGGCCCTGACGTGATTGATATTCGCAAGTTGTACGGCCAGACCGGCATGTTCACGTATGACCCCGGCTTCCTCTCGACGGCAGCCTGCCAGTCGGCGATCACCTATATCGACGGCGACAAGGGCCAGCTGCTGTACCGCGGCTACCCCATCGAACAGCTGGCCAAGAACTGCGACTACCTCGAAACCTGCTACCTGCTGCTGTACGGCGAGCTGCCCAACGAAACCGAAAAAGCCGATTTCGTCGAGCGCGTGACCAAGCACACGATGGTCAACGAGCAGATGCAGTTCTTCCTGCGTGGTTTCCGCCGCGATGCCCACCCGATGGCCGTCCTGACGGGCCTGGTCGGCGGCATGTCGGCCTTCTACCATGACAGCACGGACATCAACAATCCCGAGCACCGCGAGATTGCCGCCATCCGCCTGATCGCCAAGATGCCTACCCTGGTGTCGATGGCATACAAGTACGGTGTGGGCCAGCCTTACATGTACCCCAAGAATGACCTGTCGTACTCCGGCAACTTCTTGCGCATGATGTTCGGCAACCCCTGCGAGGAGTACCAGGTCAACCCGGTGCTCGAACGCGCACTGGACCGCATCTTCATCCTGCACGCAGACCACGAGCAAAACGCTTCGACCTCGACGGTGCGCCTGTGCGGCTCGTCGGGCACGAACCCGTTTGCCGCGATCTCGGCCGGCGTGGCGTGCCTCTGGGGCCCTGCCCACGGCGGCGCCAACGAAGCCTGCCTGAACATGCTCGAACAGATCCAGGCCAACGGCGGCATCGCCAAGGTCGGCGAGTTCATGGAGCAGGTCAAGGACAAGTCGTCCGGCGTCAAGCTCATGGGCTTTGGCCACCGCGTCTACAAGAACTACGACCCGCGCGCCACGCTGATGCAGGAAACCTGCAACGAAGTGCTGGCTGAACTCGGCCTGGAAAACGACCCGCTGTTCGCGCTGGCCAAGGCCGTCGAGAAGATCGCCCTGGAAGACGACTACTTCGTGCAGCGCAAGCTCTACCCGAACGTCGACTTCTACTCCGGCATCGTGCAGCGCGCGATGGGCATTCCCGTGAACATCTTCACCGGCATCTTCGCCCTGGCCCGCACCGTCGGCTGGATCGCCCAGCTCAACGAACAGATGAGCGACCCGGAGTACAAGATCGGCCGCCCGCGCCAGCTGTTCACCGGCTCGACCGAGCGCAGCGTCAAGCCTATCGGCCAGCGTTGAGCGCAAGCGGCTTCGGCCGCTGCCGCACGAGCCCGCAGATGCCCTTGGCCCTGCGGGCTTTTTTGCGTCTGCCAGCGCATTTTCACTTTCCCCTCTCGGCCCGGCAGATATCGACCATTTGCCCGTGTCACACTGCAGCCACCGTTTTTCTGGAGATTCCCCCGCATGTCCGACGCCCTGGAATTGCTCAGCGCCCATGCCGCCTTTGGCGGCGCCCAGCGTTTTTACCGCCACGCCTCGAACGAGATCGGCCTGCCGATGAAGTTCTCGGTGTATTTGCCCCCCCAAGCCGTCGCCGGTGAGAAGGTGCCGGCGCTGGTCTATCTGGCCGGGCTGACCTGTACCGAGGAAACCTTCATGACCAAGGCCGGCGCCCAGCGCCTGGCGGCCGAACTCGGCCTGGCATTGATTGCGCCCGACACCAGCCCGCGCGGTGCCCACCTGCCCGGCGAATCGGACAGCTGGGACTTCGGCGTCGGCGCGGGCTTCTATCTCGACGCCACGACCCGGCCCTGGGGCCTGCACTGGCGCATGGAAAGCTATCTGATCGAGGAACTGCTGCCGCTGCTGGCGCGCAAGCTGCCGATCGACGGCGAGCGCCTGGGCATCTTTGGCCATTCGATGGGCGGGCACGGCGCGCTGACGCTGGCGCTGCGCCACCCGGGCCGCTTCAAGAGCCTGTCGGCCTTCGCGCCGATTGCCAATCCGAGCGAATGCGCGTGGGGCCGCAAGGCGTTCACCGGCTATCTGGGCGAAGACCAGTCCACCTGGGCTGCCCATGATGCAAGCGCGCTGATGGCCGCACAGAGCAGTGCGCCCTACCCTGCCGGCATCCTGATCGACCAGGGTCTGGCCGACAAGTTCCTGATGGAAAAGCAGCTGCTGCCCGAAGCCTTCGAAGCCGCCTGCGAAAAGGCGGGCCAACCCTTGAGCCTGCGCCGCCAGCCGGGGTATGACCACGGGTATTACTTCATCCAGACCTTCATCGACGACCATCTGCGCCACCACGCCGGGCAACTCAACGGCTGATGAGGTCAAAGGTATCGCACCAAAACAGTGCGATATCCGCGCTCCCCTACAGTCGAGCGTTCATCTCCCCCAAGGTTTCCCATGTCGCGCAAGCCGCAGATCATTCTTTCCTCCCTGGACCTCGATCGCATCGAAGCCTTGCTGGCGGCGATTCCCGCATCGGTGTTTCCGGGCAAGGCCGATCTCCAGGCCGAGCTCGATCGCGCGGATGTGGTCGAGCCGGCGCAGATGCCGCCCAACGTCGTCACGATGAACTCCACGGTGCAGTTCGAGTTGCTGGAGACACGCCAGGATTTCCGCCTGACGCTGGTCTACCCGCGCGATATCGACGGCAGCGCCGACCGGGTGTCGATCTTCGCGCCGGTGGGCAGCGCGCTGCTGGGGTTGTCGGTAGGGGATGAACTGGCGTGGCCCGGGCCGGGGGGGAAGGTGATGACGGTGCGGGTGACCGGGATCCTGTATCAACCGGAGAGTGCGGGGGAGCTGCATCGTTGAGGCGAGGCGAGACATTGCCCGTCATCCTTCGACGCGGCCGGCCAGGCAGGCTCAGGACGAACGGTTTTTCATCCGTTCGTCCTGAGCCTGTCGAAGGATGGATGGCCCCGGTCAAGCCAGGAGCAAGCCCCCGCTAGATCCAAGCCGTCACCCAAGTCATCAACATCCCCGTTCCCACCAGGCTTGCCTGCCAGCGCACCACGTCCTGCCAGCTGGGCATATGCCGCTCGACGCGCTGGTACAGCAGCCGACCCATGGCCAGCGACAGCGCAAAAGCCGCGCACAGCCCGAAGAGATTGATGGCCAGTGAGTCGGGCCAGAAAAAAGTCACCACGGCATTGACCAGCAGGCACACGGGAAAGTGCACCAGGAACACCGAGTACGACATCTGGCCCAGCTGCTGCAGCCGCTCCGGGCCCTGCAACCGGTGCAGCCGCGGGGAGCGCATGATGGCGACCAGCGCCAGCGCCGCCGTGCCGGCCAGCGCGATGCGGGTGCGCCATTCGAGCCACAGCGCGACGCCCAGCAGCGCCGCCATCAGCGCGCTCCAGGCCCAGGGCCGGGGCGAGCGTACCGCCCACAAAGCCATCATGCCCAGGCCATAGGCGCCAAAGAAATAGACCGCCCAGTTGTCGAAGTCGGCATCGCGGTTGAAGCCCCACAGCGATGCTGCAGCCAGCAGCACGACGACGGCCTGGCCGGGCGTGGGCCGCGCGCGCGGCAAGGTATCCAACCGAGGGTTGAACCAGTGCGCGGCAGCAAACAGCAGCACCGTGAGGGCAAACAGCTGAAAGTCGATCGACACATACCAGACGCCGGCCGACAGCGACTCCTCGCCCACGATGCCCTGCAGCAGCAGGGCATGCGCCAGCAGCTGCAACAGCGTTGGCGCGGCCGACAGCGAGGCATGGTCGAACCAGGGGCGCACGAGGGCCGTGACCAGCACCGCGAGCACCAGCGCGACGGCCAGCGGCACAACCAGGCGCACGAAGCGCCGCCCGATCTGCGCCAGCACTTGGAGCGCCTGGCCATGGCGCGCCAGGCCCGCGGGCGCGAGGCTGGCGGCGGCCAGGTAGCCGGCCAGCACCAGGAACAGCTGCACGGCCATGCGCGCATCCTGGTCAAGCCATTCGATCAGACCGGGCAAAAGCGGCTGGACGACATCGGCCATGGGACCGTAGAAGGCCAGGTGGTGCCAGACAATGGCCGCGCAGGCCAGGCCCTTGATGCAGTCAATGACCGCGTTGCGCGAGACGGGAGACAGGGAAGACATAGAAAACAATCCATCGCGGGGCGGCGCCACCGAATGCATGGCGCCATAGACAAAGGCCTGGGGCCTGTGCGCACCGATGAAGCCGGGCGCACAGACCCCAGGGCCTGCGACCGCCATTTTGCGCCTTTCCGGCCTTTGCCGCTGTCGCTCCTGCGCAGCGGCCGCCAATGACCCTACTGGTATCTTCGGCCGTTCCAGTAGCTTCTGAAAACCCCGGCAAGAAAGGGACAATGCCGGCATGACGCCAAGCACTCCTCTTCCAGAACTCAATCGTCAGTTCATTTCGCATTTCGGTGAAATGGGCAGCCGCTGGGGCATCAATCGCACGGTGGGCCAGATCTATGCACTGCTGTTCCTGTCGCCGGTGGCGCTCAACGCCGATCAGATCGCCGAAGCGCTGGCATTCTCGCGCTCGAACGTGAGCATGGGCCTCAAGGAACTGCAGTCCTGGCGTTTGGTGCATCTGCGCCACCACACTGGCGACCGGCGCGAGTATTTCGATGCGCCGCAGGATGTCTGGGAGATTTTCCGTTTGCTTGCCGAGGAACGCCGGCGCCGCGAGATCGAGCCCACGCAGTCGATGCTGCGCGCCGCGCTGCTCGAAGACCCGGTCAGCGAAGAGGAGCGCTATGCGCAGGAGCGCATGCGCGACATGCACGAGCTCATCGACCAACTGATGACCTGGTTCGATGAAATCCAGCGCCTGTCGCCAGACACTGCCAAGCAGTTGATGGGCATGGGTGCGGCCGTGACGCGCGTGCTGGAATTCAAGGACCGGCTCACAGGCAAGAGTCCCGCAACGCGCGGGCTGCCGCCCTCCACGCCCTGAGATCAGCCCAGCGCCAGGCGCTCTCGCGCTGCCTGGTATTCGCTGCGCAGCTGGGCCACGCGCTCGGCCACGCTGGTCACGGCGTCGATCGCGCCGATGCCCTGGCCGCAGCCCCAGATATCCTTCCAGGCCTTGGTGGCGCCGCCCGCGAAGTTCATCTTGCTCGGGTCGGACTCGGGCAGGTTCTCGGGATCCAGCCCGGCCGCGCGGATCGACGGCGCGAGGTAGTTGCCGTGCACGCCGGTGAACAGGTTGCTGTAGACGATGTCGTCGGAGTTGCCGTCGACAATGGCCTGCTTGTAGGCGTCGCTGGCGCGCGCCTCGTGCGTGGCAATGAAGGCCGAGCCGATGTAGCCGAAGTCGGCGCCCATGGCCTGGGCCGCCAGCACCGCGCCGCCCGAGGCAATCGCGCCCGACAGCGCCAGCGGGCCGTCGAACCACTGGCGGATCTCCTGGACCAGCGCAAACGGGCTCTTGCCGCCGGCATGGCCGCCCGCGCCCGCGGCCACGGCCACCAGGCCGTCGGCGCCCTTTTCAATCGCCTTGTGCGCGAACCGGTTGTTGATGATGTCGTGCAGCACCACGCCGCCCCAGGCGTGCACGGCCTGGTTGACATCCTCGCGCGCGCCCAGCGAAGTGATCACGATCGGCACTTGATAACGCGCGCAGACTTCCATGTCGTGCTCGAGCCGGTCATTGCTCTTGTGCACGATCTGGTTGATGGCAAACGGCGCGGCCGGTTGCTCCGGGTGCGCGCGGTTGTACGCATCGAGCGTTTCCGTGATCTCGGCCAGCCAGTCCTCGAGCTGCGCCGCGGGGCGCGCGTTGAGCGCGGGCATCGAGCCGACGATGCCGGCCTGGCACTGCGCGATCACCATCTGCGGGTTGCTGATGATGAACAGCGGCGAGGCAATCACCGGCAGGGACAGACCCTGGAGCGCCTTGGGAAGTTGCGACATGCGTGTCTCCTGCTTCTTGTTAGAAATCGTCGATATTCAATGCCATGACGCTGTCCGCGCCATGAACGATGCTGTCGCGCAGCGCGCCAGCCTTGACCAGCACATGTTCGGCGTAGAACCGCGCCGTGGCGATCTTCGCGTGCAGGAAGCGCGTGTCCTGTCCCCCAGGCAGCAACTGCTCGGCAACGCACAGCGCGCGGCCGAGCTGCCAGCCGGCCAGCAGATTGCCCGCCAGCAGCAGGTACGGCACGCTGCCCGCAAAGACCGCGTTGGGCTGGGCCTTGGCATGGGCCAACACGAAGTCGACGGCTTCGAGAAACGCCAGGCGCGCGCTGCGCAATTGGCGCGCCACCGATTGCGCGGCCGGCGTGCCGCAAGTCTGCAGCTGCTGCTCGGTTTGCTCGATCTGCGCGGCCAGGCTGCGCGCCACCTCGCCGCCGTCGCGAACGGTCTTGCGGCCCACGAAGTCGTTGGCCTGGATCGCCGTCGTGCCCTCGTAGATCGGCAGGATCTTGGCGTCGCGGTAATGCTGGGCCGCGCCGGTTTCCTCGATGAAACCCATGCCGCCATGCACCTGCACGCCCAGGCCCGTGACCTCCTGGGCCATCTCGGTGCTGTAGCCCTTGACCAGCGGCACCATGAATTCGTAGAGCGCCGCGTGGTGCGCGCGCTGCCCGGCATCGGTATGGTGGTGCGCGAGATCGTAGGCGGCGGCAGCCGTCGCGGCCATCGCGCGGCACCCTTCGGTCGTGGCGCGCATCACCATCAGCATGCGGCGCACATCGGGGTGGTGAATGATCGTGACGCTGGCCCTGGCGCTGCCGTCGACGGGACGGCTTTGCACGCGCTCCTTGGCAAAGGCCGCGGCCTGCTGGTAGGCGCGGTCGGCAATCGCGATGCCCTGCACGCCCACGGCATACCGAGCGGCGTTCATCATGATGAACATGTATTCGAGGCCGCGGTTTTCCTCGCCGACCACAAAGCCCAGCGCGCCGGCGCCCGCGCCGTCGGCCACGCTGCCCACCAGGCCATCGCCGAACTGCAGCACCGCCGTGGGCGAGGCCTTGATGCCCAGCTTGTGCTCGATGGACACGCACTGCACGTCGTTGCGCGCGCCCAGGCTGCCATCCGCCTGGGCCAGGAACTTGGGCACGACAAACAGGCTGATGCCCTTGACGCCCTCGGGCGCGCCTTGCACGCGCGCCAGCACCAGATGGACGATGTTCTCGGCCATGTCGTGCTCGCCATAGGTGATGAAGATCTTGGTGCCGAAGAGCTTGTAGCTGCCATCGGCCAGGGGCTCGGCGCGCGTGCGCACCAGCGCCAGGTCCGAGCCGGCCTGGGGCTCGGTCAGGTTCATCGTGCCGGTCCATTGGCCGGTCACGAGCTTTTCAAGATAGGTCGCCTTGAGTGCATCGCTGCCCGCGGTGAGCAGCGCTTCGATCGCGCCGTCGGTGAGCAGCGGGCACAGCGCAAAGCTCAGGTTGGCGGCATTGAGCATTTCCACGCAGGACGCGCCAATGGTCTTGGGCAGGCCCTGGCCGCCGAAATCCACCGGATGCTGCAGGCCCTGCCAGCCGCCTTCCGCGTACTGGCGAAAGGCCTGCCTGAAACCTTCGGTGGTGGTGACGACTCCGTCCTTCCAGCTCGAAGGCGCGAGATCGCCCGCGCGGTTCAGGGGCGCGACCACGCCCTGGGCAAACTTGGCGCATTCCTCGAGCACTGCCTGTGCGGTATCGAGGCCGGCCTCTTCGAAACCCGGCAGTTGCGCGACCTGGTCCAACCCGGCCAGATGCTCCATGTTGAACAACATGTCTTGGAGAGGAGCTACATAGTGCATGGAATTTCCCTGGAATGTCGAGGCCCCCGCCCGGGGGTTACTCAGTGACTGATGCGCCCTGAGGCGCTGACGATGGACAGGTCGACAAAGCGCGAGCCGAACTGCGAGCCCGGCTTGAACGCGACCCAGTAGCCGCCCAGGTCCTGCGGATTGAACTCGCGCAGGCTGGCATTGAGCTTTTCACGGTTCACCGGCTGGGCGCGGCGCAGGGCTTCGGCCACCACCTTGGCGTTGACGTAACCTTCCATCATTGCGTAGCTCGCGGGTATCTCGGCGGGCTTGGGCTGCCCGGCCAGCGCGTCGCGGAACTCCTTGTTCAACCGTATCGAAACCCGGTACGGGCTGGGCACCACCTGCGCGATCGACAGGCCGCTCATGAGCTCCGGCGGCAGCCTGGTGGTGAGCTGCTCGATGTCCGAATTGGAAGTCGCATAGATCTGCGCCGTGCCCGACTCCATGCGGTAGGCCTCGACAAAAGCCGCGGTGGTCGGGCTGGAGGCAATCAACAGGATGGCCTGGATCGCGGGATCGTTTTTCTGCAGCTGATCGACCGCCGCGCTGATGCGCGTGCGCCCGCTCTTGAGCGTCACCTGTGCCACGAGCTTGGCGCCCACCGGCGTGGCCGTGCTCTGGGCCAGTTGCAGCACGGCCTCGCTGTCCGCGCGCTGCTCGATCACCACCGCCAGCCGCGTGATGCCGACAATGGCCAGATGGCTGGCGATCTTCGCCATTTCATCCTGCAGGCCCGCACGGGTGCTGAAGATCTGCGGCGCGCGCCCCACCTGCGTGTCATTGCCCTGGTAGCCCACGAGGCTGATGCGTTCCTGCGCCAGCAGGCCGCTGCCCAGCAGCGCCGCAAGATTGCCATTGCCCATGAAACCGGCGAGCACCACGGGCTTGGATTGGGCCAGCAACTCGCGGGTGCGGGCCACGGTGTTGTCGGGATGCCCGCCGTCGTCCATCACCACCAGTTGGACCGGCTGGCCCTGGATGCCGCCGGCCTTGTTGATCTGATCGAAATGCAGCCGCATGCCTTGCGCATAGGCGCGCCCCTGCGTGCCGCCCTGGCCTGTCAGGGGCGCCACCTGCCCTACTACCCAGGCCTGGGCCTGGGCACCCACGCAGCCCAGCGCACAGGCCAGCGCCATGGCGGCCCGGGACCACACTGTCATCATCGAATCCATGCGGTTGTCTCCCTCGGTCACGCGCCTGGCGCGTGGCCATATTCTTATGGGCAGGGCCCGCAGGGCCGGCCCCTGCGGTGTGGCGCAGCGCTCAGAGCGCCTTGACCAGCTCCGGCACGGCCGTGAACAGATCGGCTTCGAGCCCGTAGTCGGCCACCGAGAAGATCGGAGCTTCAGCGTCCTTGTTGATCGCCACGATGACCTTCGAGTCCTTCATGCCGGCCAGATGCTGGATCGCACCCGAGATGCCGACGGCAACATACAGCTGCGGCGCGACGATCTTGCCGGTCTGGCCGACCTGCAGGTCATTGGCGGCGTAGCCCGCGTCCACGGCGGCGCGGCTGGCGCCAATCGCGGCGCCGAGCTTGTCGGCCAGCGGCGTGATCACTTCAT